>NZ_CP016382.1:1200000-1500000 GCF_002813635.1 Spiribacter roseus | reverse complement strand
GGGCTGCAGGGCTTCGTCCGTCCCGCGTTGCCCTTCCGGGAACCACACCAGGGAGTGACCGCGTTGCAGTGCCGCCGCCGCCAGGGCCAGGCTGCGCTGTGGTGCCGCACCGGGGTCGATCGGCAGAATCCGGGCGACATGGCTAAAAGTGCGGCGCAGGGCCGATGAGAACAGCAGCCCGGTCCACCCCGCCCAGAACAACGGCTCCATCTGCCGGCGGGTCAGGTTCTCGGTGAGGGCGATGGGGTCATAGGCGCTGACATGCCGCGGGGTGATCAGGAATGGGCCGTCCTGCGGCCATTCCCCTTCCACCTCGATCCGGGCGAAGCGTCGATTGAGCTGCCGGCAGGCGCCCAGGGCCAGCCGGGCCGTGGCGTAGCGTAGTGGACCGCGGGGTGTGAGCAGGCGGGTTGATGATTCATCGAGCAGCGCCTCGGGGTCGGCCAGCTGCTTGGTCAGGGTTGCCGGTGCCTGTCCCTCGGCGGCGAGTGCCGCTGGATCGGCGTGGATCACTTCCTGGAGGAGGTCGCGAACGGTTTCCACCCGGCCAATCGCGGCATCATCGAGTTCGATACCGACCTGATCACGCAGCGCCAGTCCCAGGTCCATCCATCCCAGCGAGTCGAGTCCCAGATCCTGATGGAGTCGGCTGTCCGGGGTCAGGCGCCGGTTCGCGAAGCGGCCGGCCAGGTATCGCCAGGTTGCCAGCGCGGCTTCATCGGCGAGCAGCGCCTGGTCTTCGGGTGCCATGGCCTCAGTGTCGATGGGCGTCTGGCGTATCTCTGGCTGATCGCCACCGAGACGCTCGAAAAGGCGCGCCAGGTGGGGACGGCGCAGCTTGCCGAGGCGGGTCCGGGGCAGGGGATCGGCACTCAGGCGGACCTCGCCGATCGCATGATGGGCGGGCAGATCAGTGCGGGCCGCCCGCAGCGCCGCATCGATCCGTGCCTGCCGTGTCTCCTCGCGATCATCCGTGTCGGCGGCAACGATCACCGCGGCGAGCCGGCCGTCGTGTGTCAGCACACCCGCCTCGCGGATGGCTGGTTGTGCGTTCAATACCCGCTCGATGCGCTCGGGGTCGATGTTCTCGCCGCCCGTCAGCACCAGGGTGGACGACAGTCGCCCGCTGAGGTGCAGGTAGCCATCGCTGTCAATCCGGCCGCCATCCCCGGTGCGGAACCAGCCCTCGGCGTCAAAGCTCTCGGCATTGCTCACGGCGCCATGCCAGTAACCGGCGAAGACGTTGGGGCCACGGGCGCGTACCTCGCCGTCGACAATGCGCAGTGACACGCCGGGCAGGGGCCGACCGGCGGTCTCGAGGCGCGCCTCTCCCGGGGCGTTGAGGGTCAGGATCGGCGCTGTTTCGGTCAGCCCATAGCCGCTCGCCAGGGTCCAGCCCAGCCCCTGCAGGCGTCGGGCGATGACCGGATCGAGGGCCGCACCGCCATTCACGGCCAGGCGTAATGCTGGCGCCAGACGCTTCATCACCGGTCGGAACAGCCAGCGCCCCAACGGCCAGCCAAGCCGTGACTGGAGCCGCTCGCTCAACCCGACGGCGGCATGAAAGAGCCGCTGCCGCCAGGGCCGCCGACCGCCGAGGCGTTCCTCGAGTCGACTCCACAGCGCTTCGTAGAGCCGCGGCACACCCAGCAGGATGGTCGCCCGGCCCGCCCGCAGCGCCTCGGCAATACGCGGGCCCACCAGGGATCGTGGCAGGATCAGCGTCGCGCCAACGCCGAGCACCGTCAGCAGCCCCACGCTGAACGGATAGACATGGTGCAGGGGCAGGGGCAGCAGCACCCGATCGGCCGACCCGGCGATACGGGCCTCAAGCAGGGCACGGACATTACTGACCAGGTTGGCGTGGGTGAGCGGCACCCCCTTCGGCGGCCCGGTGGTGCCCGAGGTGTAGAACAGCGTGGCGGTATCCCCGGCGGCGGGCTCGTCCCGCGGCGCCGGCGCCGTCGGGGCATCATCGGGCACCGTCAGGTCCAGCGAATCGAGCTCGATGATGGGCGCGGCGGTGGGGGAATCCGGCAGCGCGGGGCGTAGGGCCCGGGTGATGTAGATCCGCGCGGGATCGGCGTCGGTGATCACATGGGCCAGGTCATCGTGGCTCATCTGGGCATCCACCGGCACCAGTACCGCACCGTGGATCAGCGTGGCGAGGGCGATGACGATCCACTCGATGCTGTTGGGGGCCTGGATCAGAACCCGGTCGCCGCGGCCCAGTCCGGCGTCCCCCAGGCTCCGCGCATGGGCCTCAGCCATGGCCAGAAGGCGATCGTAGTCAACGGATACCGGCCCGGTGGCGGTGTAGGCGATTACCGCGGGCTGTTGTGCCGTCCCCGGTGTCGCCCGGATGAGGGCGGGGATCGTCAGGCCTTCGGCGTTGCCGTCCATCTCAGCGCAGTCCCCGGTAAACGGCATGATCGGCGAGGGCCAGCATCTCGGTGTCGCCATCGGTATCGCCATAGGCATGGATGGGATGGTAATCGGCCGGGTCGAGCAGTGACTGCAGGCGCACGACTTTCTCGGCCCCGCGGCAGTTGGGACCGTCCAGTTCGCCGGTGAGGCGGCCGTTGCGGCGCTCGAGCTCGGTGGCGAGCAGTTCGATGCCCAGCGAATCCGTCCACGGCTGGATCCACTCGCGGACCGACGCCGAGATGACGATGACGCGATGCCCGGCCTGGCGATGCCAGTTCAGCCGCTGCCGGGCCTGGGGCCGGAGCAGGCGGTCCAGATGGTTGAGCGCATAATCCCGGCCCAGCGCCTGGAACGCCTCGTCGGTCATTCCCGCAAAAAAGTGCCGCAGCAGGTCGACCTTGGCCCGGTCGCGATGCACCACGCCCAGCGGCACGCCAAGCAGTGGCGGGGCCAGGCTGATGCCGGCGCGCAGGCAGCGACCCAGGCCGAACTGGTGATAGAGCAGATCACTCAGCGTATCGCGTCGGGTCAGTGTGCCATCCAGGTCGAACAGCGCCAGCGGGCGGGGTTGGGTCATGACGGTTTCCCTGCGAATGGAACGGGCATTCTGCCGGCACTCTGGTGCGAATGTACATTCGCCATGGCCACGGCTGGTCAGCGCGGCGCCGGGTGGGTAAAGTCTGGAGGCTTTCAGATCGACGCCGAGCCAAAGGAGCACATGCCATGGCAACCCCGCACATCAGTGCCGAACCGGGCGACTTTGCCGAAACCGTCCTCATGCCGGGCGACCCCCTGCGGGCAAAAGTGATTGCCGACCATTACCTCGAAGACGTGAAGACGGTGACCGACACCCGCAATATGCTCGGGTTCACCGGCCGCTATGGCGACACGCCGGTGTCGGTCATGGGCTCGGGCATGGGGATCCCCTCGATGTCGATCTACGCCTTCGAGCTCTACACCCAGTACAACGTCGAGAAGATCATCCGTGTGGGGACCTGCGGCGGGATCAGCCCGACGGTCAAGGTGCGCGACATCATCGTGGCGATGGGCGCGTCCACCGACTCGAGCGTCAACCGCACCCGGCTCGCCGGCGACGACTTCGCCGCCATCGCCGATTACGGCCTGCTCGAGGCCACCGTCAACGCGGCCCGCAAGGCGGGCATTGCCCCGCAGGTGGGCAATGTCTTTTCTTCGGAGCTTTTCTACAATCCGCGCGCCAATTTCTTCGACACGCTGAAGGCCCACGGCATTCTGGCCGTGGAGATGGAAGCGGCCGGGCTCTACGGCGTGGCCGCCGAGACCGGCAAACGGGCGGTCAGCGTGCTCACGGTCAGCGATCATGTCGTGAGCGGCACATCGACCAGCGCCGATGAGCGCCAGAACAGTTTTCACGAAATGATGCAGGTGGCGCTGGAAGCCGCCGCCAACGCGCACTGACGCCAGCGGAGGGCAGGGATGCGAGTCAGTATTTTCGGGACCGGCTATGTGGGGCTTGTGACCGGCGCCTGCTTTGCCGAGGTGGGCAATGATGTCATCTGCGTGGACGTCAATGCCGATAAGATCGAGCAGCTCAACCGCGGTGAAATGCCCATCTACGAGCCGGGGCTTGAGTCGATGGTGGCGCGCAACCGCGCCGAGGGACGGCTGCAGTTCACCACCGACGCCCAGGCGGCGGTGCAGCACGGTGAGTTCCAGTTCATTGCGGTGGGGACGCCGCCGGATGAGGATGGCTCGGCCGATCTGCGGCATGTGCTGTCCGTGGCCGACACCATCGCGACGTGGATGGATGACGAGCGGGTGATTGTCGATAAGTCGACGGTCCCGGTGGGCACGGCGGATCGGGTCCGCGAGGCGGTGGACCGTCGCCTGCGCGAGCGCGGCGCCCGGGTGCCGTACGCGGTGGTCTCGAACCCCGAGTTCCTGAAGGAAGGCGCGGCCATCGACGACTTCATGAAGCCCGAGCGGGTCATCGTCGGCTGCGATGATGCGGTGGCGCGGGAGAAGCTGCACAGCCTCTACGCGCCGTTCAACCGCAACCACGACCGCCTGATCAGCATGGATGTGCGCTCCGCCGAGCTGACCAAGTACGCCGCCAACGCGATGCTCGCCACCAAGATCAGCTTCATGAACGAGCTCGCCAACATCGCCGACCGGGTCGGGGCGGATATCGAGCGCGTGCGGATCGGTATCGGCGCCGATCCCCGGATCGGCTATCACTTCATCTACCCCGGCGCCGGATACGGTGGATCGTGCTTTCCCAAGGATGTGCAGGCGCTGGCCCGGACGGCCCATGACGTCGATTATGTCCCGCAGTTGCTGCAGGCGGTGGAAGAGGTCAATGATCGTCAGAAGCACTACCTGTTCAATCGCCTGCGCGAGCATTTCGGTGGCGATCTGGCCGGGCGCCGCTTCGCGCTCTGGGGGCTTGCCTTCAAGCCCAACACCGATGACATGCGCGAGGCCGCCAGCCGTCGCCTGATGGAGTCCTTGTGGGAGGCCGGCGCCGCGGTGCAGGCCTTCGACCCCAAGGCCATGGACGAGGCGCGGCGGCTGTACGGCGACCGCCCGGGTTTCACGCTCTGCGACAGCCCCGAAGCGGTGCTGGAGGGCTGCGACGCATTGGTCATCCTGACCGAGTGGAATCAGTTCCGGAGCCCGGATTTTGATCTCATCCGCGCCCGCCTGAACGAGCCGGTGATCGTCGACGGCCGGAATCTCTACGATCCGGCGGTGCTGGCGGGGCTCGGATTTCATTACTACGCCATCGGGCGTCCGCCGGTGGTCCCCGGAAACGCAGGAGAATTGGCGTGAGTGATCGGACAACCCCACTGCCGGTCCATCCGGTCATCCTGTCGGGCGGCGTCGGTTCGCGGCTCTGGCCGCTGTCGCGCGAGGCCTATCCCAAGCAGTTCCTGGATGTCGCCGCCGGTGGTCGGACACTGGTCCAGCAGACCCTGGAGCGGCTGGTCGATCTGCCGGGGCTGGCCGCGCCCATGGTGGTCTGCAACCAGGCGCATCGCTTTCTCGTGGCCGAGCAGCTGCGTGACAGCCCGCTGGGCACCGCCCGTATCCTGCTCGAGCCGGTGGGCCGCAATACCGCGCCCGCGGTGGCCGTGGCCGCGCTGCAGGCCCTGCAGGCCAGTGACGATGCCATTCTCGCGGTGTTTCCGGCGGACCACCTGGTGGCGCAGCCGGCCCACCTGCGTGAGGCGGTGACCCAGGCCATCGAGGCCGCCCATGCCGGCGGGCTGGTGACCTTTGGCGTGGTCCCCCACCGACCTGAGACGGGCTATGGCTACATCGAGGCCGGCGAGACCGTGGGGGGCGGCCCGGCCCGCGCCGTGCGCCAATTCGTCGAAAAGCCCGATGCCGAGACCGCGCGGGCCTACCTCGACAGCGGACGGTTCTACTGGAACTCGGGCATGTTCGTCATGCGCGCGTCGGCCTATCTGCAGGCCCTCCGGACCCACGCCCCGGCCATTCTCGAGGCCTGCGAGGCGGCGGTGGCCGGGGCCGAGCAGGACATGGATTTTGTCCGCCTGGACGCGGCCGCCTTCGAGCGCTGTCCGGCCGAGTCCATCGACTATGCGGTCATGGAGCCCACTGACGCGGCCGTCACGCTGGCGCTGGATGCCGGCTGGAGTGATCTGGGCTCGTGGGCGACGCTGATGGAGGCCGCCGAGCGGGATGCGGCCGGTAACGCCCTGATGGGGGATGTCCTGGCCCGTGACAGCCACAACAATTACGTGCGGGCCGAAAGCCGGCTGGTCGCCACCGTCGGACTCGAGGACCATGTGGTGGTCGAGACCGCCGACTCAGTGCTGGTGGCGCCGCGCGGCCAGGTGCATGCGGTCAAGGGCATTGTCGAGCAGCTGCGGGCGGATGGTCGGTCCGAGGCGCTCGAACATCGTGAGGTCCACCGTCCCTGGGGCAGCTACGAGGGGTTGGTGCGGGCGGCGCGCTTTCAGGTCAAGCGCATCATCGTCCATCCCGGCTCGCGGCTGTCGCTGCAGATGCATCACCACCGCGCCGAGCACTGGGTGGTCGTTCAGGGCACAGCCCGTGTGACCCGCGGTGATGAGGAGTTCCTGCTGGGCGAGGATCAGTCCACTTACATCCCGCTGGGGACCGTCCACCGGTTGGAGAACCCCGGCATGATCCCGCTCGAGCTGGTGGAAGTGCAGTCCGGCAGCTATCTGGGCGAGGACGACATCGTGCGCATTGAGGATCGGTATGGGCGCTAGTATTCTGCCCCCATGACACAACGAGTATACGTGCGGACTCACGGCTGCCAGATGAACGAGTACGATTCCATCAAGATGGTGGATGTGCTGGCGGCCGAAGGCGATTATGAGCGGGTCAGGACGCCGGAAGAGGCGGATGTGATCCTGCTGAATACCTGTTCGATCCGCGAGAAGGCCCAGGAGAAGGTGTTCTCCGAGCTTGGGCGCTGGCGGGCACTGAAAGACGACCACCCGGATCTGCTGATCGGCGTGGGCGGATGTGTCGCCAGTCAGGAGGGGGCCGCCATCGTCGAGCGTGCGCCCTACGTCGACATGGTGTTCGGTCCGCAGACCCTTCATCGCCTGCCGGACATGGTCACTCGGGCCCGCGAGAGTCGACGGGCGGTGGTGGATGTCAGCTTCCCCGAAATCGAGAAGTTCGACCGGCTGCCCGAGGCCCGGGCGGAGGGTCCCACGGCCTTTGTCTCGATCATGGAGGGCTGCAGCAAGTACTGCAGTTTCTGCGTGGTGCCCTACACCCGCGGCGAGGAGATCAGCCGCCCGTTCGACGACGTGCTCGCGGAATGCGCCGAGCTGGCCGAGCAGGGGGTGCGCGAGGTCACTCTGCTGGGGCAGAACGTCAATGGCTATGCGGCCGAGGGTCCCATGGGCGAGGCCGCGGACCTGGCGCTGCTGATCCATTACATCGCCGCCATCGACGGCATCGATCGCATCCGTTTCACCACCTCGCATCCGCTCGACTTCAACCAGGCGCTGGTGGATGCCTATGCCGAGGTCCCGGAGCTGGTCAATCATCTGCATCTGCCGGTCCAGAGCGGCTCCGATAATGTCCTGGCGCTGATGAAGCGCAATCACGGCCGTGATCACTTCCTCGATCTGGTGACGCGGCTGCGGGCCGCGCGCCCCGACATCACCCTGTCGTCGGATTTCATCATCGGCTTCCCCGGCGAGATGGATCGCGATTTTGAAGACACCATGGATCTGGTCGAGCAGGTCGGGTTCGACCAGTCGTTCAGTTTCATTTTCTCGCGGCGCCCGGGAACACCCGCCGCGCAATTGCCCGATGCCACCCCGCCGGAAGCCAAGAAGGCACGGCTCAAGCGCCTGCAGGCACGCCTTGACGAGAATGCCCGGGCGATCAGCGAAGCCATGGTCGGGCGGGTCGAGTCGGTGCTGGTGGATGGTCTTTCGCGCAAGGATTCCAACGAGATCAAGGGCCGCACGCAGAACAACCGGGTGGTCAACTTCCCGGGCAATCCGCGGCTGATCGGCCGCTTCGTCCAGGTGCGCATCACCGAGGCACTGGCCCATTCGCTGCGCGGCGAGCTGGTGGATATCGACACGCAGCTTGAACCGGATCTGGCCGCGGTGGAGTCAGCTTGATCGGGCGAGGCACGGCCGAGGCAGTGGACTTTACCCTGACACCGGCGGACAACGACCGGTTGGCCAATCTCTGCGGGCAGTTCGATGAAAATCTGCGTCAGCTCGAACGCCGTCTGGGTGTGGAGATCGAGAACCGCGGCCATCGCTTTCGCATCATCGGCGACGAGGCGGCCACTGATGTGGCCCGGGATGTGGTGCGGGCGCTCTATCGTCAGACACCCCGTGAGTCCATTGGCGCCGAGCATGTGCACCTGCAGCTGCGCAGCGCCGAGGCGGAGGCCGAAGACACCCCGCCGGCGGCAGCCGGTGATCAGCCGACCCCTGATGGGCCCGTGGATGACGATGTCTCCATCCCCACCCGCAAGGGGCTGATCCGGGGGCGCGGCCCCAATCAGCGCGGCTATCTGGCCGCCATTCAGCGCTGCGATCTGACCTTTGGGATCGGACCGGCGGGCACCGGCAAGACCTATCTGGCCGTGGCCTGCGCGGTGGAAGCGCTGCAGCAGGACCGGGTCGAGCGGCTGGTGCTGGTCCGCCCGGCGGTCGAGGCGGGCGAGCGACTGGGGTTCCTGCCCGGCGATCTGGCGCAGAAGGTGGATCCCTATCTGCGGCCGCTGTATGACGCGCTGTTCGAAATGCTCGGCTTTGAGCGGGTCAATAAGCTGATCGAGCGCAACGTCATCGAGGTCGCGCCGCTGGCCTATATGCGCGGGCGGACGCTGAACGGCGCGTTCATCATCCTCGACGAGGCGCAGAACACCACGGTCGAGCAGATGAAGATGTTCCTCACGCGCCTCGGCTTTGGCTCCACCGCCGTGGTCACCGGCGATGTCACCCAGATCGACCTGCCCGCCGGCAAGACCTCGGGGCTGCGGGATGCCGTGGACGTGCTCCATGAGGTCGAGGGGGTCAGTTTCACCTTCTTCAACGCCCGCGATGTCGTCCGCCACGATCTGGTGCAGCGCATCGTGCGCGCCTACGATCGCCATACCGACGATTCAAGCAACGACTGACCCGTCATGCGCCATCTTGATCTGCAGTGTGTCACCGACGAATCGGTGCCCGGGACCGGTGACTTCGAGCGTTGGATAGCCGCGGTGCTGGCCGGCCGCCGCGAGGACTGGGAAATGGCGGTCCGGCTGGTGGACGAGCCCGAGAGCCAGGCCCTCAACCGGGATTACCGCGGCCACGACCGGCCCACCAACGTCCTGTCGTTTCCCGCCGACCTGCCCGAGGGCGTCGAGCTACCCCTGCTGGGGGATCTGGTGATCTGCGCGCCGGTCGTCCGGCGCGAGGCCGACGCCCAGGGCAAGACGGCATCGGCACACTGGGCGCATCTCACCGTCCACGGCGTGCTTCACTTGCTAGGCTTCGATCACATGGATAGCGTAGAGGCGGATACCATGGAGGCGGAAGAGCGCGGCATCATGGCGCAGCTGGGTTACGACGACCCCTATCAATCAGAGCTGACCCCGGCATGAGCGACGGATCGTCCGCGCCGGTCGGACAGAAAACCTGGCTCATGCGCATCGGCAGGGCCCTGGGCGGTCAGGACCCCCAGAGCCGCGACGACGTGGTCGAAACGCTCCGCGCCGCCCACCAGCATGGCATCCTCGACGCCGATGCGCTGTCGATGTGCGAAGGCGTGCTGCATGTCGCCGAGCTGCAGGTGCGCGATGTGATGATCCCGCGCTCCAAGGTCTCGTTGCTGCGCCGCTCGGAATCGGTCTGGGACCTGCTGCCGGCGATCATCGAGAGTGGCCACTCGCGCTTTCCGGTCACCGGCGATAACCGCGATGACGTCATCGGCATCCTCATCGCCAAGGATCTGCTGCCCTATCTCGATCCCCAGCATCAGCGCGAGTTCCAGCTCCGCGAACTGCTGCGCCCGGCGCTGTTCGTGCCCGAGAGCAAACGCCTTGACGCCCTGCTCAAGCTCTTTCAGGAAAGCCGCAATCACCTGGCGATCGTGGTCGATGAATACGGCGGTCTGGCCGGGATCGTGACCATCGAGGATGTCATCGAACAGATCGTCGGCGAGATCGATGACGAGCACGACCTGGATGACGACGCCTGGATTCTCAACCGCACCGACGATGGCCAGACCGTGGTCAAGGCGCTGACGCCCATTGAGACCTTCAATGATCATTTCGGCACGGCATTCAGCGATGAGGAGTTCGACACCATTGGTGGGGTCGTGGCCAACGGCTTCGGCCGCGTTCCGCGACGTGGCGAGCACCTGGTCCTCGAAGATCTGCGCTTTGATGTGGTGCGGGCCGACAGTCGTCGACTGCACCTGCTGATGGTGACCCCGCAGCCGGCATGTCGCGACTGATCCGTCTGCCGCTGGCGCTGGCGGCGGGCGGCCTTCTGTCGCTGGGCTTCGCACCGTTCGACTGGATCTGGACCCCGTTCGTCACGCTGGCCGCGATCTTCGCCGCCGTCTCGGTGCTGTCCTCGCTGCGGGCCGTGCTCGCCACCGCCTACGCCTTCGGCCTCGGCTATGCCGGCAGCGGTGTGTACTGGATCTATCACAGCATCGCCGACTACGGGGGTGGGCCGCTGGCGGGCGGCGTGGCCACGGGGGTTCTGGTGGCGCTGTTCGCGCTCATCCCCACGCTGGCGCTGGCCGGCGGCTGGTGGCTGGGCGCGGGCGATCGCCGCCGCACCCGGCTGCTGGCGCTTCCCCTGGTGTGGGTGGCGATCGAGTGGGTGCGCAGTTGGCTGGCCACCGGCGCCACCTGGCTGAGCGTGGGTTACACCCAGATCGACACCCCCCTGGCGGCGCTGGCCCCGGTGGCAGGGGTTTATGGGGTGAGTCTGGCGGTCGTGCTCATCGCCGGCGTGCTGGCTGATGCCATTGTCTCGCCGCGACCTCAGCGGGCCGGTCTGGCCCTGGGGGCGGTCGCGCTGATCGCGGCGGCCGCCTGGGCGCTGGATGATGAGTGGACGCGGCCCGTCGACGCCCCCCTCAGCGTGTCGATCCTGCAGGGCAACATCGATCAGGCCCGTAAATGGGATCCGGATGAGCGCGGGGCGATTCTGCGCGAGTATCTGCAGATGAGCCGCGCCCGGCTGGGTGATGACCTGATCATCTGGCCCGAAACCGCCCTGCCGGTGTTCTATCGTCAGGCACGGCAGTGGCTCGATCCACTGGCCCGGGAGGCGCGGGCGGCCGGCAGCGAGCTGGTTCTGGGCGCACCGGTGGCCCGGGGCGACCGACGTTACAACGCCGTCGTGGTGGCCGGCGAGCCCCCGCGTTACTACTTCAAGCGCCATCTGGTGCCATTCGGTGAATATGTGCCGTTTCGCGATATCGCGGGCGGCATTCTGGATTTTGTCGGCACGCCGCTGGGCGATTTCACTGCCGGGCGCTCGGCGGCGCCGCTGACCGCCGCCGGCCACGAGCTGGGCGTGAGCATCTGCTATGAGGTCACCTTCGGGGCCGAGGTGGCCGCGGCCCTGCCTGCCGCCGATCTGTTGCTCAACGTCAGCAACGATGCCTGGTTCGGCCACTCGAGCGCTCCCTGGCAGCACCTGCAGATGGCGCGGATGCGCGCCCTTGAGACCGGGCGTGAAATGATCCGCGCCACCAACACCGGGGTGTCCGCGATCATCGGTGCGGATGGCGGGCTGCGCCGGATGGGGCCGCTGTTCGAGGCGGCGGTCCTGACGGCCACGGTTCAGCCCTATCAGGGCACCACACCCTATGGGCGCGCCGGCGACTGGCCGCTGGTGGGGCTGGTTCTCGCCGGCATGGGCGGGCTGCTGCTGCGCCGGCGCCGGCGATAGGTGATTCGCCGTTACCCCGGCGAAGCCGTTAGACTGCACGCAGAACGCCACCGAGGAGTGAGGGCAATGACTGACAACGAGCAACCGCGGGATCACGAAGTCCACGGTTATGAGCGCATGCTTGAGCGTGTTCGCGAGCGCCTGGAGAGCACCGGCGACGCCGTGGAAAAAGGCTTTCACGAGGCGCTGGACGCCGCCCGCGAGCGCAGTGTGGCCCTGGGCGAACTGACCCGGGAGGAGGCCGACCGCGTGGCCGAGTGGCTGCAGCGCGACCTTGAGGACGCCGCCGAGTACGTCGGCAGGGCCCGGGGCACCTACGCCGACTGGCTGCATATGGACCTGCAGCTGGTGGAGAACTGGATCTGGGATCGCTTTTCGTCGGTGGCCGATCAGACCCGGCTGCAGTGGCAGGCCCTGAATCGGCAGCTTCAGGCGGCGGCCCGCTATCACACCGGCGAGGTCACCGGTCCGGGCACCCTGGTCTGCCGTGACTGTGGCGAGGTCCTGCACTTCAAGCGCACTGGTCATATCCCGCCGTGTCCCAAGTGCCACGGCAGCCGTTTCGAGCGGGCCGCGCGCCAGACGACGGGCTGACGGCAGGTGCAATCACGCCCGGCGCCGGGGTATCCTCTCGCCCCATGGAAAAGCAATACGACCCCGCCCGTTTAGAGACTGACGCGCAGGCCTACTGGGACGACCAGGGCTGCTTTCGGGTCACCGAAGACCCCGAGCGCGAATCCTTTTATTGCCTGTCGATGCTGCCGTACCCGAGTGGACGGCTGCACATGGGCCATGTCCGCAATTACACCATCGGCGATGTCATCAGTCGCTATCAGCGCATGCAGGGCCGCAATGTCCTGCAGCCGATGGGTTGGGATGCCTTCGGCCTGCCGGCGGAGAACGCCGCCATCAAGCGCGGCGTGCCGCCGGCGGAGTGGACGTATCAGAACATTGACCACATGCGCCGCCAGTTGCAGCGCATGGGCTATGGCTACGACTGGAGCCGCGAGGTCACCACCTGTTCGCCGTCGTATTACCGCTGGGAGCAGCAGATGTTCACCCGTCTGCTCGAGCGGGGCCTGGTGTATCGGGCGAGCGCGGTGGTCAACTGGGATCCGGTGGATCAGACCGTCCTCGCCAACGAGCAGGTGGTCGAGGGACGCGGCTGGCGCTCGGGCGCGAAGGTCGAGCGCCGTGAGATCCCGCAGTGGTTTCTGCGCATCACCGACTATGCCGATGAGTTGCTGGACGGGCTGGATGCCCTGCCGGGCTGGCCGGATGCGGTCAAGACCATGCAGCGCAACTGGATCGGCCGCTCACAGGGCATCGAGCTCGACTTTGCCCTGGCCCGCGGTGGCGAGCCCCTGCGGGTCTATACGACCCGGCCGGACACGCTCTATGCCGCCACCTACATGGCCGTGGCGGCTGACCACCCGCTGGCCGTCGAGGCCGGCCGGCAGGATGCCACGGTGGCGGCATTCCTCGACGAGATCCGTCAGGGCGCGGTCACCGAGGAGGCCATGGAAAAGCTCGAGAAAAAGGGCATGCCCCTGGGTGTCGAGGCGATCAATCCGCTTTCCGGTGAACGCATTCCGGTATGGGTCGCCAATTTTGTGCTCATGGGATACGGCACCGGCGCGATCATGGCGGTGCCGGGGCACGATGCCCGCGACCACGAGTTTGCGACCCGCTTCGGTCTGCCCATCCGTCAGGCGGTGGGCCCGGCGGATGGCACGGCCGTCGATGTCGAGGCTGAGCCGTGGACCGCGAAGGAGCACCTGGTCACGGTCAACGCCGGCCCGTTCACGGGGATGGACTTCGCAACGGCGTTCGATGCGATTGCCCGCCATCTCGAGGCGGAAGGCATCGGCCGGCGCACCACCAATTACCGGCTGCGCGACTGGGGCGTCTCGCGGCAGCGTTACTGGGGCTGCCCGATCCCGGTGATCCATTGCCCGGACTGCGGCGCGGTGCCGGTCCCCGATGAGGATCTGCCGGTGACGCTGCCCGAGAATGTCACCTTCAGCGGCGTGCAGTCACCGCTGCGCACGGACGAGGCCTGGCGCCGGGTGGCCTGCCCGCGCTGTGGCGGCGGGGCTGAGCGCGAGACCGACACCTTCGATACCTTCGTCGAGTCCTCCTGGTATTACGCCCGCTACTGCAGCCCCGACGCCGATGCCATGCTCGACGAGCGCGCCGACCACTGGCTGCCGGTGGATCAGTACATCGGCGGCATCGAGCATGCCGTGATGCATCTGCTGTACTTCCGCTTCTGGCACAAGCTCATGCGCGATCTGGGCTATATCAGCAGCGATGAGCCCGCCACGAACCTGCTCTGTCAGGGCATGGTGCTGGCTGAAGCCTTCTATCACGACAGCGACGCCGGCGGCCGCGAGTGGGTGGCGCCGGCCGATGTCGAGACCGAGCGTGACGGCAAGGGCCGCATCGTGCGTGCCACGCGTCGCAGTGACGGCGCCGAGCTGGTGGCCACGGGCTGGACCACCATGTCCAAGTCAAAGAATAACGGCGAGGACCCGGAAACCCTCGTGACGCGGTTCGGGGCCGATACCCTGCGGCTTTTCACGATGTTTGCCGCGCCGCCGGATCAGGCGCTGGAATGGCAGGACAGCGGGGTCGAGGGGGCATCGCGGTTCCTGCGCCGCCTCTATGGGCTGGTGCATGACCATGTCAGCGCCGGGCCGTGTCCCGCCGACCGGGTGACCGAGGGGCTGGATGACGAGGCCGTGGCATTGCGGCGTAAGCTGCATGAGACCATCGCCAAGGTGGGCGACGACATCGGCCGTCGTTACACCTTCAATACCGCCATCGCGGCGATCATGGAGCTGTGCAATGCCCTGGGTCGCTATGCCGGCACCGGGCCGGTGGCCCGCGGCGTGCGTCAGGAGGCCCTCGAGGCGGTGGTTCTCATGCTCCAGCCCATCACCCCGCACCTCAGCCATGGCCTGTGGACGGCGCTTGGCCGGGCGGGGGCGGCGGTGGATCAGCCCTGGCCCGCCGTCGATGAGGCGGCCCTGCGCCGCGATGAGGTCGAGCTGGTGGTACAGGTCAACGGCAAGCTGCGCAGCCGGATTGCGGTGGCGGCGGACGCGGCCGAGGCGACCATCCGCGAGCAGGCCCTGGCCGACGAGCATGTCCGGCGATTCATCGACGACCGCACCGTGCGCAAGGTGGTTGTCGTGCCCGGTCGTCTGGTCAACGTGGTCGCGCCCTGATGGCGGTCGGACGGCTCGCTCTGGCCGTGGCGCTGGCGCTGGTGGTGGGTGCCTGCGGCTGGCAGCTGCGCGGCGCGGGTGGGGGCGGTTTCGAGGGCGTGCCCGTGGCGATCGGCGGATCCATCGACAATCGCTTCAGCAACCGGCTTGCCGAGCGCCTGCGCGGCCTTGACGCCACGGTGGTGGAGCAGGCCGCCGATGCCCGGGTGGTCATTGAAATCCTCGAGGCCTCGAGCCGGCGACGCACGGTGGCAACCGATGCGGACGGCTTCGCCAGTGAGTACGAGCTGCGCTATCAAATCCGCTTCAGTCTCAGGGCCGGCGGCAGGGCCGGGCCCGATCAGGCAACCTTCTCAAGCCAGACCGTGCGCACCTCGGCCAGTTACCCGGCAGACCCGGGCAATCTGCAGGGGCGCGATGCCGAGGAGGAGGATCTGCGCCGCGACCTGCGCGACGACGCCCTCCAGCTGCTGCTCTCGCGGGTGGGTCGGCGGCTCTAGGCCGGGCGGTCATGCCGGAGATCCGCTTCGACGAGTTGCCCCAGCGCATCGACCGCGGGCTGGCGCCGGTCTATCTGATCGCCGGCGAAGAGCCGCTACTGATCGAAGAGGCCCTGGATCGGCTGCGCCAGCGGGCCCGTGGCGAGGGTTACGACGAGCGCGAGGTTCTGCACGTCGACGCCGGATTTGACTGGAACCGCCTGGCCACCGCCGCCGATAATCTCTCGCTGTTCACCGAACGTCGGCTCATCGAACTGCGACTGCCCGGCGGCAAGCCGGGTCGTGATGGCAGTGCCGTGCTCAAGGCTCGAGCCGCCGCGCCCGACCCCGGGCATATCCTGATCGTGATCGCCGGTCGTCTCGAAACCGCGCAGCGTCAGTCGGCATGGGCCAAGGCCATCGCCAGCGCCGGTGTCATGAGCTACGCCTGGCCGCTGCGCCGCCACGAGCTCACCGGCTGGGCCCGACGCCGGGCGCGCGAGCGGGACCTGGATCTGGATACCGCCACGGCCGGTCTGATTGCCGAGCGCAATGAGGGCAATCTGCTGGCGCTGGCGCAGGAGATCGACAAACTGGCGCTGCTGGCGGACGGGCGTGCAGTGGATGCCGAATGGGCGAGTGAGGCCATCAGTGACAGTGCCCGGTTTGCCGTCTTTGACCTGCCCGAGGCCATGCTGGCCGGCGATCCGGCGCGTACGCTGCGCATCCTCGCACGGCTGCGCGGCGAGGGTGAGGAGCCGGTGCTGGTGCTTTGGGGGGTCGCCCGGGACATCCGTGTGCTCGCCGATCTGCAGGCCTCAATGGCCGCGGGCGAGCGGGCGGCCGCGGTGATGGCCCGCCACCGGGTCTGGAAGAACCGCCAGCCCCGGCTGCAGACCATCGCCCGCGGGACGCCGCGTGGCGTCTGGGAGCGCTTGCTGAGCCGGGCGGCCCGGGTGGATCGTGTCATAAAGGGGGCCGAGTCAGGCCGGCCCTGGGATGAATTACTGGAACTCTCGAGTGTTGTGGCGCGGGGCGTCGCAACCGCCGATCGCAGGGAGAAAAACGGATGAGTGAAATCAACGCCACCATGCGCGGGATCGGGCAGACCGCCCGCGCCGCGAGCCGTCGTCTGGCCGCCAGTGAGGCCGGCGCGCGCAATGCCGCGCTCCGGGCCATCGCCGAGCGGTTGCGGGATGACCGCGCGGCCCTCGAGACCGCCAATGAAAAGGACCTGGCCGCCGGGCGCGGGAACGGCCTGGATGCCGCGCTGCTCGATCGGTTGACACTGACCGACGCCCGCATCGATGCGATGGCCGACGGCCTCGAGCAGATCGCCGCACTGCCGGATCCGGTGGGCGCGGTCAGCCACCTCGATCCCATGCCAAGCGGTATCCGCGTGGGCCGGATGCGCGTGCCGCTGGGTGTGGTCGGCATCATCTACGAGTCGCGGCCCAACGTGACCGCTGACGCCGCGGCGCTCTGCCTCAAGTCGGGCAACGCCTGTGTGCTTCGGGGCGGCTCCGAAGCGCTGCACTCCAACCAGGCCATTGCGGCCTGCATTGCCGCCGGGCTGGCCGATGCGGGGCTGCCCGAGACCGCGGTCCAGGTGGTCCGCACCACTGACCGGGCGGCCGTCGGAGCGATGATCAACCTCGATGAATACATTGACGTGCTGGTGCCCCGCGGCGGCAAGGGGCTGATCGAGCGCATCATGCGCGAGGCGACAGTGCCCATGATCAAGCACCTGGACGGGGTCTGCCACTGCTACGTCGATGCGGAGGCCGATCCGGCCATGGCCGAGCGCGTCGTGGTCAACGCCAAGACCCAGCGCTACGGGACCTGCAACACCCTCGAGACGCTGCTGGTGGATACGTCGGTGGCGGCTTCGCTGCTGCCACGCTTCAAGGCCGCCTTTGATGCCCATGGGGTCGAGCTGCGCGGCTGCGAGCGGAGTCGGGCGCTGGTTGATGGCCTGACCGCCGCCGAGCCGGCCGACTGGGATGCCGAGTATCTGGCGCCGATTCTGGCGGTGGCCGTGGTGGATGGCCTTGATGCGGCCATCGAGCACATCGACCAGC
This sequence comes from Spiribacter roseus, assembly GCF_002813635.1. Lineage (NCBI taxonomy): Bacteria > Pseudomonadati > Pseudomonadota > Gammaproteobacteria > Chromatiales > Ectothiorhodospiraceae > Spiribacter > Spiribacter roseus. Next base: position 1,482,361 of record NZ_CP016382.1, on the reverse strand, counting down.
ACGGCTCGGGGCATACCGACGCCATCGTCACCCGGGATCATGCCCGCGCCCAGCGCTTTCTCCGCGAAGTGGATTCGAGCTCGGTCATGGTCAACGCCTCGACGCGGTTCGCGGACGGCTTCGAATACGGGCTTGGCGCTGAGATCGGCATCAGCACGGACAAGCTCCACGCCCGGGGGCCGGTCGGCCTGGAGGGCCTGACCACACAGAAGTACATCGTCCTGGGCGAGGGACACGTGCGCGAATGAGTGACCCGCAGGCGGCGCCGGTGGCGGTGCTGGGCGGCACCTTCGATCCGGTCCACTATGGCCATCTGCGTCCGGCCATCGAGCTGCTCGAGGCCCTGGGGCTGTCACAGATCCGGCTGGTGCCCGGTCATGTCCCGCCGCATCGCCCCCAGCCGCGGCTGGGGGCTCAGGCCCGGGCGCGGCTGTTGGAGACCGCCGTCGCCGGTATCCCGGGTCTGGCGGTGGATCGCTGCGAGCTGGATCGCTCAGGCCCGTCCTATACCGTCGACACGCTGGCCGGTCTGCGCCGCCGGCTCGGCGGGCACCGGCCGCTGTGCTTTATCATGGGGCGCGATGCGTTTCGTGGGCTCATGCAATGGCATCAGTGGGAGGCGTTGACCCGCCAGGCCCATCTCGTGGTCATGACCCGCGGCGGCGATGCCGAAGCGCTGCCGCCGGCGCTTGTCGAGTGGATGCGGCCGCGGCGGATGCATGATCCGGCGGCGCTGCGACGCTCGCCGTCCGGCGGCGTGCTGTTTCAGGCGGTATCCCGGCTCGAGATCTCCGCCACCGGCATCCGCCGGTGCCTGGCGCTGGGTCGCTCGGCGCAGGGGCTGATGCCTGATGTCGTCTGGCACGAACTGGCTTCCAGTGGATGCTATGGTTATCCGCAAGTATCAAGGGCGTCGTCGCCCGGGAGGTTGAACCCCCATCATGTCTGAACCCGCTGTCCAGGCCCAGTCGCTGTGTGATCGGGTGGTGACCGCACTCGATGACCTCAAGGCGGTGGATCCGCGTGTCATCGACGTCTGTGGACGCACCCCGATCACCGATTTCATGGCCTTTGCCACCGGCAATTCGCGTCGCCATGTCCGCTCCATCGCCGAGGCGGTGGTCGATGCCGCCCGCGAGCAGGGGCAACGGCCCGCCGGTATTGAAGGCCTCGACGACAGCGAGTGGGTGCTGGTGGATCTCGGTGACGTGGTGGTCCACGTCATGCTTGAGGATGTCCGCGACTTCTATCGCCTCGAGCGCATCTGGACGGTGGGCGACGGGCAGGAGGCCTGAGGGCGATGCGCCTGAACATGGTCGCCGTGGGGCGGCGTCCGCCGGACTGGATCCGCACCGGCGTCGACGAATTCGCGCAGCGCATGCCCCGGCATCTGCCCCTCGCGGTGAAGGCGGTGAACCCGGGTGACGCCCGGCGCAGCGGCGATATCGACCGGGCGCGCGCCCAGGAGGCCGATGCACTGCTGGCCGCCGCCGGGTCAGCACGCCTGATCGCCCTGGATGAGAGGGGGCGGTCATGGCGCACCCCGGATCTGGCCGAGTACCTGGACGCCGCCCTGCATGAGGGGCGCGATCTGGCCTTTGTAATCGGCGGCGCGGACGGGCTTGATAAGCGCTGCCTGAATGCCGCCGAGCGTCGCTGGTCGCTGTCCGCGCTCACCCTGCCGCACATGCTTGTGCGCGTCATCGTCGCCGAGCAGCTCTACCGCGCGTGGACGCTGCTCGCCGGCCATCCCTATCACCGCGCCTGATCGGTGCCCGCCGCTGGAGGTTGAAATGACATCGACACACCCTTCCACCACCGACCCCGACCTGTTCCTGGCCTCGGCCTCGCCGCGGCGGGCCGAGATCCTCGAGCGCATGGGCGTGCGCTTTCAGACGGTTCCGCAGGCCGTGGACGAGCAGGTCCTGCCCGACGAGACCCCCGAAGTGTTCGTGTTTCGACTGGCCCTGGAAAAGGCCCGGGCGGGTTGGGCCGGACTGGGCGGCGATGGGCATGTGCCGGTGCTCGGCGCGGACACGGCGGTCGTGGTCGATGACACCCTCCTGGGTAAACCCGCCGATCGGGACGCCGCCCTGGGCATGCTCGAGCAGCTGTCGGGGCGCACCCACCGGGTGCTGACCGCCATCGCCATGGTGGATGGTCAGCGCGAGCTCACGCGCCTGTCGCTGAGCATGGTCACCCTGCGCCACCTGGGGACGGCCGAGCGTGAGGCCTACTGGCGCAGTGGCGAGCCCATCGACAAGGCCGGCGGCTACGCCATCCAGGGCCGCGGCGGGGTGTTCGTCGAGCAGCTCGAGGGCAGCTACAGCGGCGTCATGGGCCTGCCCATGGTGGAAACCCATGATCTGCTGACCGAGTTTGGCATCGATTATCAGTCCCGCTGGCTGGCGGAGCAGTGAGCCGGGAACTGCTCGTCAACATCACTCCCCAGGAAACCCGCGTGGCGGCCCTGGATAACGGCAGCGTCCAGGAGATCCACATCGAGCGGGCGCGCAGTCGCGGTCTGGTGGGCAATATCTATCTCGGCCAGGTGTCGCGGGTGCTGCCGGGCATGCAGGCGGCTTTTGTCGATGCCGGTCTCCAGCGCACCGCCTTCCTGCACGCCTCGGACATCAATGCCAGCCAGGCGCTGGTGGATCGCCCCAGTCATGAGCCGCGCAGCATTCAGCATCTGCTGCGCGAGCAACAACGCATCCTCGTGCAGGTGCTCAAGGACCCCATTGGCGGCAAGGGGGCGCGGCTGACCACCCAGATCGCGATCCCCTCGCGCTACCTGGTGCTGCTGGTGGATAACCCCGGCGTGGGGGTATCGGCACGTATCGAGTCGGCGTCGGCCCGGGAGCGGCTGCGCGCCATCGGGACCTCGCTGCTGGACGGCGACCCTCACAAGGGCTGTATTTTCCGAACCGCCGCCGAGAACGCCAGCGAACAGGCGCTGGTCCGTGACTGGCAGTATCTGCAGCGACTCTGGGCGTCAATCCACGCGCGCGCCCAGGAAGCGCAGCCGACGACGCTGCTGCACGAGGATCTACCACTGATGATGCGCGTTCTGCGCGATTCGGTGGACGAGGACGTGGAGCGCATTCGCATCGACTCGCGGGAATGGCATGAGCGCATGCTCTCGTTCAGCGAGACCTTTCTGCCCGATGCCCGCTCGCGCCTCGAGCATTATCCCGGCGAGCGTCCGATCTTTGACCTCTACGGGGTCGAGGACGAAATCCAGCGTGCCCTGCAGCGGCGGGTCACCCTCAAGTCCGGGGGGTACCTGATCATCGACCAGACCGAGGCGCTGACCACCATTGACGTCAACACCGGCGGTTACGTGGGGCATCGCACCCTTGAGGAGACCATCTTCAAGACCAACCTCGAGGCGGCCCAGGCCATTGCCCGCCAGCTGCGACTGCGCAACCTCGGCGGCATCATCATCATCGATTTCATCGACATGGAGACCGCTGAACACCGCCGTCAGGTGATGCGAAGCCTTGCCAAGGGGCTCGAGCATGACCAGGCGCGCACCCAGATCAGCGAGGTCTCGTCGCTGGGGCTGGTGGAGATGACCCGCAAACGCATCCGCGAGTCACTGCAGAACCAGCTGTGCGTGTCCTGCCCGACCTGTGGCGGCCGCGGCCACCTGAAAAGCGCCGAGACGGTCATCCACGAGATCACCCGTGAGATCCTGCGTGAGGCCCGCCAGTTCGAGATGACGCGGCTGATGGTGCTCGCAGCTCAGGATGTGGTGGACCGCGCCCTGGAAGAGGAAAGCGACAGCCTGGCCGAGCTTGAGGCATTCATTGGCAAGCCCATCGTGTTTCAGGCCGAACCGCTCTATAACCCGGAGCAGTTCGATGTGGTGCTGATGTAGGCATGGGCATCGCGCAGCAGCTGCACCGCTGGATCCGGCCGCAGCGCCAGGAGCGCCTCAAGGCCGCGCTGCTGATGACGGGGGTCACGCTGGTGGTCTCGGCGGCGGTGCTGCTGACCGGCGTCCGGCTGCTGTTCGCCGCCGCGCCGTCGCTGACCGCGCCGGTGGTGGCGGTGGTTTCCGATCGGCTGGGCGTACCGGTGGAGATCGGCGGGCTGGATGCGAGCCTCAGGCGCCTGCGCCCGGGTCTGGTGCTCGAGGATGTGCGCGTCGGTGGGGCCGACGGCGGTGAGCCCCTGAGCCTGGACAGCCTGACCCTGGCGATTGCGCCCTGGCAGTCCCTGCAGGCGGGGAGCCTGCAGTTTCACGCATTGAGCGCCGAGGGCATGGCGGTCACGCTGCGCCAGCAGGCCTCCGGCGACTGGCGCCTCGCCGGGCTGCTGCCGGGGGCGACGCCGGTGGCCCCGGCTTCGTTTCTGCAGGCGCTGCGCGACCTGCCCGTGGATCGGCTGCTGATCCGCGATTCGCGGTTGGCGCTCGTGGATCAGGACAATGCCGCGCGCCTCGGCTTTGAGTCGGTGGCACTGCGCTGGCGGCGCGACCCCGACGGGCAATGGCGCTTTGCCCTGGACGCCCGCCAGGCCGATGAGCGGGTGCAGGCGCGTATGCAGATCGACGCCGCGACGGCGTCGACGGCCCGGGCAGTGATCGACCTCGAGGGCCTGACCGGCGAGCGGATTGCGCCCTGGCTCCAGCGTTCGTCGCTACAGCCGGATCCCGCCGCCCGGGTGTCCGGGCGGCTCTGGGTCAACCTGGCCGAGACCGGTGCCATCCGGCTGACCGCGGATCTGGAGGCGCAGTCGCTGGGGCTTTTCGATGGCGGTATCGAATCGCTGTCGCTGCTCGCCCGCGCCGACTGGCAGGACGGACACTGGGCGGGGCAGATCCAGCCTCAGGCTCTGGCGCAGGCCGATGGGCCGGGCCCGGTGCCGGGTCCCATCGCCTTTGCCCGCGGGACAGACGGTGGCTGGCGGTTGGCACTCTCGGATACCCCTCTTGAACCCCTGGCGCCCCTGTTGCGTCGCCGGATCAATGCGCCCGTCACCCTCGATGGGCAGGCGCGGCGCGCCACCCTGGTCTGGAGAGATGCGTCGGACTGGCGGCTGACGGCGGATCTGGTGGGCGTCGGCGTATCGGGATGGCCGCCGGGCCTGGCCGGGCGGCAGGCGGATCTGCAGGTCGAGGCCGGCCCACAAGGTGGGCAGGTGGTGGTGGATCAACTCCAGTTGCAGCGCATTGAGCCCGACGGTGAAGCGTTACTGCGGCGCCCGGTCCAGGTGGCGGTGACCGGGGGACGACTGCAGTGGTCGCGGTCGGGGCCGGAGGCCTGGTGGCTGTCCCTGGGCGATGTCCAGGGCCGCTTCGATGGCGCGCCGGTGCGGTTGGAAGGTCGGCTCGAGCAACGCGCCGGGCAGACGCCGCGGGTGGATGTGACCGCCCGTGCCGGGGCGCTCGAGGCCGCGCAGGTGCTTGAGGTGTTACCGGTGGGGATCATGGATGACCGGCTGGTGGCATGGCTCGATCGGGCCATTGCCGGTGGGCGCATGGAAGCCGCCACGCTGCGCTGGTCGGGCCCGGTGGATGGCTTTCCCTATCGTGCCGGAGATGGCGTTTTTGATCTGCGTGCACGGCTGGCGGATGTCGAGTTCCGCTATCAGCAGGACTGGCCGCCGCTGCGCGGACTTGCCGGCGAGCTGCGGTTCCGCAATCAGGGCATGCGGATCAGCGCCGAGCGCGGGCGCATCGGGAGGAACGACCTGCAGCAGGCACAGGCGCGCATTGATGATCTGTTCGACCCGCAGCTGCAGGTCAGCGGGGACTTGCGGGGGCCGCTCTCTGGGATGCTGGCGGTGATGCAGCAGTCACCGGTCCTGCCCGCCTCGGGTCGTCTCGATCAATTGCGCTGGCAGGGCCGCGGAGACCTGTCACTCGATCTGGACTTCCCGTTCCGGGGCCAGCCCATGGCCCTTGAGGGCGCCCTGCGCCTGGACGGTGCCGCGGTATCCGTCCCCGAGCCGGCCATACGCCTTGAGGATATCCGGGGCGAGGTGGCGTTCGACCGGCAGGGCGTTACCGCCACGGGCGTCCGCGCGCGGCTGGCGGGCCGGCCGGTCGTGGCCAGCGCTGCAACCGTTGGCGAGGCCGATCAGGCCCGGATCGAGGTGACCGCGGATACCCGCATGGCAATCGCCGACTGGCCGGGGACATCCGCGCTGGCGGAGCGTACCGAGGGTACCGCGGCATGGCGGATCCGCTGGGAGCGTCCCGGGTTTATGGCCGCCGGGGGCGCGCGGCCGGGCGAGCGGCTGAGCATACGCTCGAGCCTTGAGGGCGTTGCCCTTGATCTGCCGCTGGGTCTGGCCAAGGCGGCTGAGTCCTCCACACCGCTGGCCCTCGAATGGCGGCGGGGCGCCGATGCCGCATGGCGGTTCAGCTACGCCGACCGACTCCGGGCGGTACTAGGCAACGACCGGGCGGCGCTGCATTTTGGTGAGCGCCCGCCGTCACTGCCCTCGACGCCATCGACACAGGTCAGCGGAACCCTGCCGGTGGTGGATCCGGCGCGCCTGGCGGGCACCGGCCAGGGAGCGGCCCCGGCCGGGGGGCTGCCGATGCCCCTGCGCATGGAATTGACCGTGGCGGGATTGGACGTCAGTCGCTGGCGCATCGGTGAGACCGTGCTGACCGGTGAAATGCGTGATGGGCAGGGGACATGGTCAGTGAGCGGTGGGGCTGATGGACGGGTCGAGAAGGCCGGGCCGGCGGCGCCCTGGGTGCTGCGTCTGGAAACGCTGAGCGCGCGCCCCCGGCCGACGGCCACTTCGCAGGATGATGCCGGTGACGGGGCGCCCTCCGAGCTGCCCGGGACCGACATCGATCTGAGCGCCGGGCAACTGCGGGTGGACGGGACGCCGCTGGGGCGACTCCAGCTCAGCCGGTCGCGGGGCGATGCCGGCGGCGAGGCGCGGCTGCAGCTGACCGGCGAGTCGATTGATCTGAAGGCCCGGATCGACCAGGTCGGGGAGGGCGCGCGTCCCAATCAGCTGGATTTTGATCTCTATACCCGCGATGCCGGGCAGGTGCTGGGCGCTCTGGGGCTGGTGGATGCAATGAACCGGGGCGAGGGCAGTGTCAGCGGTGAACTGGCCTGGCAGGGCGGCATGCTGCAACCGGCACTGCCAACGCTGACTGGCGATCTGTCAGTCGATCTGCGCAATGGCAGCCTGCCGGCGGTTGAGCCCGGGGCCGGCCGCGCCCTCGGGCTGTTCAGCCTGTCGGTGCTGCCGCGGCGCCTGGGGCTGGATTTTTCGGATGTGGTCGGCGAGGGGCTCAGCTTTGATCAGTTGCAGGGCACCTGGCAGGTCGAGGCCGGTCGCATGCGCACCGATGATCTTTCCCTGACCGGACCCTCGATGGATCTGTCGCTACGCGGCGAGACGGATCTGGTGCGGCGGCGTTACGATCAACGTGTGACGGTGACGCCGCAGCTGTCCTCGGCGCTGGCGTTCCTCGGTGGGCTCGCCGGTGGGCCGGCTGCCGCAGCCCTGTTGTTCGTGACCCGGGGGATGCTGGAGTCGGGCGTCGAGCGGCTCACGGATTTTACTTATCACATTGGGGGCACCTGGGACGAACCCGAGTTCGATCTCATCGCCCCGGATCTGGAGGATGCCGACGATGACTGAGATACCCATGAGCGGACCGGTCCGTGCGGCGGTGGTGCAGATGGTCTCGGGTATGGAGGTGGCCAGCAACTTGACCGCGGCCGGCGGTCTGATCGGCCAGGCGGTAGGCCACGGCGCCCGCCTGGTGGTGCTGCCCGAGAACTTCGCCTTTCTGGGCCGTCACCAGCGGGACGTTCTGGGTGTGGCGGAGTCGCCCGGTGAGGGGCCGATCCAGAGTTTTCTCGCACAGACCGCCCAGCACCACGGCATCACCCTGGTGGGCGGCAGTGTGCCGCTGCAGGGCGATGAATCCGACCGGGTCCGGGCCGCCTCGCTGGTGTTCGGTCCGGATGGCGATTGCCTGGCCCGCTATGACAAGCGCCACCTGTTTGATGTCTCCCTGCCGGGGGGCGAGGTTTACCGCGAGTCATCCACCCTCGCGCCCGGCGACGCGGTGGTGGTGGCGGAAACGCCTGCGGGAATGCTCGGCCTGTCGATCTGTTATGACCTGCGCTTCCCCGAACACTATCGGGCCCTGGTGGATGGCGGCGCGACGATCCTGCTGGCCCCCTCGGCGTTCACGGCCACCACCGGTGCCGCGCACTGGTCGGTGCTGGTGCGCGCGCGGGCGATAGAGAACGGTTGTTACGTCCTCGCCCCGGATCAGGGTGGGTTGCATGCCAACGAGCGCATGACCCACGGCGAGAGCCTGATCGTCGATCCCTGGGGGGCGTGCCTGGCGAATGCCGGTATCGGCAGTGGCCCCGGTATTGCCGTGGCCGACCTGGATCCGGCTCATCAGCAGGCCATCCGCGAGCGGTTGCCATCGCTTTCCCATCGACGTGGCTGACGGATGCGGTGCGCCGTCGCTAGGCGCTGGCCCCATTGGCCGGGCAGTCCAGCTGGGTGAAGCGGGCCGGTGACCGGTCCAGTTGGACGGCCGTCAGCTGTCCGCCCCACAGGCATCCCGTATCGAGGGTGATGTAGCCCGGACCCTGACGGCAGCCCAGCCGCGACCAGTGCCCGCTCAGGACCGTGGTGGTGGTGCCGTCGATGCGCCGATCCGGCGTGGCATACCAGGGGTACAGGCCTTTCGGGGCGGATTCCGGCGGGCCATTGCAGCTGAAGTCGAGCCGGCCGTCCGCGCGGCAGAAGCGCATTCGGGTAAAGGCATTGATGATGAAGCGCAGGCGGGCCCAGCCGGTGAGCGACTCTGACCAGCGATCGGGCTTGTTGCCATAGAGGTGGTTCATCAGGCCGACGAGGTTGTCGCCCTGCAACGCGGCCTCGGCCTCGGCGGCACAGCGCGCCGCGGTGGCGGAGTCCCACTGCGGGGCGATCCCTGCATGGGTGAGCGTATAACCGGATTCCGGCAGGTCGATGAGCAGCGGCTGATGCCGCAGCCAGTCGATGAGGTCGTCACGGTCGGGGGCGGCGAGCAGTGGCTCCAGCCGGTCACTGGCCCGCTGCCGACCCGCACCCAGCGCGACGGCGATGCAGTGGATGTCGTGATTGCCCAGCACCGTGCGCGCCGCGTCGCCCAGATCACGCACCCGGCGCAGCGTCTCGACGGGCTGCGGGCCACGTCCCACCAGATCGCCCGTCAGCCAGAGCCGGTCGTGCTGCGGGTCGAAATCCAGCGTCTGCAGCAGCGAATCGAGGCTGCCAAGACAGGCGTGAATGTCGCCGATCGCGTAATCCGCCATTCGTGTGCCTATGCCTTTTCGGATGGATGTTGGAGGATCCGCGCGAGACGCCCGTACCCGGCCAGATCAATCCGCTCGGCGCGGGTGCCGGGGTCGATCCCGGCCGCGGCGATTCCGGCATCGTCGATCAGGCCGCGCAGGGCGTTGCGCAGGGTCTTGCGGCGCTGGGCAAACGCCGCGGCCACCACCCGGCTGAGGCATTCCGTATCGGTATCACCCAGTGGTGGCTCGGCATGGGGGGTGAGGCGCACGAAGCGCGAGGTGACCTGCGGAGGGGGAGAGAAGGCCCCCGGAGGGACCTCGAACAGCGGCTCGATCTGGCAGCGCGCCTGGATCATCACCGACAGCCGGCCATAGATGCGTGAACCCGGCCCCGCCGCCATCCGATCGACCACCTCACGCTGCAGCAGCAGGTGCAGATCGTGAATGCCGGTCGCCGGTGCGGTGAGGTGGAACAGCAGCGGCGTCGAGAGATTGTAGGGCAGGTTGCCGACGACCCGCAGCGCCTGCCCCGCCGCCTCGATCAGAGGCGCCACCGGCTGGCTGAGGGCATCGGCCTCGATGACCTGCAGCGCGCCACTCCGGGCGGCGTCCCATTGATCCAGTCGGGCGGCGAGGTCGCGATCCACCTCGATGGCCATGACCTGGGCGCCACGGGCCAGCAGCGGCCGGGTCAGTGCGCCGGAACCGGGGCCGATCTCGAGGAAACGCTCCGCCGCCCGCGGGGCGATGGCGGCGAGCATCCGCTCGATGATCGCGGGATCATGCAGAAAATTCTGGCCGAATCGGCGCCGGGCTCGATGCACTGATCAGCGCCCCGCACGGGCCATGTCGATGGCCTCGCGAATCGCGGCATGCAGACTGCCGGGATCGGCGACGCCCTGTCCGGCCAGATCAAGGGCGGTGCCGTGGTCCACCGAGGTCCGGATGATGGGCAGCCCCAGGGTGATGTTGACGGCATGGCCGAAGCCGACATGCTTGAGCACCGGCAGCCCCTGGTCGTGATACATCGCCAGTACCGCATCGGCGCCCTCGAGGCGCGCGGGTGTGAACAGCGTATCCGCCGGCAGCGGACCGGTGAGATGCAGTCCTGCCGCGCGCAGGGCCTCGAGCACGGGGTTGATGGTGTCGATTTCCTCGCGCCCCATGTGGCCTGATTCACCGGCATGTGGATTCAGTCCGGCGACCAGGATGTGAGGCCGCTCGATGGCATAGAAGCGTCGCAGGTCGTGGTCAAGGATCCGCAGGATTGTCCTGAGCCGCGCGGGCGTGATGGCGTCGGCGACGGCCCGCAGCGGCAGGTGAGTGGTGGCCAGTGCCACCCGCAGCGAGCCGGCGGCCAGCATCATCACCGGCATCGGTGCGTCAGTGAGCTCGGCGAGATACTCGGTGTGACCACTGAACGGATGGCCCGCCTCGTTGATCACCCCTTTGTGCACCGGGCCGGTGACCATGGCCTGGAAGTGCCCCTGCTGACAGCCTTCGACGGCGAGGCGCAGGGTTTCGAGGACATAGCCGGCATTGCGAGGGTCGAGCTGCCCCGGTGTCACCGGCGCAGCGGGGTGCACCGGCAGCACCTCGAGGTGATCACTGGCCTGCAGCTGGTCAGGGTTGCCAATGGCCACCAGTCGGGCGTCGGGGAAGGCGTCGCCCAGGGCGTTGACCAGTTCCGGTCCAATCCCGGCGGGCTCGCCCGGCGTGATCGCGATGCGCGGCCGATCGGCCATCAGCCGCCCCCGAGACGCCTTTCGATGTAGGCCTCGTTGCGCAGCTCGCGCAGCCAGAGCTCGATTTCTTCCTCGCGCTTGCGCTCGCGGATGGCCTGCTCGGCCTCTTCGCGGGCGATCGATTCACTGGCGTCGCGCGTACGGCGCTCGAGCACCTGGGCGATGTGCCAGCCCCCGCGCGTGCGGAATATTTCGCTGGTCTCACCCACATCGAGGCTGTTGATGGCCTCGCCGAATGAATCAGGCAGATTGGCCGGATCCACCCAGCCGATGGCGCCGCCGTTACTGGCCGACCCGGGATCGTCGGAGTTGGCCCGTGCCAGATCGGCAAAGTCACCGCCCGACTCGATCCGTGAGCGCAGCGACGACAGACGCAGACGGGCGTCCTCGTTGCTGACCACCTCGTTGGGCTGGATCAGGATATGCCGGACCCGGCTCTGCTCGACCATGGCCTCACTGCTGCCGCGGGTGTCCTCGAGACGGTAGATCTGAAACCCTGCCGGGGTGCGCAGCGCGGCGGTATGCTCGCCGGGTTGGAGGTCGCGGATCGCGCTGGCGGCGGCCGACGGCAGCTGTGACGCCGGTACCCAGCCGAGGTCGCCGCCCTCGAGGGCATTGCGGGCATCTGAAGCGGCCGTCGCCACCCGGGCGAACGACTCGCCGCTGTCCAGTCGTTCAATCACCGTGTCGGCCTCGCGACGGGCGGTTTCGATGACATCCGCCGAGGCCGCCTCGGGCACGCTGATCAGGATCTGCGACAGCCGGTAATCACGATCCAGGCTGCGATTGCGCTCGATGAACTGCTGGATCTCCTGCTCGGTGACATCCAGACGCTGGTTCATCACCTGCTGGCGCAGACGGTTGATGGTGATATCGCGACGCAGCTGATCACGAAACACCGACATGTTCATGCCCTGCCCCGAGAGCGCGTCGCGCAGTCCCTCAAGGCTCAGGTTATTGCGTTCGGCAACGCGCCGCACGGCGGCATCAAGCGTTGCGGAATCCACCCGGATACCCCGCCGCTCGGCGACATTCATCTGCAGCGTCTGGACGATCAGACGGTCGAGCACCTGCGCCCGCAGCTCGTCGGCAGGCGGCATGCGCACGTCCCGCTGCTCGAGATTCTGCCGGACCGAGGCCAGCTCGCCCTCGAGCTCGGACTGCAGGACCACGTCATCGTTGACCAGAGCGACGATCCGGTCGAGCAGGACCTCTTCGGCCTGGGCGGTCTGCACGATCGCGAACAGCAGGATGGCAAGCAGCGTTCTCATCATTGATCTCAGCGCCTTGGGTTGTAGCCGTCGATTTCGGCATCCAGAAACGACTGGATTCTATCACCGATGCCGCCCAGACCCTTGAGTTCGAGCTCGAGCATGACGGTGCGTTCGAGTCGCGCATCTGCGCGGTCGGGATCCCGCTGCAGCTGCTCCTCGCTGACAAGCCGCCAGGCGTGACAGCAGCCCGATTGCTGGATGCCGATGAAACGCTCGCGGGTATTGTTGGTCTCGAGATCCTCGAGCAGGCCGGCAAAGACACTCACACCGCGGGTGAGGGGCAACGCGAAGGACAGTTCGGCCTGATCCAGCGTGGTCTCACCCTCGTCGCGACGGCGCCGCAGGCCGAGGTTGATCGCCTGGGTATCCCGACCCCGCCAACGCAGCAGGGTACGCAGGTTGTCGGTGCCGGTGCTGTCCGGATCCCAACGGTAGTCCAGATCCGCGCTGAAACCCCGCGGCAGATCGAGGCGCAGCTGACTGACGATTTCCGAGCGGTTGTCCGCCGGATCGCCGTCGGCCGCCACCTCGCGATCTTCGAAGTAGAAGATTTGGCCGATGGACGCGCTCAGGTATTCCTGCCCGCTTGTGGTGTTCACGAAGCGGGTGGTGATGCCCGTGGTCAGGCGTTCGCCGTCCTCGATACGATCGAGACCGGCGAAGGCATTCTCGCGGAACATTGAGCTGAACGTCAGCGTCGAGGCGCTGGTATCAAAGTCGGGCAGGTCGGACTGGTCGCGTGTCGGGGCGCGGCGATAGAAAAGCCGCGGCTCCAGCGTCTGATAGACCCCTGCGAAGAGGGTGCTGGGTCGCTCCAGAAAAACACCGGCGTCAACGCTGTAGATGGGCATGGATCGGCTGGGTGTGGCATCCCGGCCGGGCAGATCGCCGGTCAGGTCGTAATCGGTGTGGCGCCATGTCACCGCCGGTTCGATGAAATAGCCGAGCCTTCGCCAGGGCAATGATACCCGTGGGGCAATATCCACCCGCCGTCCCTGGGTGCGACGCGAGACCGGATGCGTGAACCGTGTCGCCTCGGCGTCGAAGTCGATATCCAGCGGGCCCAGCCCTGTTATCGGGTTGTAGCGGAACTGCAGGCGTGGTTCGCGGGCGTATGGCTGGCTCGTTGCACTGATGCGGGTGTCGATCTGCTGCCAGTACTGCGTATCCACCGACAGGCTCGAATCGCGTCCGGTCCAGGCAAAGCTGGCCTCACTTTCGAGAAACGACGCGGAGCGGACGTCGAGTTCGTTGCTGAAGTCATCGGAGTAGAACGCATCGCTGACGCGGGCCTGCTTGATCCGGCCGCGGATGGATGAACCGATCGCCAGCTGGTGGTCCTGATCGATGGCCCAGCGGTTGTCTCCGAAAACGTCGTCATCCGGTAGGACGCTGACGTTGAATTCGCCGTCGATCCACTCCTCGAGGTAGCGGAACTCGGTATCCATGAGCAGTCCGCGACGGCTATAGAGGGTCGGGCGCAGAGTGGCGTCGTATTGTGGAGCGATATTCCAGTACCAGGGGACTGAGACGGTGGTGCCGTTGTCATCGGACTGGCCGATGGTCGGCGCCAGCAGCCCGGTCAGGCGTTCGCTGCCCACCGGAAACTGCAGGTAGGGGGTATAGAAGACCGGCAGCCGGCCCAGCGACAGCACGGCATGGTGGGCACGCCCCTGGCGGGTGTCGCGATCAATCTCGGCACGCTGGGCCTGCAGGGTCCAGAACTCACGTCCGGGCATGCAGGTGCTCAGCGTCACGCCCTGATAGCGGCTGAGTGTCGGCCCTTCGCGGATGACCCGCTCGGCCTGGCCCTGCATGTGGCCGGCGACGATCCGATAATCACTGACGCCTTCGAATGTCCCGCGCTGAGGGGTAAGCCAGTAGCGGGCGCGCTCGGCGTTGATCAGTACACCTGGCTGGCGCAGGCGCACACCGCTGTCGCCCTCGATCCGGCCGTCGCCACTGTCGTAGCGCAGGCGTTCGCTGCTCAGGCGCTGATCGGCCTGACGCGCCCGGACACTGCCGGTGAACTCGTAGATCGGTGGCTGCCCGCTGGCCTGCGCCCGATCGGCGGTGATGTCGATGCGCTCGCCATCGCCGGCGACCGGTTCGGTGGCAGGGGGCATCGGCTCGAGCAGCGGTGCGCTGCAGAGCGCCCAGCGGCCCTCGCTGGCCCGGGCGTCGAGGGACCCGGCAAGGGCCGTTGCCAGGGCAACTCCAATGAGGGGGATCGGTTGATATCGCGGCACGGAATCGGCTGTCCCTGTCAGTGGTGGAAGCGCTTTTGAAACCGAAGGGTACCCTATACACTCGCGAAGATTCACTCCGGAGGGGCGCAGCAATCGTGGCAACTGACCGGCTCGACGCGCGTGGGCGCCAGATGGTGGCGTGGCTGCGCGATCAGGGCATCGAGCCGGACGCCCTCGAGGCGATGGGGGGTGATGCGAGCCCGCGGCGGTATTTCCGTATCGAAACGGCCGGGGGCGCCCGAGTGGTCATGGACGCTCCGGATCAGTCATCCACCTGCCGCGCCTTCTGCCGGATCCGCTCCCTGATGGCTGCGGCCGGCGTGCATGTCCCGGTCATCCATGCCGCTGCGCCGGCGGCGGGCTTTCTGCTGCTCGAAGACCTGGGCGGCCAGGACTATCTGAGCGCCCTGGATGGTGAATCCGATGAGTGCCTGCTGCGCGCGGCCATCGATGCGCTGGTGCAGCTGCAGGGCGGGGCTGATGGGCGGGACCTGCCCCGTTTTGATGCCGATCGCATCGACGCCGAGCTGGCGCTTTTTCCGGACTGGTATGTGCGCCGGCATCTGGGCGTCGAGCCGGACGCCGCCTGGTGGTCGCGCTGGGCGGCGGGAACCGCGGTCCTGCGCGAGGCCATGCGGGCTCAGCCGACTGTCGTGGTGCATCGTGACTTCATGGTGCGCAACCTGCTGGTGGCGACACCCAATCCCGGTGTAATCGACTTTCAGGATGCGCTGGTGGGCCCGGTGACCTATGACCTGGCGAGTCTGCTACGGGATGCGTTTTTCAGTCTGACGCCTGACGCGGAGCAGGCCCTCGTTGGCTATTATCGGGATCGCGCCGCTGCCGCCGGGATCCGTCTGCCGACGGACCTGTCCCGGGCGCTGGATCGCACCGCCGCGCAGAGGCATCTCAAGGTGCTGGGAATATTCGCGCGCCTCTACCACCGCGATCATAAGCCCGGTTATCTGGCGGATGCGCCGCGCTTTCTCGATTACCTCAGCCGTGAGCTCGGTGATGATCCGGCCGGCCATGACCTGGCCGCGCTGATTGCCGAGCTGCCGCGGCCCGAGCGGGCGGACTCACCATGAATGCAATGATTCTCGCAGCGGGTCGGGGTGAGCGCATGCGACCGCTGACCGACCACTGTCCCAAGCCGTTGCTGAGTGTGGGCGGACGGCCGCTGCTCGACTGGCATCTGGCCCGCCTCGAGGCCGCCGGCTTCGAGCGGGTGGTGATCAACACCGCCTGGCTGGGCGAGGCGATCCGCGCGCATGTGGCCGGGCTGGCGCCGACGCGGCTTGAAGTGCGGATGATCGACGAGGGCGATCAGGCCCTGGAGACCGCCGGTGGCATCGCCAATGCATTGCCGCTGCTGGGCCCGGAGCCGTTCGTGGTGATCAATGGCGATGTCTGGTGCGACCTCGACCTCGCCATGCTGCCGCGAGAGCCCGAGGGGCTGGGGCATCTGGTGCTGGTGGACAATCCGGCGCATCACCCGCAGGGCGACTTCCACTTTGACGGCTATGCCATTCTCCGCGACGGCGATACGCCGCGTTATACCTTTGCCGGGATCGGCTGTTATCGCCCCGAACTGTTCGCCGGTCTGCGGCCGCAGGTGGCGCCGCTGGCGCCGCTGCTGGTGCGCGCCTGCGAGCGGCGTCAGCTCACCGGTCACCATCATCATAGTGAGTGGTGGGATGTGGGGACCCCGGCGCGTCTGCACGCGCTCGATGCCCGCCTTACACCGGACTGAGGCGGGCCACCACCGCGCGGGTCAGCCCCTCGCGGGCCTGTGCCACAGTACAGTCGACGCCCAGCGTGGCCAGGTCGGTGACCGCCATGCCGGCATGGCCGCAGGGGTTGATGCGGTTGAATGGGGCAAGGTCCATGGCAATGTTGACCGCCAGTCCGTGATAGCTGCAGCCGCGGCGGATGCGTAGCCCCAGCGCGGCAATCTTGGCGCCATCGACATAGACCCCGGGGGCATCGGCGCGCGGCGCCGAGTCGATGCCCTGTCGGGCCAGCCAGTCGACCACGCTCTGCTCGAGGCGGGTGACCAGCTCGCGCGCGCCCATGCGCTGACGGCGCAGGTCGATGAGGGGGTAGAGCACGATCTGCCCGGGGCCGTGATAGGTCACCTGACCGCCACGATCGGTCTGCACCAGCGGCGTGTCGCCGCGATCGAGGACATGCTCGGCCCGGCCTGCCTGCCCCAGGGTGAAGACCGCTGGATGCTCCACGCGCCAGAGCTCATCCGCAGTGTCGGCATCGCGCTCGTCGGTGAAGGCCTTCATCGCCGCCCAGACGCGGGCGTAGTCGCACCGGCCCCAGTCACGGATCGCGATCGCGTCGCTCATCAGAGGGTGGCGAGAACGCTCTCGTGCGCCTTCAGGTCGGCGTAAATGGCGTCCAGCTGATCACGGCTGTCGGCGGTAATGGTGGCCGTGACAGAGACATACCGCCCGCCGCTGCTCTCACTGGTGGTGATGCTCTCGGCCGTCAGGGCCGGTGCATGGCGCTGGACGATTTCCACCACGATCCCGGGCAGGGCCGCATCACTGCGCCCCATCGCCTTGATCGGAAACTCGCACGGAAAGGTCAGTCCCGGCGGGGAGTCATTCAATTCAGCCATAGTCGCACCGTATCGATCGTGCGCCCCACGAATCCAGCCTCGGGCACCGTCTCGAGGGCGATGATGTCCCTCTCCCGCACCACCTCGTCATTGCGCGAGACACTGAGGCGGCCGACGCGGTCACCGGCCGCCACCGGCGCCTCGAGTGGCTCGTTCAGACGAATCCGGGCATCCAGCTGATCGTAGGTATCCGCCGGCAGGGTGATGAACACATCCTCGGCGACGCCCACGGGCAGCGTATCGGCCACACCTTTCCACAGCCGGGGCGTCTCGATCGGCTCATCGGCGGCATACAGACGATGGGTCTCAAAAAACCGATAGCCATAGTTGAGCAGGCTCTTCGACTGACTGACCCGCTGCTCTGGCGTCTCGGCCCCCATCACCACTGAGATCAGCCGCATGCCATCGCGCTCGGCGGACGTGGCCAGGCAGTACTGCGCGGCCTCGGTATAGCCGGTCTTGACGCCGTCGACGGATGGATCCTGCCAGAGCATGCGGTTGCGATTGCTCTGGGTGATACCGCCCCAGGTGAACTCGCGCTCGGAGTAGAGGCGGTAGTAATCCGGAAACCGTTCGATCAGCGCCTGCACGAGACGGGCGGTATCCGCGGCGGTGGAGTAATGCTCGTCACCCGGCAGCCCGGTGGCGTTGGTGTAGTGGGTGTTGGTCATCCCCAGCTCGGCGGCGTACTGGTTCATCAGTGCCGCGAAGGTCGACTCGCTGCCGGCGATGTGCTCCGCGAGGGCGATACTGGCGTCGTTGCCCGACTGGATGATCATGCCGCGGATCAGGTCGTTGACCGGGATGTCATTGCCCACCTCGATGAACATGCGCGATCCCGGGGCCCGCCAAGCCTTTTCACTGATCCGCACCGGCTCGTCCATGGTGAGATCGCCCGAGCGCAGTTCGTTGAAAACGACGAATGCCGTCATCACCTTGGTGATGCTGGCCGGGTCGCGGCGGACATCGCTGTTCTGATCCACCAGCACCCGACCACTGTGAAAGTCCATCAGGATGTAGCCATCGGCGCCCAGTTGGGGCGGGTCGGGCACCGGAATGGGTTGGGACTGTGCGGCGGCGTGGCCACCGAGCAGGAGGGCGATGATCAGGATGGCGAGTCTGAGCGGTGTCATGGTCGGTGGTCTCAGTTTTCAGTCGCTGGAGTCAGCGGGAATAATGACATGTCCGGGTGAAAAACGGGCGTTCTCCAGCTCGGCCCGAAGCTGATCGACGCGCGCGGAATCGGGCAGGGGGCCAAGCCGCACTCGATGCAGGCCATCGCCCCCCTCGCGGATCACGGGGGATGCCGACAGCGGGGCCCCCTGCAACTGCCGGGCCAGTTGCCGGGCGTTGCCGGCGTCGCGGAAAGCGGCCATCTGGATCCAGTAATCGCCGCGGGTCGGTTCATCGGGCGTGACCACCCGGATCTCTACCGGTGCCGTGCCGCGCTCGAGCATGCCGAGCTTGGCGGCGGCCGCGTAGGACAGGTCAATGATCCGGTCATCGGCGAACGGTCCGCGGTCGTTGACCTTCACGACAATCGACCGGTCGGTGTCCAGGTGCCGCACCTCGACCCACGTCGGCAGCGGCAGGTGCTTGTGTGCGGCGGTCATGGCATACATGTCGTAGGGTTCGCCGCTTGAAGTCCGCCGGCCCTGGAATTTGCTGCCGTACCACGAGGCGATGCCGCGCTCGCGATGCCCGGCGGCACTGTCCATCACCCGGTAGGTCTGGCCGAACACCTCGTACTGCTCGGGATTGCCATAGCGACTGGCGGGCACCCTCTGGGGCACCGCATCGGGGATGGCCATGGGATCGTCGATGACCCGCCCCGGCCCGTCCTGCGGCTCGGACACGAGGCCGCTGCAACCGGCCATCAGCAGTGCCAACAGGCCGACGGCAAGCCGACTCATCTTCCCCCTCCGCCGATGCGCTCGGCCAGCTGATGAACCGCCATGGCGTAAAGGGCGCTGTGGTTGTAGCGGGTGATGGCGTAGAAGTTGCGCAGGGTGATCCAGTACCTGTCGCCGGCCTCGGCCTGGAGTTGCAGCAGACGCGCGTCAAGGCCGGCGCTGAGCGGGGTGGAAGGGTGAACCCCCGCGGCCGCCAGCGTTGCGACGGTGTCCTGCGGGGCCAGGGATTCGTACAGGTGTGACTGCCAGTCTTCGCCCTCGACCCGTGCCGGAACGGCAATGGGCGCATCCGCCTGCCAGCCATGTCGGGCCAGGTAGTGACCGATGCTGCCGATGGCATCGGCGGGCTCCGAGAAAAGGTCCCGCCGACCGTTTTCGTTGAAGTCGACGGCGTAGGCCCGATAGCTGCTGCTGATGAACTGCGGAATGCCCATGGCGCCGGCGTAAGACCCCAGCGGGTCGGTGGGCGCGAAGCCTTCTTCGCGGGCCAGGACAAGGAATGCCTCGAGCTCGTCGCGAAAGAATTCGGCGCGGGGTGGATAGCCGAAGCCCAGCGTGCGCAGCGCGTCGAGGACACGGTAGTTGCCGGCGTAGCGGCCATAGAAGGTCTCGACGCCAATGATCGCGACCACGATCTCGGCGGGGACGCTGTAGGTGTCCTCGACCGCCGTGAGCCAGCGGCGATGGCGCTGTTGATAGGCACGGCCCGCTTCAATGCGTGCCTCGGTCAGGAAGATCGGCCGATAGCGCGACCAGGGCATTGCTTCGGCGGGTCGGCGGATGGCCTCGATGATATCGGGCTGATGGATGGCCTCATCGTTGATCAGCGCCTCGATACGCCGGGCGTCCCAGTCATGCCGGGCCGCGAGCGCTTCACTGAAGGCACGGATCGCCCCGGGATCGGCCCCCACGTTGCTCGTGCCCAGCGCCAGTGGGACCAGGATCAGCAGCGCAGCCGCCGTTGTGCCGAAAAGGCGATGGAGCGTGTTCAAGATGACCACATCCGCCGGTGGGTATGAATGGACATGAGAATACCGAAGCCGACCAGAAGCGTCACCATGGCCGATCCGCCGTAACTGATCAGGGGCAGGGGCAGGCCCACCACCGGCAGCAGGCCCGAGACCATGCCGATATTGACGAAGCAGTAGACGAAAAAGGTCAGTGACAGGCCGCCGGCCAGAAGACGCGAGAAATTATCCTGCGCCTGGTAGGCGATCCACAGCCCGCGCAGCGTGATCAGCAGATACAGAACCAGCAGGGCGCACACCCCGACAAGGCCGAACTCCTCGGCCATGACGGCGAACACGAAGTCGGTGTGGCGCTCAGGGATGAACTCGAGGTGGGCCTGGGTGCCATTCAGCCAGCCCTTGCCATGGATGCCGCCCGAACCGATGGCGATCTGCGACTGAATGATGTTGTATCCGGCGCCCAGCGGGTCACGGGTCGGGTCCAGAAAGGTCAGCACGCGTTGGCGCTGATAGTCCTGCATGCCGAACTGCCAGAGCAGTGGCACGGCCGCCGCCACCAGCCCGATCAGCGCGGCGATCAAGCGCCAGCCGATGCCGCCCAGAAACAGGACCCCGGCGCCGGCTGCACCAATCAGAACGGCCGTGCCCAGGTCGGGCTGGCTGCCGATCAGCCCCACCGGTAGCGCGATGATCGCCAGTGTGGCGGCGGCGCGCCCGGTTGATACCGGCATGGCGGACCGGGCGATGACCCAGGCGACCATGATCGGCACCGCCAGCTTCATCAATTCGGAGGGCTGGAAACCCGCCACCCCCAGATCCAGCCAGCGCCGCGCGCCGCCGCCCGATTCACCCACGACCAGTACCGCCACCAGCAGCACCACGCCCAGGCCGAACAGCCAGGGGGCGATGCGCCGCAGCTGCCAGGGTGGGATCTGGGCGGCGACGATCATGCCGGCCGCGCCGACTGCCAGGCGCACGAGGTGGTCCTGGACCGCTGCGATGCTGCCGCCAAAGGCGCTGTAGAGGATGACGACGCCGAGTCCGGAGAGCAGCGCCACCAGACCCAGCAGCACCCCGTCCAGGTGCAGGGCCCGCTGCAGCACATCCCCGGTCGCCCGGCGGGCCACGGCGTTAACGCGACTCTCGGCCCAGCTCACTGCCTTGCTCCTCCCGATTCATCCATGCATCGATGACCCGGCGCGCCATGGGCGCTGCCGTCGTGCTGCCACTGCCGCCGTTTTCCACGAGAACGGTCACCACCAGACGCGGTGAGGTGGCCGGTGCAAACGCGGTAAACAGCGCATGATCCCGGTGGCGGGCGTCGATGGCGGCCTCGTCATATTCCTCGCCCTGGGCGATCCCGATGACCTGGGCCGTCCCGGTCTTGCCGGCGATCCGGTAGTCAAGGTCTTCGCCAATGGCGCGGGCGGTGCCGCGCTCGCCGTGGACCACGTCGACCATGGCATCGATGGTCGTCTGCCATAGGGTTTCGTCCTCGAGGCGCACCGGCCCGACGGGGGCTGTGGCGCCGTCGCTGTCCGGGCGTCCCGCCAGCAGATGCGGCACGATGGGCGCGCCGCGGTTGGCGAGCATTGCCGTCGAGGTGGCCATCTGAATGGGGGTCGCCAGGGTGAATCCCTGCCCGATCCCTGTGTTGATGGTCTCGCCGCGGTACCAGGATTCGCCCCTATTGCGCTGTTTCCAGGCGCGTGACGGCATGACCCCCTGACGTTCGCCGGGCAGTGCGAGACCGCTGTCGACACCAAAGCCGAAGCGGGTCATCCAGTCATGCATGCGGTCAATGCCCATGCGGTCTGCAAGCTCGTAATAGTAGACATCGCAGGACTCGGCGATGGCCTCGTTGAGATCGACGTCGCCGTGGCCCTCGCGTTTCCAGTCCCGCCACACCCGCGAGACATTGGGCAGCCGAAAGGTCCCGTCGCAGTGGATCTCCTCATCGGGGGTCATGGCGCCATCGGCCACACCGGCCAGGCCCAGAAAGGGCTTGATCACCGAGCCGGGCGGGTAGCGACCGCTGATGGCCCGGTTGTAGAGCGGCTGATCGGGATCGCGGCTCAGCGTTTCGAATGTCTGGCGGTCCAGCCCGGCGCTGATCGCATTGGGGTCGAAGCCGGGCTGGCTGGCGAGCGCGAGAATGGCTCCATCGCGGGGGTCCATCGCCACGATCGCGCCGCGGTAATCCCCCAGGCTCTGTTCGGCGACGCGCTGCAGGCCGATGTCCAGGGTCAGGGTGAGATCCTCGCCCGGGGTGGGCGGGTCGCGCTCGATCACATCAATCGGCCGGCCCAGTGCATTGGTTTCGATGCGCTCCGAACCCATTTCACCGCGCAGTCGGCGCTCGTAGGCCTTCTCGAGCCCGGTCTTGCCGATGACGCTGCTGCCCCGATACGCCCGGCGGTCACGGCTGCGCAGTTCGGATTCGCTGATGCGACCGACGTAGCCAATGGCATGCGCGCCGATGGGTCCGTAGGGATAGTGGCGGATCAGGTGAGGCTGGACTTCGACGCCGGGAAAGCGATGGCGGTTGGCGGCGATGCGGGCGACGGCGGCTTCGCTGAGCTGACGTTTCAGTGGGATGGCCTGGAATCCGCGGCTGCGCTGCCGCGCGTCACGGAACGCCGCCCGCTCGGCCGCGCTGATATCCACCAGATCATCGAGCTGGTCGAGCAGGCCGCTCAGATCGTCGACGCGCTCAGGGACGATGGTCAGACGGAAGGCGGGCTGATTGTCGGCAAGCACGCGCCCCTCGCGGTCGCGGATGATCCCGCGGGTCGGCGCGACGGACGCGATGCGCACCCGATTATCCTGGGATTGGGCGGCGAAGTGGTCGTAGCGCGCGGTCTGGAGATAGGCGATGCGGCCGGCGAGTAGCAGGCACAGCAGCGCCCCGATGACGCCGGCGATCAGTAACCGGCGGCGAACGACCTGCCGCTCGCGGGGGGTGTCGCGGAACGTGCCGAGATCCATGTCAGTTGACCTGAAAGCGCCGGCGCAGGAAACGCAGCAGCACAAAGACCGGTGGCCAGACCAGGGTGCTGGTCAGCGCCGGCAGCCAGAAGCGCCAGTCGACACCCGCGCTGTCGCTGAGCCCGCGGGTGATGAACAGCAGCGCGCGGGCCAGCAGCACCAGGCCCAGCACCGTCAGGGTCTGTTGCCAGATTGGAACGTTGCGCAGGCGCTGACACAGCTGAATGGTCAGGTAGGCGACCAGGGCGAAGGCGAGTGCATGCGAGCCCAGCGCGGTCGCCTGGATGACGTCCTGCAGCAGGCCGATCAGCCACGCAACTCCCACACCCACCCGAACCGGCAGCGCCAGACTCCAGTAAAGGATGACCAGCATCGCCCATTCCGGGCGATAGGGTTCGAGCCCTGCCGGCAGCGGCAGGATCATGAGGGTCAGCGCGACCACCAACGTGACGGCGATCACCCATCGCGCGTGGGGCTGGGCGCTATTCATCGCCGCTGCCCCGGTCTTCGATCAGCAGTACCTCCTTGACCTGCCCGATCCGTCCCAGCGGCTCGACCTGGATCTCGGAAAACGCCCTGCCGTCGTCGCGTTCAATGCGTCGCACCTCGCCCACCGGGTACCCGGCGGGAAAACGTTCCCCCAGGCCCGAGGTGACCAGCAGATCCCCCTCGCGGATATCGGCATTATTCGGCAGGCTCGAAATGGTGAGGGTATCGGTCCGGCCGGTGCCAAAGGCGACACTGCGCAGTCCATTGCGATTCACCTGAACCGGAATCCCATGGCTGGGATCGCTGATCAGCCGCACCGTGGCGGTGAAGGCGGCGACCGTCTCGACCTGTCCGAGCACGCCCTCAGCGTCGATGACGGGCTGGCCGACCCGGATGCGGTCGCGCAGACCCTTGCTGATCTGGGTGACATGGTTGAACGGGTCGAGATCGACGCCGGTGAGCTCGGCGATGACCACCGGACGCTCGAGCTCGTAGGAGGAGTCCAGCAGGCGGCGCAGCCGGATGTTTTCAACCTCGAGGGCGTCGAGCCGCTGCAGGCGGGCCTCGTAGACCTTCTGTCGATCTTCCAGGCGCTGATTCTCGGCGATCAGTTCGCGGCGGCTCGTCAATGTCTGTTCGGCCCGATCGCCCAGCCGCGCGGGCAGGGCGGCCATCAGGCGCAGGGGCTCGGTGACCACGGACAGTGCGTGGTGGACCGGTTCGAGCAGCCCGATCCGGTGATCGGCGAGCAGCAGGCTGATGGACACGATCGCCGCCAGGACAAACCGGGCGGTGACGGATGGCGTCTGTGAGAAAAGCGGTTTAATGGTCCTGCAGCCTCCGGTGAAACACTGTGCCGGTTACACGGGAGCAGGCACGGTCACTCGCTGGTGAAAAGATCCGCGCCTTTTTCGTCCATGAGCTCGAGTGCCCGCCCGCCGCCGCGCGCCACGGATGTCAGCGGTTCTTCGGCCAGCACCACCGGCAGTCCGGTTTCCTCCATGAGCAGGCGGTCGATGTTGCGTAACAGCGCGCCGCCGCCGGTGATCACGATGCCACGATCGGCGACGTCGGCGCCAAGCTCGGGCGGCGTCTGCTCGAGCGCCGTCTTGACCGCCCCCACGATTCCCGAGAGCGGCTCCTGCAGGGCTTCGAGGATTTCGTTGCTGTTGAGGGTGAAGCTGCGCGGGATGCCCTGGGCGAGGTTGCGCCCCTTGATCTCGAGCTCGCGGACCTCGTTGCCGGGAAAGGCCTGGCCAATCTGCTGCTTGATCTGCTCGGCGGTGGATTCGCCGATGAGGATGCCGTAGTTGCGCCGCACGTAATTGACGATGGCCTCGTCGAAGCGGTCACCGCCGATGCGCACCGATGCCGAGTAGACGATGCCATTGAGTGATACCACCGCGACCTCCGAGGTGCCCCCGCCGATGTCGAGTACCATCGAGCCGCGCGCCTCGCCCACCGGCATATCGGCGCCGATCGCAGCCGCCATGGGCTCTTCGATGAGGAAGACCTCGCGGGCACCGGCCCCGGCGGCCGATTCGCGGATCGCGCGCCGCTCGACCTGGGTGGAGCCGCAGGGCACGCACACCAGCACCCGCGGGCTGGGGCGGAAAAACCGCGCCTCGTGGACCTTCTTGATGAAGTGCTGGAGCATTTTCTCGGTGACGGTGAAGTCGGCGATGACGCCGTCCTTCAATGGCCGGATCGCCTTGATGGTGCCCGGGGTGCGCCCCAGCATCATCTTGGCTTCGCGTCCGACGGCGGCGATGGTCTTGGGGCCCCCATCGCGATCCTGACGAATGGCAACCACCGAGGGCTCATCAAGCAGGATCGACTGGCCGCGGGAATAGATCAGGGTATTCGCCGTACCTAGATCGATTGAAAGGTCGTTGGAGAAAACACCCCGTATGCCCTTGAACATGAAGAATTCCAGACGCGTTGAAAAGACGCAACAATCTACCAACCGGCGGGGGTTTGGGCAAGATACGGCCTATGGTAGTTTTAATCGCTTAACGAACCGACACCCAGGGAATCGACGATGCCCATCGATGCGAATGAAGTCGGCCAGATCGCCCATCTGGCGCGGCTGTCCATCAGTGAACCGGCCAGTCAGGCCTATGCCCGCAACCTCTCCGAGATTCTCGATTTCGTCGAGCAGCTCAGTGCCGTCGACACCGAGGGCGTCGAGCCGCTCGCCCATCCGCTGGAAATGACCCAGCGCCTGCGGCCCGATGAGCCCACCGAGCCGGATGAGCGCGAGCGCTTCCAGGCGATCGCCCCGGCAACCGAGGCCGGTCACTACCTCGTCCCCCGCGTCATCGAGTAAATCCCATGCATGACCAGACCATTGCCGAACTGGCGGCGGCGCTCGAGCGCGGCGAGTGCTCCAGCGTCGAGTTGACCCGCGCCGCGCTCGAGCGCATCGAGCGGGCGGCCGACCTGAACGCCTTCATCACCGTGACGCCTGAATCGGCGCTGGCCGAGGCTGAAGCGGCGGACGCCGCCCGCGCCCGCGGCGAGGCGGGGCCGCTGACCGGTATCCCCATCGCCCACAAGGATATCTTCTGCACCGAGGGCGTCCGCACGAGCTGCGCCAGCCGCATGCTCGAGAACTTCGTGCCGCCCTACGACGCGTTCGTCGTCGAGCGGCTGCGCGCGGCCGGCACGGTCAGTGTGGGCAAGACCAATATGGATGAGTTCGCCATGGGCTCATCCAATGAGACGAGTTATTTCGGCGCGGTGAAAAACCCCTGGGACCGCCAGGCCGTGCCCGGTGGTTCGTCGGGCGGTTCGGCGGCGGCCGTCGCGGCGGGTCTGGTACCGGCGGCCACCGGTACGGACACCGGTGGCTCCATCCGGCAGCCCGCGGCACTCACCGGGATCAGCGGCCTCAAGCCGACCTACGGCCGCGTCTCGCGATATGGCATCGTCGCCTTCGCCTCGAGTCTGGACCAGGCCGGCCCCATGGCCTCGAGTGCCGAGGATCTGGCGATTCTGCTGCAGGGCATGGCCGGCTTCGACCGCCGCGATTCCACCTGCGTCGACCGACCGGTACCGGATTACCGGGCACAGATGGCCGCGACCGATCTGCGCGGCCTGCGGGTGGGGCTGCCCCGTGAGTTCCTCGAAGCGGAGGGCGTCGACGCCGAGGTGTCGGGCGGCATCAGCGCGGCCGCCCAGGCCCTGGGCGATGCCGGCGCCGAGGTCCGGGAGATTTCTTTGCCCAACGCCGGCATGGCGGTGCCGGTGTATTACGTGATCGCACCGGCGGAGGCGTCATCCAACCTGTCGCGATTCGACGGTGTGCGCTACGGCTACCGCTGCGAGGCGCCGGCCGACCTCGAGGATCTCTACAAGCGCAGCCGCGGCGAGGGCTTCGGCGAAGAGGTCAAGCGCCGCATCATGGTGGGCACCTACGCCCTGTCGGCGGGCTACTACGATGCCTACTATCACAAGGCCCAGCAGGTGCGCCGACTGGTGCAGCAGGACTTTGCCCGGGCGTTCGAGTCAGTGGACGTCATCGCCGGGCCCACGGCGCCGTCGACGGCGTTCCCGCTGGGCGCGAAGGCCGACGATCCGGTGCAGATGTACCTGTCCGACATCTTCACCATCGCCGTCAATCTGGCCGGCCTCCCGGCGCTGTCCGTGCCGGCGGGATTCGGCGGCGGCCGGCCCATCGGGCTGCAGCTGATCGGCAGTCACTTCGATGAGGGACGGCTGTTGGGCGCGGCCCATGGCTATCAGCAGATCACCGACTGGCACCGTCAGCGGCCGCCGGTGGAGGAGTAGCGGACATGCAATTCGAAGCAGTGATCGGGCTTGAGCTGCACGCGCAGCTCGCCACCCGGACCAAGATCTTCTCGGGCGCGCCGACCGCCTACGGGGCCGAGGCCAACCGGCAGGCGTCAGCGATCGATCTGGGCATGCCGGGGATGCTGCCGGTGCTCAACGAACGCGCCGTGGACTATGCCATCCGCCTGGGGCTGGCGCTGAATGCCGACGTGGCGGGCCGCTCGGTGTTCGCGCGCAAGAACTACTTCTACCCGGATCTGCCCAAGGGCTACCAGATCTCGCAGTACGAACTGCCGGTGGTGGGCGCCGGCCACCTTGATATCGAATTGGACGACGGCACCCGCAAGCGCATTGGCGTCACCCGCGCGCACCTCGAGGAGGATGCCGGCAAGAGCCTTCACGAGGGGTTCACGCGCATGACCGGTATCGACCTCAACCGGGCGGGCACGCCGCTGCTCGAGATTGTCTCGGAGCCCGAGCTGCGGTCGGCCCGGGAGGCGGTGGCGTACATGAAAAAGATGCACTCGCTGGTGCGCTACCTGCGGATCTGCGACGGCAACATGCAGGAGGGCAGTTTCCGCTGCGATGCCAACGTATCGGTCCGGCCGGTGGGGGAAACCCGTTTCGGCACCCGGGCTGAGCTCAAGAACCTGAACTCATTCCGGTTTGTCGAGCGCGCCATCAACTTCGAGATCGAACGCCAGATCGAGTTGATCGAGGACGGCGGCGAGGTGATCCAGGAGACCCGACTGTTCGACCCCGACCGGGGTGAGACCCGGTCGATGCGGGGTAAGGAGCAGGCCCACGACTATCGATACTTCCCCGACCCCGACCTTCTGCCGCTGGAGATCACTTCCGCGCACATCGACCGGGTGCGCGACGAACTGCCGGAACTGCCCGACGCCAAGTCCGGGCGTTTTCAGCGCGACTATGGCCTGTCCGCCTACGATGCCGGCGTGCTCACCGGCTCGCGCGAGCTGGCCGACTACTTCGAGGCGGTGGCGGCCGCTGCCGGCGATGCCAAGCTGTCGGCCAACTGGGTGATGGGCGAATTGTCCGGAGCGCTCAATAAGGCCGGCCTCGAGATTACCCAGAGCCCGATCGATGCCGCCATGCTGGCGGGGCTGTTGCTGCGGATCCGTGACGAGACCATTTCCGGGAAGATCGCCAAGGAGGTATTCGAAGCCCTCTGGAACGGCGAGGGCGATGCCGACACGGTCATCAACGACCGCGGCCTGCGTCAGGTCACCGACAATGCCGCCATCGAGGCCATGGTCGAGGAAGCGATCGCCGCCAACCCCGGACAGCTCGAGCAGTACCGCGCCGGTAAAACGAAACTGATGGGCTTTTTCGTCGGTCAGGTGATGAAGGCCTCAGGCGGCAAGGCGAATCCGCAGCAGGTCAACGAGATCCTCAAACGCCGGCTGGACGGTTGATGCGCAATGACTGATCGGCTTCATCGATTTCTGTTCGAAAACGCGGACGTGCGTGGCGAAGTCGTGCAGCTCGACGAATCGTTCACCGCCATCACCCGGCGCACCGACCACGAGCCGGCCGTCGATCGGTTGATTGGCGAAGGCCTGGCGGCGGTGGCGCTGCTGGCGGCCACGCTCAAGTCGGCCTGCGATCTGACCCTGCAGCTGCAGGCGGACGGGCCGCTTCGGCTGCTGCTGGTGCAGGCCGGCAGCGATGGATCGCTGCGCGCCATGGCGCGGACCGGCGATCGGGTGCCGGCGGATGTCCCGATCGATGAGCAGGCCGTGCAGGGGACGCTGGCGATCACCATCGACCCCGAGAAGGACGGCGAGCGCTATCAGGGGGTGGTGGATCTGCGCGGCGGCAGTCTGGGCGCCGCGCTGGAGCATTATTTCAGTGAGTCCGAACAGCTCCCCACCCGGGTCTGGCTGTCCGCCCGTGAGGGGCATGCCGCGGGCATGCTGATCCAGCGCCTGCCGGCCAGCGATGCCGCCGATGGCGACGCCGACGCCTGGGCCCGGGCCGATCAGCTGGCGGCCACCATCACCGGGCCGGAACTGCGCGAACAGGCGCCGGGCGAGGTTATCCGGCGCCTGTTCCATGAAGAGGACATCCGGCTGTTCGACCCGATGCCGTTCCGCTTCCGCTGCCGCTGTTCGCGTGAGCGGGTGGCGGCCATGCTGGAAGGCCTTGGCGAGGCGGAGATGCGCGAAACCCTCGAAGCCGAGGGGCGCGTGGAAGTGCACTGCGACTTCTGCAACGAGCCCTATCGGTTTGACGCCGTCGACATCGAGGCGATGTTCACCGACCCTGCCAGTCGCTCACCCGACAGCCGTCAGTCCCACTGACTCGCGGCGCTGCCACACACCGGACAGGCGGGGTCGCGGCGCAGCTCGATGCGCCGCCAGCGCTGATCCATTGCATCCACCATCAACAGACGATGATTGAGCGGCTCCCCGAGCCCGGTCAGTACCTTGATGGCCTCCACGGCCTGCAGGCTGCCGACGACACCGGGTAGCGGCCCGAGCACCCCGGTTTCGCTGCAGCCAAGGGTTTCTTCGCCGGTATCGGCGTACAGGCAGCGGTAGCAGGGGCCCTCCAGATCCGGTCGCAGGACGGCCACCTGTCCGTCCATGCCGATGACAGCGCCGGTGATCAGTGGGCGGCCGGCCCGCACACAGGCCGCGTTGACCGCAAAGCGGGTGGAGAACCGATCGGAGCCGTCGATCACCAGATCCACATCGGCGACCAGTGCGGGCAGATTATCGGCGTCCAGGGCCTGCTCGATGGGCTCGACGGTGACCTCCGGGTTGAGCGCGGCGACATGGTCGCGGGCCGAGTCGGTCTTCAGCCGGCCGATGTCCGCCGTGCCGTGGAGGATCTGGCGCTGCAGGTTGGTGAGCTCGACCCGATCGAAATCCGCCACCCGCAGGTGCCCGACCCCCGCCGCGGCCAGATAGAGTGCCACTGCCGAGCCCAACCCCCCGGCACCCACCAGCAGGATACGGCTGGCCAACAGCCGGGCCTGACCGTCAAGGTCCAGACCCGGCACCATGATCTGCCGGCTGTAGCGGATCAGCTGCTCGTCATTCATGGCGCTGTGCTCCCCGGCGGCCACCGCTGATCCGCTCGTGCCCGGCCAGATCACGCCGGGTCTCGATGGCCTCAAAACCCTGGGCGGCCAGGTATTCCCGCACCGCCGGCCCCTGGGTATGCCCATGTTCGACCCAGAGCCGGCCGGCGTCTTCGAGATGCGCGGCGGCGCCCTCGATGATGATGCGCAGCGCGGCCAGCCCCGATTCGTCCGCACGCAGCGCCGCACGCGGCTCAAAGCGGGCATCGCCCTGATCCGGCTCCGGCTCGGCGGGCCCGATGTAGGGCGGATTGGACACGATCAGGTCGTAGCGTGCGGTGCCGACCGGCTCGTACCAGTCACCCTGGCGCAGGCGCAGATTGCCGACGCCGAGCAGCGCCGCGTTCTGGTTGGCCACAGTCAGCGCCTCGGCAGACTGGTCGGTGGCGTCGATACGGGCGTTGGGCCAGGCACGGCCCAGCGCGACGGCGATGCAACCACTGCCCGTGCCCAGCTCGAGCACCCGGGCGGCCGGGGACTCGAGTGCCGCCTCCACCAGATGTTCGGTTTCGGGGCGCGGGATGAGCACCGCCGGCGTCACCGCCAGTTCAAAGTCCATGAAGCCGCAGCGGCCCAGCAGATAGGCGACGGGCTCGCCGCGATAGCGCCGCTGGAGCAGTCCCTGATAGCGCCGCCAGGCCGGCTCCGCCAGGGGTTGCTCGGGATGGGCCCGGCGCTGCGCGGCGGATTGCCCGGTGGCGGCGCCCAGCAGCCAGTCCGCATCCACGGCGGCACTGACGCTGACCGCGTCGAGCATCCGCTGCCCGCGCTGCCGGGCCTCGGCCAGCGTCACCGCCCCGGTCACTTCAGGTCGGCGGCCCGCAGGTTGATGGCGCGCTCTTCGAGCATCACCGGGATGCCGTCATCCACCCGGTAGATGCGCTCTTCATTGGCGGTGACCAGGCCCTCCTCGAGCGGCGTCTCGACGGGGCTGTCGTCCTGGTAGTGGACGTCGCCCGCGTTGATGCGCTCGTTCAGCGCCTTCAGCTCGCGTCGTCCCAGCACATGCACCGGCTGCTTGGTCACCGGGCAGCAAAGAATGTCGAGTAATTTGCGATCGATAGCCATGACGATTGAACCTGTCGGGATGATGGCCAAGGATAGCAGACTGCCGGCCGGCAGCGCCCCGGGGCGTGGAGAAAATCCGGCCGCCGGGCTACCATGCGGATATCGACGATAACGTTCATAGTGAGATCAACACGCCATGAGTGAGACCCCCATCGACAACCTGAACGTCCTGGCCCAGGATCCGCTGCCCACACCGGCCGAGCTCAAGGCGCGGCAGCCCCTCTCGGCGTCGGGCGAGGAGACCGTCAAGGCCGGCCGCGCTGCGGTGGAGGCGATCCTCGACGGCCGGGACCCGCGCCTGCTGGTGGTGATCGGCCCCTGCTCGATCCACGACCTTGACGCGGCCAAGGACTACGCCCGGCGACTGAAGGCGCTGCATGACGAGCTCAGTGACTCGCTGTTCATCGTCATGCGGGTGTACTTCGAAAAACCGCGCACCACGGTGGGCTGGAAGGGCCTGATCAATGACCCTTACATGGACGACAGTTTCGACATCGAGGAGGGGCTCCGCCGGGCCCGCGATCTTCTGCTGTATCTGGCGGAACTCGGGCTGCCCGCCGGTACCGAGGCGCTCGACCCGATTACACCGCAATACCTGGGTGATCTGATCAGCTGGACCGCGATCGGTGCCCGCACCACCGAGTCGCAGACCCATCGCGAAATGGCCAGTGGCCTGTCAACGGCGGTCGGCTTCAAGAACGGGACCGACGGCAGCCTGGATGTGGCCATCAACGCCATGCGCTCGGCGGCGAGCCCGCACAGTTTTCTGGGGATCACCCAGCACGATGGCCGCTCGGCGATCATCCGCACCGCCGGCAATCGCTATGGACACGTGGTGCTGCGCGGCGGTGATCAGCCCAACTACGATTCGGTGAGCATTGCGCTGTGCGAAAAGGCGCTGGCGGACGAAGGGCTGTCGGCCTGCCTGATGGTGGACTGCAGCCATGCCAATTCGAACAAGGATCCGGGGCTGCAGCCGCTGGTCATGGATAATCTGGTCAATCAGATTGTCGAAGGAAACCGGTCGATCGTCGCAGTGATGATCGAGAGCCAGATCGGCTGGGGCAAGCAGAAGCTCGGCGACGATCCGTCGGCCCTTGAGTATGGCGTGTCGATCACCGATGGCTGCATTGACTGGGCGACCACTGAGCGTGTGCTGCGCGAGGCCGCGGCAAAACTCTCACAACCGCTTCAGGCGCGGATCGCCTGAGGCCGACAAGGAGAGATCGCGCTTGACCGCTCGGCCGGCGCGCAGTTGAATGAGCGGTCGAGCCAATGGAGGTAACCATGACCGATAATGCTTCTCTGCCCGTGCGCGGCATCGAGCCGTACCAGCCCGCCGACGATGAGGCCTACATGAGCGAGGCCCAGCTGGCGCATTTCGAGGCGATCCTCGGCGCGTGGAAACAGCAGCTGCAGGAAGAGGTGGAGCGCACGGTCAGTCATATGCGTGATGACGCCAATCATTACGCCGATCCGGCCGACCGGGCGACCCAGGAAGAGGAATTCGCCCTCGAGCTGCGCACCCGTGATCGCGAGCGCAAGCTGATCCGCAAGATCGACAAGACCCTGGAGCGGATCCGCAAGGACGACTACGGGTACTGCGATGAATGCGGTGTCGAGATCGGCATCCGCCGGCTTGAGGCCCGGCCGACCGCCACGCTGTGCGTCGACTGCAAGACGCTCGAGGAGATCCGCGAGAAACAGCGCGTCGCCTGAGCCGCGACGCCGGGTTTACTGTTCGGCCGACAGCTCGGCGAGCTGGTCGGCCTGGTGCTCGTTGATCAGCGGGTCGATCACTGATTCAAGATGGCCGGCGAGGATCGACTCCAGCTTGTACAGGGTCAGATTGATCCGATGGTCGGTGACCCGGCCCTGCGGGAAGTTGTAGGTACGGATGCGATCGGATCGATCACCGGTGCCCACCAGCTGGCGTCGGGTCTCGGTCCGCTCGGCCACCGCCGCATCCCGCTGCTGGTCCATCAATCTCGCCTGCAGCAGGGACAGGGCCCTGGCCCGGTTTTTGTGCTGAGAGCGTTCCTCCTGGCATTCCACGACCACGCCACTGGGCAGATGCGTCATGCGCACGGCCGAGTCCGTCTTGTTGACGTGCTGCCCTCCGGCGCCGGAGGCCCGGAAGGTGTCCACGCGAAGATCCGCGGGGTTGATCTCGATTTCATCAATTTCCCCGGCTTCGGGCAGGATGGCGACCGTGCAGGCCGAGGTGTGGATGCGGCCCTGGGACTCGGTGGCGGGCACGCGCTGGACCCGGTGAGCGCCGGATTCGAACTTGAGCCTTGAGTAGACCCGATCGCCGGCGATGCGCGCCACCACTTCGCGGTAGCCGCCCTGTTCGCCGGGGCTTTCACTGAGCAGCTCGGTCCGCCAGCCCTGCTGTTCGGCGTAGCGTAGATACATCCGCAGCAGATCGCCGGCGAAAAGCGCGGCCTCGTCCCCGCCGGTTCCGGCACGGATCTCGACGAAGGTGTTGCGGGTGTCGTTGGGATCTTCGGGGATCATCAGCAGCGTCAGATCCCGCTCAAGCGACTCGAGACGGCGACGGGCGGTGGCAATTTCCTCTTCGGCCAGCGCCCGCATCGCCTCGTCGCCGTCCTCGGCCAGCTCCTCGGCGTGGGCCAGATCGGTTTCCGCCGATTCGAACGCCGTCAGCGTGGCCGCCAGCGGTTCGAGTCGCGAGTACTCCTGCGAGAGGCGGGTGAACTCGCGGTTGTCGCCGATCACCTCGGGGTCGGCGAGCAACTGCTCGATCTCTTCATGGCGCTCCAGAAGGCTCTGGAGCTTGCGGCGCAGGTTGTCGTTCATTCGTCGTCGTCCCGGCTTTCGTCGATGCCCAGCATGCGACGACTCTGCCGGATGGTTTCCGGATCGCCACTGCGGGCCGCCTCACGCAGGCCCAGCGTGGGCAGATGCAGGAGTTTGCGGGTCAGTCGGTGCGCCAGTGCCTCCAGCACCTGTTCCGGGGGCTGGCCGGCGCTGATCTCGCGGCGTGCCTGCTCGAGGGCATACTCGCGCTGTCGCTCGCCGTGGCGCCGAAAGCGTCGGATGGCGCTGACCGCATCGAGGGTGCGCACCCAGTCCATGAACCGGTCGGCCTGCTCCTGGACCAGGGCCTCCGCCTCGGTGGCGGCCGCCGCGCGGTTGCGCTGATTGCGGTCGATGACATCGCGCAGGTCATCGACAGTGTACAGGTAGACATCCTCGAGCTGGTCGATGCGGGTCTCGATATCCCGCGGCACTGCCAGATCGACCATGAACACCGGCTCATGGCGGCGCTGGCGCAGGCTTGCGCGGACCTGATCGTAGTGGAGGACCGGCTCGGGGCTGGCCGTGCAGGAGATGATGATGTCGGCACGGGGCAGGAACGCCTCAAGCTCGTCCAGTCCCAGCGCGCTGCCGCCACAGGTGCTTGCCAGTGACTCGGCCCGTTCGCGGCTACGGTTGGCGATGACCAGCTCACCCATGCCCTGCTCGCGGAAGTGCCGGGCGGTGAGTTCGATCATCTCCCCGGCGCCGATCAGCAGCGCGCGCCGGCGATCCAGTCGATCGAAGATCTGACGGGCCAGGGTGACCGCGGCAAACGCCACCGACACCGGATGGGCGCCGATCGCCGTCTCGGTGCGCACGCGCTTCGCCAGCGAAAACGCATGCTGGAAAAGCCGGTCCAGGATCTGGCCCAGGAGTCCGGCGCCGGCGGCCGAGTGATAGGCCAGTTTGGCCTGGCCGAGGATCTGCGGTTCGCCCAGCACCAGCGAGTCCAGGCCCGCGGCCACCCGCAGGAGATGGACAACGGCATCCCGGCCCTCGAGCGTGTACAGATACGGATCGAGCCAGTCCGGGTCCAGATCCTGTTGCTGGGCCAGCCAGCGATGCAGGATGGCCGGAGTGGCCTCAGGCGCCAGGACCGCGTAGATCTCGGTGCGGTTGCAGGTGGACAATACCGCGGCTTCGCGCACGCCGGGGCGCTCGGCGAGCGCGGACAGTGCACTGTCCAGCGTTTCCGCCGACAACACCACCTGCTCGCGGACGGCGAGCGGTGCGGATTCGTGGTTGAGCCCCAGGGTGACGACTGGCATCGGGATCCGGTTGACTGGAATGTGGCAGATTGTAGGGCAGCATTGCCTCAACACAAGTAGGATACGGGGTCGATGAAAAGGTTCGCGACTCGACATTGGCGACAGGCCCGCTGGCGGCGGGGGTTGGGGGGCTTTCTGGCCGTTGCCCTGATGGTGGCCTGTGCGCCGGTGAAGGACGACGGCCGGGCGGCGGTGGATCCCGTTGAAGCCTCGCCCCTGACCGGTGTGATGGCCGCCGAGCTCGCCGCCGCGCGGGGTGATGTGGAGCGCGCCAGCCGGCTCTACGATGCCGTCGGCGGACGCCTTGGCGACGCCGACGCGGTGGAGCGGGGCGCGCGGCTGGCACTGCTTGCCGATGACCTGGCCGCCGCCCGGCGGCTGTCCGCGCGATGGATCGAGCTCGCTCCTGACAGTCGTGACGCCCTGCGCCTGCAGGGGCTTGTGAGGCTGCGCAACGACGATGTCGAGGGGGCCGCGGCCCGGTTGCTTGAAAGCCTCCCGGATGACCCCGGGGAGCGTGATGTGGCCCTTGATGGGCTGGCCCGGCGCCTGTCCGATCGGGCACTGCCAGCGCAGTCCCTGCAGGTCATGGCGGCGATTGCCGACGCCCTGCCGCAATCCCGGGCGGCGCGACTGGCGCTGGCCCGGGTGGCGATCGCTCGTGAGGCGCCGCGGATCGCCCTTGAGGCGGTCGATCAGGCGCTCGATCGGCAACCGGATCTGCGCAGTGCCCGCCTGCTGCGCGCCGATGCCCTGCTGGCACTGGACCGGCCTGACGCGGCATTCGCGATCTTTGCTGAATTGCTGGAGGCGTCGCCGGATAATGCCTCGCTGCGCTTCGAATACGCCCGGGCCCTGCTCGAGCGCGAGCGTGAGGCCGCCGCCCTCGAGGAATTCCGGCAGCTGGTCGAGGCGGGCGCGACACAGCCGCGGATGCTCAATGCCGCCATTGTTCTGGCGTTGCGCAGCGGCGCGGACGAACTGGCGCTGACGGCGCTGCGCCGGCTCAGGGCGGGCGCCGGCTCGGCCACGCGCCGGAGTCTGCTGCTGGAGGGCCGGCTGCTGCGCCGGCTCGGCCGGACCGGTGAGAGCCTCGAGGTCTACAACCGTGCGCTCGAGGGGCGGAGTGCGGATGCCGAACTGCGCTACGCGCGTGCCATGGCGCGGATTGCCACGGATGATCTCGCCGGTGCGGAGACCGATCTGCGCCGCATCATTCGGGACGATCCGGCCCATGCCGAGGCCCTCAATGCCCTCGGCTACACCCTGGTGGATCAGACTCCGCGCATCGACGAGGGCGCCGCCCTGATCGAAGAGGCCTACCGGATCCGCCCCGAATCGGCGGCGATCATCGACAGCATGGGTTGGGCGGAATACCGTCAGGGCCGGCCTGCCGCGGCGCTTGAGTATCTGCGGCGTGCCCACGAAATGACCGATGGCGCCCCGGAGATCGCCGCGCATCTGGGAGAGGTGCTCTGGGTGCTGGGACGGCGCGACGAAGCACGGGCCATCTGGCGGGCGGCCGCGTCCGGTCACAGTGATCACCCGGTGCTGGAGGAGACCATGGAGCGTTTGAATTGAACCGGTGGCGGCGGTTTGCGGGTCTGGCGGCGGCGTTGACGCTGGGCGTGCTGCTGGCCGGCTGCGCGGTTCGGCCGCCAGCCCCCGAGGTGAGCGATGACAGCGTGCGGCTGGCCGACTGGACGCCGCCGGCCGCCCCGGACGCGTGGCAGCTCAACGGCCGCACGTCGCTGCAACTGGGTGAACAGGGGGCGACCGCGGCGCTGACCTGGCGTCAGGATCAAGCGGCATACCGGATAGATCTGCGCGGCGCGCTGGGTGCCGGAAGCCTGCGCATCACTGGCGACGCCGACGGGGTTACGGTGCGTACGGCCGATGGCGGACGCTACCGTGCCGAGAGCCCGCGTGAACTGGTACGGGCGGTCACTGGTTACGATCTGCCGGTGGGTTTTCTGCGCTACTGGGTGACCGGGCAACCGGTGCCATGGCTCGAGGGGCGCGTCACTCTGGATCCCGCGGGGCGCCCGGGCGTGATCCGTCAGGGCGGCTGGCGGGTGAGCTACGAGGCCTTCGAGTCGGTGGGCGGTTTCTCGCTCCCCGGACGCGTGGCCGTGACCCGGGCGGAGACGTCGGTCCGCATGGTGGTCCGCCACTGGTCGCCGGGGGGATGAGCCAGCGATCAACGGGCTGGCCGGCGCCGGCCAAGATCAATCGCTTCCTGCACATCACCGGCCGGCGGCCGGATGGCTATCACGCTCTCCAGACCCTGTTTCAGTTCATCGAACCCTGCGATGGGCTCGACTTTACGCTGACTGACGGCCCGGAGATTACCCGTGACGGCGGCGTTGCCGGGCTGCCGGCGGCGGATGATCTGGTGGTCCGCGCCGCCCGCGCCCTGCAGGCCCGGACCGGTTGCCGGGCCGGCGTGCATATTCATGTCGATAAACGCATCGCCGCCGGCGCTGGCCTGGGAGGGGGGTCCTCGGATGCCGCGACGACCCTCGTCGCCCTCAACGCGCTCTGGGGATGCGGCCTGAGCGGGACGGCCCTGGAGGCCATCGGTCTGGAGCTGGGGGCCGATGTCCCGGTCTTTGTCCGCGGCCGGGCGGCCTGGGCGGAGGGCGTGGGCGAGCGGTTGACGGTGGTGGAGGCCGACCGCCCGTGGCTGGTGGTTGTGGACCCGCGGGTCGAGGTCAGCACGGCGGCGGTGTTCGGTGATCCCAAATTGACACGGCATACTGAGCGTATAACAATACCCGCCTTCAAAACGATGGCCTTGCGCAATGACTGCGAGGCAACCGTCCGGCGGCTTTATCCGCCGGTCGCGAGCGCGATCGACGCGCTCTCGGAGTATGGGCCGTCGCGGCTCACAGGCACGGGGGGGTGTCTTTTTGCCTGTTTTGACGATCGCGACGCCGCCGAGCGGGCGCGCAGGGGCGTCGATGATCGTGGGACGGTCTGGGTGACGCGGGTAGCGAATCACTCGCCACTGCTCGATCGGCTCGCAATGCAGCAGGCATCATCAAATGGGGCGTAGCCAAGCGGTAAGGCACGGGGTTTTGATCCCCGGATGCGCAGGTTCGAATCCTGCCGCCCCAGCCACATATCAGGAGCAGGGTGCACACGCCATGGAAAACGGAAGCATGATGGTGTTCGCGGGGAACGCCAATCCGGATCTCGCCCGAGCCGTGGCCTCGCACCTCAAGACCCGCCTTGGCGATGCCGTGGTCACCAGCTTCAGCGATGGCGAGGTCCAGGTCGAGATCAACGAGCATGTGCGCGGCCATGACGTGTTCATCATCCAGCCGACCTGCGCGCCCACCAACGACAATCTCATGGAGCTGATGGTCATCGCGGATGCCCTGCGGCGATCATCGGCGGCGCGCATCACGGCGGTGGTTCCCTATTACGGCTACGCCCGTCAGGACCGCCGGCAGCGATCGCAGCGCGTGCCGATCACCGCCAAACTCGCCGCCGACATGATCACCACCGCGGGCATCAATCGGGTCATCACCGTTGATCTGCATGCCGACCAGATCCAGGGGTTTTTCAATATCCCCGTCGACAACGTCTATGCCTCGCCGGTCCTGCTGGGGGATATCTGGCGCCAGACCCATGCCGACAAGATCGTGGTATCGCCGGATGTCGGCGGTGTCCTGCGCGCCCGGGCCGTGGCGCGGCGCCTCGACAATGCCGATCTGGCCATCATCGACAAGCGCCGGCCGCGGGCCAATGAACTCGAGGTCATGAACATCATCGGTGATGTCGAGGACAAGACCTGCGTGATTGTCGACGACATCATCGACACCGCCGGGACGCTCTGCCAGGCGGCCGCCGCGCTCAAGGAACGGGGCGCCGGACGCGTGGTGGCGTATATCACCCACCCGGTCCTCTCGGGCCCCGCCATCGAGCGCATCGAAAACAGTCATCTGGACGAGCTGGTGGTCACCGACAGCATTCCGCTGTCCCCCGCCGCCGAGGCCAGTGACCGGATTCGCCAGCTGTCGCTGGCGGAAATGCTCGCCGAGACCATGCGGCGGGTGAACAACGACGAGTCGGTCAGCGAGCTTTTCGTCGACTGATCGTCCCAATCGCCCCTGGTCGCGGGGGCCCTGACGGAGAAAACTGCAATGAGTGTTGAACTGAAACTGGATGCCGCCGTACGCGACGACCAGGGCAAGGGTGCGAGCCGCCGCCTGCGTCGTGCCAAGCGGGTGCCCGGCATCCTCTACGGGGCGGGCAAGAAACCCGTGTCGCTGTCCTTTGACGAGGAACAGGTCCTGCGCCTGATGCGCGAGGAGACGTTCTTCTCCCAGATCCTCGATATCAAGGTCAAGGGCAAGCGGACCGAGAAGGCGATCCTCAAGGATCTGCAGCGTCACCCCTTCAAGCCACTGGTGACCCACATGGATCTGCTGCGGATCAAGGCCGGCGAGAAAATGCGCCAGCAGGTTCCGATCCATCTGCTGCATCAGGACGAGGCCATTGGCGTCAAGCAGGGCAACGGTGTGGTCCACCATGACCTGATCGAAATCGACGTGGAGTGTCTGCCGGACGATCTGCCGACCTCGATCGACGTCGATATCGCCCAGCTGGATGTCGGTGAATCCATCCACCTGTCACAGATCGATGCCCCCGAGGGCGTGGTCTTTCCCGGGCTGGATGTCGAGCACGACCATGATCCGGTGCTGGTCAGCATCCACATGCCGCGCAAGGCCGTCGAGGAAGACGAGGAAGGCGGCGAAGAGGGCGATGACAGCGCCGGAAGCGAGGCCGGTGAGGGCTCGGAGGAGCAGGACTGAGGCCTGTTGGTGCGTCTGATCGTCGGGCTCGGCAACCCCGGGCCCAAGTACGCGGGGACCCGGCATAATGCCGGGTTCTGGTTTGTGGAGCGGGTCGCGGAGCGACTCGGCGTGGATCTGCGCGCCGAGCGCAAATTCCACGGTGCCATCGGCCGTTATCGCGACGCGGGCCTGGATCTGCACCTGCTCTGCCCCGATACCTACATGAATCACAGCGGCCGGGCGGTGGCGGCGCTGGCGCGGTTTCATCGCATCCCCCCGGAAGCCATCCTCGTCGCCCACGATGAGATCGATCTGCCCGCGGGTGTGGTGCGGCTCAAGCGCGGCGGGGGGCATGGCGGCCACAATGGCCTGCGCGACATCATCCCGGCGCTGGGCAGCCGCGACTTCGCCCGACTGCGCATTGGGGTGGGACATCCGGGCAGCAGCGATCAGGTCATCGCTTACGTGCTCCACGCGCCGGGTCGGTCCGAGCGTACGGCCATTGACTCAGCCATTGATGCCGCCGCGGCCCAGTCACCGGCGCTGGCCGCCGGTGACTGGGACCGGGCGCAACAGCAGTTACACACGCGGGAGTAGAGCAATCCATGGGCTTTAAGTGCGGCATCGTGGGTCTGCCGAATGTCGGCAAGTCGACCCTGTTCAACGCCCTGACCAAAAACGGGATCCCGGCGGAGAACTATCCGTTCTGCACCATCGACCCGAACGTCGGCATTGTGCCGGTGCCGGATCCGCGCCTGGATCGGCTGGCTGCGCTGGTGAAGCCGAAAAGCGTCGTCCCCACCACCATGGAGTTCGTCGATATCGCCGGTCTGGTGGCGGGTGCGTCGCGCGGGGAGGGGCTTGGCAATCAGTTCCTCGCCAACATCCGCGAGACGGATGCGATCGCCCATGTGGTGCGCTGTTTTGAAAGCGACGATGTTCATCATGTCGAGGGTCGGGTGGATCCGGTCGCCGATATCGAGACCATCAACACCGAACTGTTGCTCGCGGACATGGAAACCGTGGATAAGGCCATTGACCGCTACGGCCGCCGCGCCAAGTCCAACGACAAGACCGCGATCGCGATGCGTGACGCCCTGCGATCCATGGCGGAAGGCCTTGATGCCGGCGAGCCGATCCGCGCGCAGGCGCTGGATGACAGTGGCCGGGAGGTGCTCGGTGAGCTGCACCTGCTGACCGCCAAGCCGGTGCTCTACGTCGCCAATGTCAATGAAGAGGGTCTGAGCGGCAATGCCGCGCTGGCCCAGCTCGAGCAGCTGGCGGCCCGGGAGAATGCCCGCGTGGTGCCGGTGTGCGCGGCGATCGAGGCCGAGCTCTCGCAGCTTGACGAGGACGAGCGCAACGAGCTGCTGGCCGCCTATGATCTTGATGAGCCGGGCCTCAACCGCGTCATCCGCGCGGGCTACGCGCTGCTGTCGCTACAGACGTTCTTCACCGCTGGCCCCAAGGAAGTGCGGGCCTGGACGGTAACGGAGGGGGCCACTGCCCCCGAGGCCGCCAGTCGCATCCACAGCGACATCCAGCGTGGCTTCATCCGCGCCGAGGTGATCGCCGTCGACGAGTACCTGAGTGCGGGCGGCGAGCAGGCGGCGAAGGAAGCCGGGCGGATGCGTCTCGAGGGCAAGGAGTACATCATGCGGGACGGTGATGTCTGCCACTTCCGCTTCAACGTCTGAGGCATGGCGGGGGTTTGACAGCCACCCCCCGATCACCGGATACTCTGCGGTCTTCCGATCAGGCTACGTAGCTCAGCTGGTTAGAGCACATCACTCATAATGATGGGGTCGGTGGTTCGAATCCACCCGTAGCCACCACTTTCCCTAGAGCAGAAACAGCGTCGCCAGCCCCAGAAAGGCGGTAAAACCGACGATGTCGGTGACAGTGGTCAGAATGACGCCGCCGGCAAGGGCCGGGTCGATGCCAAACCGCTTGAGCACCAGGGGCACCAGCACGCCGGAAGCGGCCGCCGTGCCCAGGTTGATGGTCATGGCCGCGGCGATGATGATGCCGATGGTCGGCCGGCCGAACCACAGCAGCGCAACACCCGCCAGAACCGCCGCCCAGAGCAGGCCGTTGAGCAGCCCGATCCCCAGTTCCTTGAGCAATAGCGCGCGACTGTTACGCGGTGCGATCTGGCCCAGCGCGAGGGCGCGGATGACCAGCGCCAGGGTCTGTGTACCGGCGATGCCACCCATGCTGGCGACCACTGGCATCAGCACGGCCAGCGCCACCACTTCCTGGATGGTGCCCTCGAACAGACCGATCACATAAGCGGCCAGCAGCGCCGTCACCAGGTTCAGTCCCAGCCAACCGGCCCGCCGTCGAGTGCTGGACCAGACCGGTGCAAACAGGTCTTCTTCTTCGCCCAGACCCGCCATGCTCAGGATGGACTGCTCGGCCTCGTCGCGGATCACGTCGACCACGTCGTCGATTGTGATGCGCCCGATGAGACGGCCACGGCCGTCGAGTACCGGCGCCGAGATCAGGTCGCGGTCCTCGAACATGCGTGCCACTTCGCGATCCGACATTTCGGCCGGGATGACGACGGCCTCGGTGTCCAGCAGGTCCTCGACCCGGCCGGCGGGGTCGCGGGTCAGCAGATCGCTGACGCGCAGGATCCCCAGGAAATGGTCATAGCGGCTGACGACGAACAGATGATCGGTCAGCTCGGGCATCTCGCCGCGCATGCGCAGGTAACGGAAAACCACGTCGAGGCTGACGTCCGGGCGCACGGTCACCGTATCGGTGTTCATCAGACCGCCGGCGCTGTCCTCGGGGTAGGCCAGGACGGCCTCGAGGCGCTGACGGTTCTGGTTGTCCATCGAGCGCAGGATCTCGCCGGTGAGCGTTCTCGGCAGGTCCTGCATGAAATCGGCCAGATCGTCCATGTCCATGCCGGAGGTGGCGGCCAGGAGCTCACGATCGTCCATTTCGCGGATCAGCCCGCCGCGCACCTCATCGTTGACCTGAAGCAGCACTTCGCCGCCGATTTCCTCATCCACCAGCTCCCAGAGGACTTTGCGCTGCGCGGTGGGGAAGGATTCCAGGAGATTGGCGATCTCCGAGGGATGAAGCGCGTTGAGCATGCGCTGGGCCTCGGGCACCGTGCCGTCCTGCAGGAGGTCGGTGACCGTCTCGGCGATCCGGCCCTGTTTCTGCTCGCGCTCTTCGACCATGGAATGTTCCTGTCCGGGCTCAGTCGGCCTCGCCGAAGCCGTCGGCGATCAGCGCGGCGATGGCCTCCAGTGCCGCCTGCGCATCGTCGCCACGGGCGCGGAGTTCAATGTCGCTGCCCTGGCCGGCGGCCAGCATCATCAGGCCCATGATGCTCTTGGCGTTGGCGGTGTGGGTCTGGTGGCTGACCTGGATCTCGGCGGCATACCCGCCGGCCAGGGCGGCGAAGCGGGCCGCCGCCCGGGCATGCAGCCCCAGGCGGTTGACGATCTGCACGCGGCGTCGGTGAAGGGCCTCATCCGACGCCATGATTCGCTCCGGGCGGCTCAACGGCCGGCGCCACGGCCTCGAGGATACCATCACGGGCCGCCGCCAACGCCATGCGCGCCAGCGATTCCAGCGATAACTCCGGGTAATTGAGCACACGCAGCAGCATGGGCAGATTGACGCCGGTGATCACCGGATAGCCCCGTCCGCGGGCCACCGCGATGGCGATATTGGCCGGCGTGGCGCCGAACGCATCCGTGAGGATCAGCACCCCGTCACCACTGTCCACGCCCGCCGCAGCCGCCTCGACCCGGCCGAGGGTGGTCTCCGGCGGGTCATGGGGGCCCGGACTGAGCGTGGCGACGGTCAGCGGCAGCCGCGGCAGAATC
Source organism: Spiribacter roseus (assembly GCF_002813635.1). Lineage (NCBI taxonomy): Bacteria > Pseudomonadati > Pseudomonadota > Gammaproteobacteria > Chromatiales > Ectothiorhodospiraceae > Spiribacter > Spiribacter roseus. The sequence continues at coordinate 1,438,088 of NZ_CP016382.1, read as the reverse complement.
CCTTCGGCGGTTTCGCGCAGGGCCTTGCCGACCCCCGGATGGGTGACAAGCAGCAGCCCGGCGCTCATGGCAGTTCCCGGTGCCGCACGGTGACGGCGGTGGCGTGCTCGCGCAGGTGGGCACCCAGCGCCTCGACCAGATAGACCGAGCGGTGCTGCCCCCCCGTGCAGCCGATGGCGATGGTCAGATAGCTGCGGTTCTCGGCCTCGAAGACCGGCAGCCAGTCATCCATGAACCCCTGGATCTGCTTGAGATAGCGGGCGACCAGCGGGCTGTCGGCCAGGAAGTCGGCCACGGCCCGGTCGCGCCCGGTCATCGGTCGCAGGGCGGGCTGCCAGTGCGGGTTCGGCAGGCAGCGGCTGTCAAAGACGAAATCGGCGTCGGTGGGGGTGCCGTGCTTGTAGCCGAATGATTCCAGCTGCACCGACAGATGCGTGCGCGATTCGGCCAGTCGGCTGCGAATGATCTGGCGCAGTTCATGCAACGTGGTCTGCGAGGTGTCGACGGTCAGATCGGCACGCTCGTGGAGCGGGACGAGGCGGGCACGTTCCCCCTTGATCGCTTCATTCAGCGGGATATCCGGCCCGCTCAGCGGATGGCGGCGGCGGGTTTCCGAAAAGCGCTTGAGCAGGGTGGCGTCATCCGCATCCAGAAAGACGATTTCGGTGTCCAGGCCGTGGGCGGCGATGGCGTCGAGGATGCCGGGAAAGCGACTCAGCGATGCGGGCTGGTTGCGTGCATCGATGCCCACGGCGTAGTCGGCTTCCTCGCCACTCATTGCAATGTGCTGACCGAATGCATCCAGCAGATCCACCGGCAGGTTGTCGATGCAGTAGAAGCCCGAGTCCTCCAGGGTGGCAAGGGCGACGCTCTTGCCCGATCCGGAGAGGCCGCTGACGATGATCAGTCGCATGCGCTGGCCTCCGGGACCTTCCAGGGCCGCGGTGCGGTCACTGCCAAAAGCTCGATGATCGCCGCGACCGGCCGCTCGGGCGACAGCGCCAGTTGGGCCAGTCCGATGCCGTGGATCGTCAGGGTCTGCCAGTCCGCCGTGGCGCTTGCCGGGCGTCGGGCCCGGGTCAGTTCGATGGCGCAGTCGATGGGTGACCAGTCGGCCACCGCACCGGTGCCGAAGTGATCGCCGACCGCAATGATCCCCGGCCCGCGCAGGCACAGCCGCCCGCGACCGGCGTCCGGTGCCCGGCCGATCAGCCGGTCACCGCGGTGTATGACCATCACGGCGTCATCGGCCACCAGCTGATGACCGGCGCGCAGCAGCATCAGCGCGGTGTCACTCTTGCCCATGCCCGCCTCGCCCCGAATCAGGACGCCCACACCGTTGACCCGCATCAGCGTCCCGGGGATCTGGCTCATGCGTCGGGCGCCCCGTCGTCGCTGCCGGTCATGGTGGCGTAGAGCTCGGCGTCGCTGCGGCACTGGCGCAGCCGCGTGCACAGGTGTTCGTCGCGAAACAGCTCCGCGAGCCGGGCGAGAATGCGCAGATGCTCATCGTTGCTGTGCTCAGGCACGAGGAGGGCGAGCAGCAGATCCACCGGCTGGCTGTCGGCGGCGTCGAAGGCGACGGGTTTATTCAGACGGACCAGGGCGGCACGCGGGGTTTCGATATCGGGACTGCGGGTATGGGGCAGTGCCACCCCGCGCCCCAGTCCGGTGCTGCCCAGACGCTCACGCACGATCAACCCCTCGAAGATGGCGCGCGTGGCGTCGCCGCCCGCCCGGGTATCGGCCATGAGTTGCTCGCTCATGCGCTCCAGGGCGCGTTTCTTGCTGGTGACGTCGACCCCGCACTGCGTGCGCGTCACCGACAGCAGTCGGGTAAGCTCCATGATGCTCAGGGTTCCAGATTATCGCCGACGCGTCCCTGCTCCGGATGATGGTCGCTGCGCTTTTCCTTGTGCTTGACGACTTGGCGGTCCAGCTTGTCGACCAGCAGGTCGATGGCGGCATACATCTCGCTGGCGGTGGACTCGGCGAACAGCCGGGCGCCGCTGACCACCAGGGTGGCCTCCGCCTTACGGGTCTTTTTCTCGACGGTCAGAATCACATGGACGTCGACGACATGATCAAAGTGGCGCTCGAGGCGCTGGAATTTCTCCTCGACGTAGTCACGCAGCGCGTTGGTGACATCGACGTGATGGCCGGTAATGTCGATTTTCATGATTTCCCCTTATGTTTTCTTCTTCAGCGTAGCCGTTTGCGTTGGGTTGACGAGGCGATCCCCATGACTTCCCGGTATTTGGCCACGGTTCGCCGCGCCACGTGAATGCCCTCCCCACGCAGCGTCTCGGTCAGCCGTGAATCGCTGAGTGGCTTGGCCGGATCCTCTGCCGCCACCTGCCGGCGGATGCGCGCGCGAATGGCCGTCGCCGAGCACTCACCGCCGTCGGCCGTCGGGACATGGCTTGAGAAAAAATGCTTGAACTCCAGCGTGCCCTGGGGCGTGAGGATGTATTTCCGCGAGGTGATCCGCGATACGGTCGATTCATGCATGTCGATGGCCTCGGCGACATCGCGCAGCACCAGTGGCTGCATCGACTCTTCACCATACTCCAGAAACGCCTGCTGGCGCTCGACGACGCATTCGGCCACGCGCTGCAGCGTGTCGCGCCGCGACTCCAGGCTTTTGATCAGCCAGCGTGCCTCCTGCAGGTGATCGCGCAGCAGGCTGTTGTCACGGCTGCTGTCGCCCCGCCGGATCAGGCTCGCGTAGTAGTCGTTGATGCGCACCCGGGGCGAAGCCTCGGGGTTGATCTCGACCTGCCAGCGGCCGTTGACCCGCCGCACCCGACAGTCGGGGACGACGTAATCGGTGCGGGTTTCGCCGAATCGCGATCCGGGATGGGGGTCGAGTCGGCGGATCAGCGACAGGGCCACGTCCAGCTGTTCCTGGTCGACCTTCAGGTGCTCGCGCAGCGCGACCTGCCGGCCTGGGCTGAACAGTGACCAGTCGGCTTCAATGGCCTGGCGGGCGGTCTGGCGCCCGGGCGTGTCCGGCGGCATGGCGTCGATCTGGATCTGCAGTGCCTCGCGGGCGTCACGGGCGCCGATGCCGATCGGGTCCATGTGCTGGAGGATCGTGAGGACGGCGTTGATGTCGTCCTCGTCGATGTCGGCGTCGACATCGGCGTCGAGGGCGGACCGCAATTCGCTGACCGGCTCGGCCAGATGCCCGCGCTCGTCCAGGGCATCGATCAGTGCGGCGGCGATCTGACGGTCGGTTGCGCCCAGGCTGGACAGATCGACCTGCCACTGCAGGTGATCGCGCAGCGAATCGGCGGGGGCCGCCTGGCGATCGAGAAAGTCGCTGCCGCCGTCGCCTTCCGCCGTGGCGCCCGCCGGCCCGTTATGACCGGTGTCATCCCAGTGCTCGGAGACCGCCATGCCCTCGCCCAGCTCGGTGGCGTCGGTGGCGTTCGAACCCAGACGCTCTTCCGACGGATCGGGGGTGGCCGGCGTCGTCCCCTCGGGCGCGGCGGCTGCGGCGGCGTGATCGGTGTCGTCTTCGGGCTCGAGCATGACGTTGGACTCGAGCGCTTCGCGGATCTCGAGCGCCAGCTCGGCCGCCGGCAGCTGCAGCAGCCGGATCGCCTGCTGCAGCTGGGGCGTCATGGTGAGCTGTTGACTGGCCCGAAGTTCAAGCGACTGCTTCATTGTTCCCCGCGTGCGAATTGGTCTGGATAGCGTAACGCCGGCTGTCCGGCGCCCGCCAGTCTCACAGGTGGAAGTCCTCGCCCAGGTAGACCGCCCGCACCTCGGCGTTGTCGAGGATCATGCCGGGGGTCCCGTCGGCGATCACCCGGCCGGCGTTGAGGATGCTGGCACGGTCGACCAGGGCCAGCGTCTCGCGGACGTTGTGATCGGTGATCAGTACGCCGATACCGCGCTCCGCCAGGTGTCGGACGATGCCCTTGATGTCGCCCACCGAGATCGGATCAACGCCGGCGAAGGGCTCGTCCAGCAGGATGAAGCGCGGATCGGCGGCCAGCGCCCGGGCAATCTCAACGCGCCGTCGCTCGCCGCCCGACAGGCTGATCCCGGCCTGGTCACGCAGATGCCCGATGCCGAACTCCTCCATCAGTGCCTCCGCCTGCTCAAGCCGAGCCTGGCGCGACAGCCCGTCACGGGTCTCGAGCACGGCGAGCAGGTTGTCGAGCACCGGCAGCCGCCGGAACACCGATGCCTCCTGGGGCAGGTAGCCGATCCCGCGCCGTGCCCGGGCATGCATGGGGAGGCTGCCAATGTCATCGCCATCCAGCCGGATGACCCCGGCGTCCGCCCGGATCAGGCCGACAATGATGTAAAAGCTGGTGGTCTTGCCAGCCCCATTCGGGCCCAGCAGACCGACGATCTCACCACTCTGCAGGCCGATGGAAACCCCATCCACCACTGAGCGTCCGCGATAGGTTTTTGACAGCCCGTGGGCCTCGAGCTGGTTGCGCGCCATGCCGGTCAGTCCGTCGCAGGGTTGACGCTGACATTGACGCGCTCGTCGTCGTCAGCGCCGCTCTCGGCAACGGTGCGGGCGGTTTCGGGGTAATGCGTGACGGTGCGTCCGGTCACTGTGTTGTCGCCCTGCCAGAGGCGTCCGCCCTGTTTGAGGATCAGCCGCTCGGGACCGGCGACGAAGTATTCCATCCGCGGTGCCTCGGCCCGTCGCGGGGCGGCATCCGCCACGGTCTCGCGGTAGGTGGCCGGGGTGCCGTCCACGGTCACCTGCTCGAGCTCGCCCGCGCCATTGCTGAATACCCGCATGACGTCGCCGGTGATGCGCAGGGCGCCGCGCGTCAGCACGACGTCGCCGCGATACACGCTGATGCCCTCGGCCTCGTCAACCTCGGCGCGGTCGGCCACCAGCTCCACCGGTGGCGGGGCGGACGCCCCATCGCCGTCTTGGCCATGCGCGACCGGCACGGCCACCACAAGCGCCAGCAGGGCGCCGATCCAGAGTCGCTCAGGGTGAAGCCGCATCGTACACTCCCTCTACATCGTCCAGCAGTTCAAGGCGCTCCTGCGCAAACCATACCCGTGCGCCGACGGCATCCACCCGCAGCCCGGGGCGGGTCATTGTGACGGGCTGGTCCGTCTCGGCGTAACGCTCGGGGATTCTTGCATCCAGTCGCTGGGTGGTCAGCCGGGTCCGACCCTCGGCGGTCTGGCGCGTCATCACGACATCGCCGCGCAGCCGGGCACGGGTGTCGTCATCACCGATCCAGCCATGGTTCGAGCGGCCCCGCCAGGGCGGGCCCCGATCCGTCTCCACCCGCCAGTCCGGGGAGACGAGGCGCCAGCTGCCGTCCCGCGGGTTGTGGCGCGCGTCGGGTGATCGTACCCGCCAGCTGATTGCGCCGTCCGCATTGGTGGTGGTCAGTGTAACCGTGCGGGCATAAGCATCCAGGCGGGGGTTCGTCACCGTCCTGACCGCATCCGGGTCGCCACCCGCGCCAAACAGCCGCCAGCCGAGCAGGGCAGCCAGGGCCAGCGCCAGCAGCATGACCACTCGGCGGCGCATTCAGACGACGCCGCCACGCAGCAGATCGTGCATGTTCAACGCGCCCGTGAGCCGGCCTTCCGCGTCATTGACCAGCAGGCCGTTGATGCTGTGCCGTTCCATCAGCGCCAGCGCCTCGGCGGCCAGCTGCGCCGCTTCGACGCAGCGCGGGGCCGGCGTCATCACCGTGGCGATCGGGGTGGCATGCACGTCTACCCCCTCATCCAGGGCGCGGCGCAGATCGCCATCAGTGAAGATGCCGGTGACCCGCTGATCGGCATCGACAATCGCGGTCATGCCGAGCCCTTTACGGGTCATTTCGAGCAGCGCGTCCGCCATGGGCGTGTCCGGCCCCACGGCGGGCACCGCCGTGCCCGTGTGCATGAGATCGTCGATGCGCAGCAGCAGCCGCCGGCCGAGCCGGCCGCCGGGGTGCGAGCGGGCAAAGTCTTCGGCGGTGAAGCCGCGCGCGTCGAGCAGTGCGATCGCCAGCGCGTCGCCCATGGCCAGCGCCGCCGTGGTGCTCGCGGTGGGCGCGAGTCCCAGCGGGCAGGCTTCGGCGTCAACGCCGGCATCGAGATGGACGGCCGCGGCCTCGGCCAGGGTCGAGCCGGGCCGCCCGGTGATGGCGATCAGGTCCAGCCCGCGCCGTTTGATGGCGGGGAGCAGGCCGTTGATCTCCTCGGTTTCACCTGAGTTCGACAGGGCGATCACGCAGTCGCCGGTGGCCAGCATGCCCAGGTCGCCGTGTCCGGCCTCGCCCGGATGGACAAAAAACGCCGGCGTGCCAGTGCTTGCCAGGGTTGCCGCCAGCTTGCCAGCGATGTGCCCCGATTTGCCCATGCCCAGCACCACCACCCGGCCGCTGCAGGCCAGAAGGATTCGGCAGGCATGGGCGAAGGTGGCATCGATGCGATCGCGCAGTGCGGCCAGGGCGGCGGTTTCCGTGTCGATGACAGCCTGTCCCAGGCGGCAGAAATCGGTATCGGCGGTCATTGCTCTCGCTCTTAACGGTGACTGAAGAACAGCAGGGCCTGATAGGCAATGTACGCACCCACCAGCAGCCCGCCTTCCCATCGGCCCAGGCGGCCGCGCCTGCCCAGGCCATAGCCCACGACCAGGATGGCCAGCATGAAGCCGGTCATGATCCCGTAATCGCGCGCCAGATCCCCCTGATCAAAGGCGAATGGCGCGATCGCCCCGGCGATGCCCAGAACCGCGAGCAGGTTGAACAGATTGGAGCCGATGATGTTACCCACGGCAAGCTCGCTCTCGCCACGCCGCACGCTGGCGAGGCCTGCCGCGAGCTCGGGCAGGCTGGTGCCGATGGCGACGATGGTCAATCCGATGATCAGGTCGCTGACCCCCAGCTGGCCGGCGAGCAGCACCGAGGCCCAGACCAGCAGGCGCGAGCTGGCGATGAGCAGCACCAGGCCCAGCAGCGTCCAGCGCAGCGCCTGGGCGAGCGGAAGGGGTTCGGGCACTGCCGATTCCAGTTCGCGGGCGATCATGGCATCGCCGCGCTCCGGATGCCGGGCCTGCCAGGCCATCCAGGTCAGCACGGCCAGCATGCCGGCGAGAAGTGCCACCCCATCGAATCGGGACAGCGCCCCATCCGCCAGCAGCGCGCCGGTGGCCACAACCACCAGCATCAGCAGCGGGATCTCGCGCCGGAGGATTCCGGGGCTTATGACCAGTGGGCTGACCAGGGCGGTGGTCCCCAGGATCAGGCCGACATTGGCGATGTTCGATCCCAGCGCATTGCCCAGGGCAATGCCGGGGGTACCGTCGATGGCGGCAATGGCCGAGACGAGCATTTCCGGCAGTGATGTGCCGATGCCGACCACCGTCAGACCGATCAGCAGGCTGGAGACACCCAGCTGGCGGGCCAGTGCCGAGCTGCCGTCGACGAATCGCTCGGCGCTCCAGGCGAGGGCGACGAATCCGGCGGCGATGACGACAAGCAGCGCGGCGATCAGCATGCAGGCCCTTCCATGACAGGTGTAACGGCACAAAGTATCGCATTTGACCGCCTTTATGGCTTGACGGATACTCGCGGCATTCCTCATCGCACCGACATCAGCGAAGCCATCCGCATGCCAGTTACCCAGTCCGAGGCCCTGATCGATCTGAGCGGCGTTGTCTTCAGCCGCGGCAGCAATCGGCTGTTCAACGGCGTCGATCTGCAGGTCAGGCGCGGTGAGGTCGTGGCGATCATGGGGCCCAGTGGGACGGGCAAGACCACGCTGCTGCGTCTGATCGGCGGTCAGCTGCGGGCCTCCGCCGGGCGCGTCGCCGTCGACGGGCAGGCGGTTGATCGGCTCTCGCGGCGTGATCTCTACCGGCTGCGCCGACGCATGGGGGTGCTGTTCCAGAGTGGCGCCCTGTTCACCGACATGACCTGCTTCGAGAACGTGGCATTCCCGTTGCGTGAGCACACCGACCTGCCGGAGACACTGATCCGCACGGTGGTGCTCATGAAGCTTGAGGCCGTCGGCCTGCGCGGGGCCCGCGACCTTTATCCCGGCGAGCTCTCCGGCGGCATGTCGCGACGCGTGTCGCTGGCGCGGGCGCTGGCGCTTGATCCCGAGATCATCCTCTATGACGAGCCCTTCGCGGGTCAGGATCCGATTTCCATGGGCGCGCTGATGCAATTGATCCGGCAGCTCAATGATGCGCTCGGGCTGACCAGCGTGGTGGTCTCGCACGATGTCGACGAGACCCTTCGCATCGCCGACCGGGCCTATGTGATCTCCGGGGGCGAGGTGATCGCGTCGGGGACGCCCGAGGCGCTGCGGCATAGCGAAAGCCGCTGGGTGGATCAGTTTCTCAATGCGCTGCCCGACGGGCCGGTTCCATTTCATTACCCGGCGCCTCCCATCGCCGAGGATCTCCGCGGGGCGGATCGATGATCGGCATGCTCCAGCAGCTGGGGGGCTCAACCCTGGCGACGGCGGCCACACTCGGCCGGGCGGTGCTGTTTCTGCTGCGGGTCCTGCGGGGCTCGGGCGAGCTGGTCCGACGCCCCGGTCTGCTGGTTCGCGAGATGTACTCGGTGGGCGTGCTGACGCTGGTCATCATCATCGTCTCGGGGCTTTTCGTGGGTATGGTGCTGGCCCTGCAGGGCTATTACACCCTGGTGGACTTTGGCGCCGAGCAGTCGCTGGGTGTTCTGGTGGCGCTGTCACTGACCCGCGAGCTGGGCCCGGTGGTCACCGCGCTGCTGTTTGCCGGCCGGGCCGGCTCGGCGCTGACGGCGGAAATCGGGTTGATGAAGGCCACCGAACAGCTCGCCGGCATGGAGATGATGGCGGTGGATCCCGAGCATCGCGTCATCGCGCCGCGACTGGCCGCCGCGATCCTGTCACTGCCGCTGCTGACGCTGATCTTCAATGTCCTCGGCGTGACCGGCGCCTGGCTTGTCAGCGTCAATCTGCTGGGCGTGGATGGTGGGTCGTTCTGGTCGCAGATGCAGTCCCAGGTCAGCTTCTCCGACGATATCCTGAATGGGTTGATCAAGAGCGTGCTGTTCGGCGTGGTGGCCGGCTGGATCGCGGTGTTCAATGGCTACGACTGCCGGCCCACCTCCCATGGTGTGAGCCGAGCCACGACCCGCACGGTGGTGGTGACATCGCTGATCGTGCTGGGACTTGATTTTGTGCTGACGGCACTCATGTTCGACTGACGGAGGTTTGTCCGGTGGATAATTCCCGAACGATGGAAATTGCGGTCGGCGCCTTCGTGGCCGCCGGCCTGGCCGCAGCGTTCGTGCTGGCGATGCAGGTGAGCAACATCACCGCATTCCAGCGCACTGAGGGCTATACGGTGGAGGCTTACTTCCAGAATGTCGGTGGTCTGCGCGAGCGCGCTCCGGTGAGCCTCAGCGGCGTACAGATCGGGCGGGTCAGTGCGATCACCCTCGACCCTGGCCGGTTCGAGGCGCGCGTCGAGCTCACCATCCATTCGGAGTATGACGATCTGCCCAGTGATACGGCAGCGCGGGTGCGCACATCGGGGCTGCTCGGCGAGCAGTACGTCTCGCTGCAGCCCGGCGGCATGCCCGACTCGCTGGGGCCGGGTGACGAGATCACGCTGACGCAGTCGGCGCTGGTCCTTGAAGAGATTGTCGGTCAGTTTCTCTACGAGCAGTCCAGCGGAGACGCCCAGTGACACCGGCGCAGATCACGGGAACCGCGCCCCAGGCGCTGGGCATTGACGGCGACCTGACCGCGCGGACCGTGCCGGACCTGCTGGGGACACTGCCGGTCGCCGCCGGCGTCCACCGGGTCGATCTGACCGGGGTGCGCCAGGTCGACAGTGCCGGGCTGGCGCTGCTGGTGGAGTGGCAGCGGCTTCTCAACGCCGATCAGGGCCAGCTCGAGCTGGTGGGTGTGCCGGAAGGGCTCCTGCGGCTCGCGCGGATCAGTTCGGTTGATACACTGTTGGGCTTTCAGGCGACAGATGCGGGGAATACAGGGCAATGATGGAACCGGAAGCCATTCGGGCGCTTTTGCAGACGGGCCTGAACGAGGCCGATGTCGAAGTCGTGGGCGACGGCCGGCACTTTCAGGCGCGGATCGTGAGCCCGGATTTTGAAGGCATCCCGCTGCTGCGGCGGCATCGCATGGTCTACGACCTGCTCCAGACCCACATCGACAGCGACGTGCTGCATGCCATCTCGATGCGAACACTGACCCCGGCGCAGGCCGCGGCCGAACAGGATTGAGCCGGTGGAACGACTGCTGATCCGCGGGGGGCGGCCCCTCGATGGTGACATCCGCATATCGGGGGCCAAGAACGCCGCGCTGCCCATCATGGCGGCGACCCTGCTGGCGGACGGGCCATCGGTGATCGGCAACATCCCCGATCTGCATGACATCACCACCACCATGGAGCTGCTTGGGCGCATGGGTGTGCGGCTGACGGTTGATGAGCGTATGCGGGTGGAAATCGACCCCAGCTTCATCGAGAACTGCCACGCCCCCTACGAGCTCGTGAAGACCATGCGCGCCTCCATTCTGGTGCTGGGGCCGCTGCTGGCGCGCTATGGCGAAGCCGAGGTCTCGCTCCCCGGCGGCTGCGCCATCGGGACGCGTCCGGTCAATCTGCACGTCCAGGGGCTCGAGGCGATGGGCGCGGAGATTTCGGTGGCGGGCGGCTACATCCGCGCGCGCTGCGAGCGTCTCAAGGGGGCGCGTCTGGTCATGGACCTGGTGACCGTCACCGGGACCGAGAACCTGATGATGGCGGCGACCCTTGCCGAAGGGCGCACCGTGATCGAGAACGCCGCCCGCGAGCCCGAAGTGGTGGATCTGGCGAACTGCCTCAACGCCATGGGCGCGCAGGTGAGCGGCGCCGGCACCGACACCATTGTCATCGACGGCGTCGAGCGGCTGCAGGGCGCTCACTACAACGTGCTGCCCGACCGGATCGAGACCGGAACCTTTCTGGTGGCCGCCGCGATGACGGGGGGGCGGGTCCATCTGCGCAATACCGCGCCGTACCTGCTCGATGCGGTGATCGCCAAGCTGCGTGAGAGTGGCGCGGACATCACTGTCGGCGATGACTGGATCCATCTCGACATGCAGGGTCGCCGGCCCCGCGCGGTCACCGTCCGCACGGCGCCTTACCCCGCCTTCCCCACCGACATGCAGGCCCAGATCTGTGCGCTCAATGCGGTCGCGGAGGGCGTCGGGATGGTGACGGAAACCGTTTTCGAAAACCGCTTCATGCATGTCCAGGAAATCCAGCGCATGGGCGCGGACATCCGCCTTGAGGGCCATACCGCCATCAGTCACGGCATCGAGCGGCTGACCGGCGCACCGGTCATGGCCACCGACCTGCGCGCCTCGGCCAGCCTGGTGCTGGCGGGACTGGTGAGCGCGGGCGATACCCTTGTCGACCGCATCTATCACATCGACCGGGGTTACGAGTGCATCGAAGAAAAGCTGGCGCAGCTGGGCGCCGATATCCGCCGCATGCCGGGAGACAGCGTTCCGAACCATGACTGAACAGCTTACCGTGGCGCTTTCCAAGGGCCGCATCCTTGAACAGACCCTGCCGTTGCTGAGCCCGCTGGGCATCGAGCCACTGGAGGACCCGGAGCGCAGTCGCAACCTGGTGCTGCCCACCAGCCATCCCGGCGTCCGCCTGATCATCGTGCGCGCCACGGACGTGCCGACCTATGTTGCCCATGGCGGGGCGGATCTGGGCGTCGCGGGCAAGGATGTGCTCATGGAGCAGGGCGGCCACGGGCTTTATGAGCCGGTGGATCTGGGGATCGCCCGTTGCCGCCTGATGGTGGCGGGTCATCCCGGCGGGGTGCCGGCCGGGCAGCGCCTGCGTGTGGCCACCAAGTTCGTCAACATGACCCGGCGCCACTTCGCCGAACAGGGCCGTCAGGTGGATCTGATCAAGCTCTATGGATCGATGGAGCTGGCGCCGCTGGTGGGTCTTGCCGACCTGATCGTGGATCTGGTCGACACCGGTAACACCCTGCGGGCCAACGGCCTTGAGCCCCTCGAGACCATCGCGGATATCAGTGCCCGTCTGGTGGTCAATAAGGCGTCGATGAAGCTCAGACATCGCGAACTCAAACCGCTGATCGGCCGGATTGCCGAGACGGCGGCCACACGCGCCGACAGGTGAATCGCATGGTGGAAATACAGCGCCTCAGCACGACACAGCCCGACTTCGAGCAGCAGCTGCGCTCGCTCACCGACTGGGATGACGGCGCCACGCATGGCGTGGAATCAGCGGTGGCGGAGATCCTCGCCGCGGTGCGCGGGCAGGGCGATGCCGCGCTGCGTTACTACAGCGAGCACCTTGACGGGCTGGCGGTGGAATCCGTCAGCGAGCTCGAGGTGGATGCCGCGCAGTGCCAGGCGGCGCTGGAGGGCCTCGAGCGAGCCGATCGCGATGCCCTGGAGACCGCCGCGGCGCGGATCCGCCACTATCATCTGCACCAGCGCCAGGCCGACTGGGAGAAGACCGAAGCGGACGGCAGCCGGCTTGGCCAGCAGGTGCGGCCACTCGAGCGGGTCGGGATCTATGTGCCCGGTGGCAAGGCAGCCTATCCGTCTTCGGTGCTGATGAATGCGATTCCGGCCCACGTCGCTGGCGTCGGGGAGATCATCATGGTGGCCCCGGCACCGGGCGGGCATATCGCACCCATGGTGCTGGCGGCGGCGGCCGTGGCGGGCGTGGACCGGCTGTTTCTGCTGGGTGGCGCCCAGGCCGTCGCGGCGCTCGCCTATGGCACGGAGACGCTACCGGCGGTGGACAAGATCGTCGGCCCGGGCAATGCCTATGTGGCCGAGGCCAAGCGACGGGTATTCGGCCATGTCGGCATCGACATGGTGGCGGGTCCGTCCGAGATCCTCATTGTCTGCGATGGCCAGACCGATCCGGAATGGACGGCCATGGATCTGTTCTCGCAGGCCGAGCATGACGAGGATGCCCGCGCGCTGCTGATCTGCCCCGAGGCGCGCTATCTGGATGACGTCCAGGCCGCCATGGAACGCCTGTTGCCCGATATGGAACGCTCGGAGATCATCCGTGCCTCGCTCGCCCGGCGCGGGGCGATGATCTGCGTGCGCGATCTGGCCGAGGCGGCGGACGTCGCCAACTCGATCGCTCCCGAGCATCTTGAGCTGTCCGTGGTCGAACCTGAACGGCTGGCGGCATCCATCCACCACGCCGGGGCGATCTTTCTGGGCCGGTACACCCCCGAGGCGTTCGGCGATTACTGTGCCGGGCCGAGTCACGTACTGCCCACTTCGCGCACCGCCCGTTTCGCCTCGCCGCTGGGCGTCTATGACTTCTGCAAGACCACCAGCCTGGTGCAGTGCACCGCTGATGGAGCCGCCGTGCTGGGGCCGATTGCCGCCAGGCTCGCACGCTGTGAGGGCCTCACTGCGCACGCGCGGTCAGCGGAGATGCGCTACCGCGACTGACCCTCGGGTTGCGGTGGGCGCTGTGGGGCATCGCCGTTAAGGTCGGTGGGCCGCTCGGCGATCTCCACTTCCCAGCGCCGGGTCTCGCCGTCGCGCCGGCCGTTGAGGATGACTTCACGCCCCGGCGCCTGTTCGGTGATCCAGCTGAGCAGTCCCTGAACCGTGCGCACCGGCTCGCCGTTGGCGGTCTCGATGACATCCCCCGATGCAAGGCCGGCGCGGTCCGCGGGCCCGCCCGGTAGCACAGCGGCAATACGCAACCCGCTGCGCCCCTGATTGGGGAGGATCTGGGCACCGATCCAGCCCCGGATGACGCGGCCGTTCTCGACGATGTCGGTGAGCACCGACTGGGCGAGGTCCGCCGGGATGGCGAAGCCGATGCCGGTCGAGCTGCCGCTGTCACTGAAAATGGCGGTATTGATCCCGATCACCTCGCCCCGCGCGTTGATCAACGCACCGCCGGAGTTACCCGGGTTGATCGCCGCATCGGTCTGGATGAAGTTCTCGAAGGTGGTCAGTCCGACCTCGCTTCGGCCGAGGGCACTGATGATCCCCTGGGTGACGGTCTGCCCGACCCCGAACGGATTGCCGATGGCGAACACGACATCGCCGACGCGGGTCTCGCGCCCGTCCGCCAGCGGGACATGCGGGAGGTTGTCGGCATTGACCTGGAGAACGGCCAGGTCCGACTCCGGATCGGTGCCGATGACCCGCGCCGGGGCGTTTCGGCCGTCGGCCAGCATGACCTGGATGCGGGCGGCGCCGCGGATGACATGGTGGTTGGTGAGCAGTTGTCCGGCTGCATTGACCAGCAGGCCCGATCCCAGCGACGTATCAAGCCGCTCCTGCTCCTGCGCGGTCATGCCGCCAAGCAGCTCATCGAGGGCCGGGGAGTCGAGGAAGACATTGCGCGGATCCGGGTTGCGCGATGCGGTGTAGATGTTGACCACCGAGGGGGCCGCGACCTCGACGGCATCCGCGTAGCTGAAACGCTGGCCATCGGCCGATGACGGGCGCGGATCAGCGCGGGCGGCATCCTCGCCGCTGATGGCCGTGGGACCGGCGGGACGGCCGCCGAGCAGTTCCGGTGCCAGCCAGACCACGGTGATGGCGACGATCACCCCGACGAGGACATAACTGGTGACAAAACGAGTAAAACGTTTGAAGGCCATGCGCGCTATCCGGTCCAGCACTCCATGAATAAACCGCGATGATACACCCAAAGCGCTGTCCGCGGCGCGTTCGGACAGGGCGTTGGGCGCAGTCGTCGGGGCCCGCCGATCTTGACGATGGACGCTCGATGCGGGATTCTACCGCCATTGCGGACAGTGTCCGATTGTGCGCGCTCAGCGGGCCGTCCGGCCCCCGGTGACGATGCTGCTCCCGCCCAGAGACAGGCCTGACCCAGAGGATCCAGATGTCAGAGGACAAAGCAAACAACAGCCGTCGCCGGTTCCTGACCGGTGCGGTCGGTGTCGTCGGTGGTATTGGTGCGGCCTACGTCGCGGTGCCCTTCCTCGCGTACTGGAACCCCAGCGCGCGGACACGGGCCGCGGGGGCGCCGGTGGAAGTCGATGCCTCGACCATGCAGCCCGGGCAGAAGGTCAACGTGACCTGGCGCGGTCAGCCGGTCTGGGTGATCCGCCGCTCCGAGACGGCGATCGACTCGCTGGCCGGTCATGATGACGTGCTGAGCGATCCGGACTCCGCCGTCGCCAGCCAGCAGCCCGCCTA
This sequence comes from Spiribacter roseus, assembly GCF_002813635.1. Classification (NCBI taxonomy): domain Bacteria; kingdom Pseudomonadati; phylum Pseudomonadota; class Gammaproteobacteria; order Chromatiales; family Ectothiorhodospiraceae; genus Spiribacter; species Spiribacter roseus. The sequence continues at coordinate 1,422,890 of NZ_CP016382.1, read as the reverse complement.
CGCGCAGAACATGTATCGCTCGGTGGAGCCGGAATTCTTCGTGGTGGTGCCGATCTGTACCCATCTGGGTTGCATTCCTTCGTTCATGCCCCAGCCGGGATCGCTTGATACCAACTGGCCGGGGGGGTTCTTCTGCCCCTGTCACGGCTCCAAATTTGATAACGCGGGACGGGTCTACGCCGGGGTGCCGGCGCCGACCAATCTTGAAGTCCCCCCCTACCGGATCGCTGACAATGGCGTGATCGTGGTCGGGGAAGACCAGGAGGCGGCCTGATGAGTGACACAACCAAGGTGCAGGGTGGCGTGCTGGGCTGGGTGGACGCCCGTTTCCCGCTCAGCCGCATGTGGAACGAGCATGTCGGCGAGTACTACGCCCCCAAGAATTTCAACATCTGGTACTACTTCGGCGCGCTGTCGCTGTTCGTGCTGGTCAATCAGCTACTGACCGGCATCTGGCTGACGATGAACTACAACCCCTCGGCCGAGGGGGCGTTCTCGTCGGTGGAGTACATCATGCGGGATGTAGAGTGGGGATGGCTCATCCGCTATATGCACTCCACCGGCGCCTCGGCGTTCTTTGTGGTCGTCTACCTGCATATGTTCCGGGCACTGCTCTATGGTTCCTACCAGAAGCCCCGCGAGCTGATCTGGGTGTTCGGCATGATCATCTATGTCGCGCTGATGGCCGAGGCCTTCATGGGCTATCTGCTGCCTTGGGGACAGATGTCGTATTGGGGCGCGCAGGTCATCATCTCTCTGTTCGGTGCCATTCCGGGGGTGGGCGAAGAGCTGGCCCTGTGGATCCGCGGTGACTACAACATCTCCGGCGTTACCCTGAACCGATTCTTCGCCCTGCATGTGGTGGCGCTGCCGCTGGCTTTGGTGGGTCTGGTGGTGTTCCACATCCTCGCCCTCCACGAGGTCGGATCGAATAACCCCGACGGCGTCGACATCAAGAAGAACAAGGGTGCGGACGGCAAGCCGAAAGACGGCATCCCGTTCCATCCCTACTACACGGTCAAGGACACCTTCGGTCTTGGGGTCTTCCTGATCTTCTTCTCGGCGGTGGTTTTCTTCGCCCCGGAAATGGGTGGGCTGTTTCTGGAGCCGCCGAACTTCCAGCCGGCCGACCCCATGCAGACGCCGGCGCACATCGCACCGGTGTGGTATTTCACCGCGTTCTACTCGATCCTGCGGGCGATTCCCGACAAGCTCGGGGGCGTGATCGCGATGGGCTCGGCGATTTTCCTGCTGTTCCTGCTGCCATGGATCGATCGTGGACGGGTACGCTCGGTGCGCTACCGCGGGCTCGGTCACAAGCTTGCGCTGGGCCTGTTTGCAGTGGCTTTCGTCTGCCTCAGCTACCTCGGCCTGCAGGCACCCTCGGACCTGTACTTTGGGCTGACGGTGACAACCTGGGCGCAGATCTGGAGCGCGGTGTACTTCGGCTTTTTCATCTTCCTGTTCGCTTACACGGCGTTCGGGTTTGAGCGTACCAAGCCGGTACCGGATCGGGTGACGGACTGATGAGAAAACTCCTCCTGATTGCCCTGCTCACCTGCCTGTCCGCGCCGGCATGGTCCGCCGGCGGGGGTGGTGACCTGATGGACGCCCGCGTCGATGTATCCGACGAGGCATCGCTACAGCGTGGGGCGAAGCTGTTCGCCAACAACTGCATGGGCTGCCATTCCGCCGAGTATGTCCGCTGGAACGCCCTGCCCGAGGCACTGGGCGTGTCCATGGAAACGGTGGAGTCCAATCTGATCTATGGCGACTACACGCCCGGTGACACCATCAACGCCGCCATGCGCAGCGCCGATGCATCGGACTGGTTCGGCGCAGAGCCGCCGGACCTGTCGCTGACCGCCCGGGCACGTGGAGCCGACTGGGTCTATACCTATCTCAACAGCTTCTACCGGGATCCGGATGCCAGCATTGGCTGGAACAACACCCTGCTTGCCAACTCCTCGATGCCCCATGTCCTCTGGCGGATGCAGGGGGTGCCCGAGGCCCGCTACGAGGAAAGCCACGGCGAGCAGCAGGTGGCTGAGGTGGTCCTGCCAGAGGGGCAGCAGGGCACGCTGAGCGAGTCGGAATACCACCGGGCGACGCGTGACATCACCAATTTCATGGCCTTCATGGCCGAGCCGGTCCGGGCCAAGCGCCAGGAGATCGGTGTCTGGGTGATCGGCTTTCTGGTGATCTTCACCATCCTTGCCTATCTGCTCAAGCGCGAATACTGGAGGGACATCCACTGAGGAGTCAGCGAAGCGCGTCGACGGTCCCGCTGAGTCAGCGGCCGTCCATCGGGCTCTACAGTGACCCGCTCTCGGTGGACAGCCACCGGGTGCGGGTCGTCCTTGCGGAAAAAGGCATCGACGCCGATGTGGTCGAGGTGCTGCCCGACGGGCCGCCCCCCGAGGACCTGCCACAGCTCAACCCCTACGCGGAAACACCGACGCTGGTCGATCGTGATCTGGCGCTCTATGACCCGCGGGTGATCTGCGAGTATCTCGACGAGCGCTTTCCACACCCCCCGCTGATGCCCATCGATCCCGTCTCGCGCGCCAAGTCGAAACTGGTGATTTCGCGCATCGAGCGCGACTGGTACGGTCTCATGCATCAGCTCGAGCGTGCCGACCGGCGCCGGCGGCCGCCGATCCGCCGTCAGCTTGCCGAGAGCCTGCTGGCAGGGGCGGACGTATTTGATACCGGGCGTCAGTACTTCCTCAGCGATGACATCACCATGATGGATTGTGTGCTGGCGCCGGTGCTCTGGCGGCTTGGGCATTATGGTGTGGAACTGCCGGAGGGCGCTTCGGCGGTGGCCGCCTATGCGGATCGGCTGTTCAGCCGCGATGCGTTCGTGGCCAGTCTCACGCACACGGAAAAGGGAATGCGCAAAGCCTCATGACGCCGAGTCGGCCCTACCTGATCCGCGGTCTCTACGAGTGGATCGCGGATAACGATCTGACGCCCCACCTGCTGGTCAACGCCGAAGGCGAAGGCGTGGTGGCTCCACTCGAATTTGCCGACGCCGGTCAGCTGGTGCTCAACGTGGCCCCGGCGGCGGTGCGCGGGCTTGACCTGGGCAATGAACTGATTGCCTTCAGCGCCCGATTTGGCGGCCAGCCACGCCAGGTCAGCGTGCCGGTCGCCGAAGTCATGGCGATCTACGCCCGGGAGAATGGACGTGGAATGCTGTTCACTCCCGAGGATGGTGAGCACGATCCACCGCCGGATGGCAGTGACGGGGACTCGTCCTCCGATTCGTCGCCGGGCGGCAGGGGGCAGCCCGGGCTGCGCGTCATCAAGTAGCGGCCTGTTTTTGCCCGGGCGGGCGGTCAGCCGCCAAACAGCTGGTGGTCAATCAGATCACAGAGACAGTGAATGACCAGCAGATGGACCTCCTGAATGCGGGCGGTCACCTCGGCCGGGACACGGATCTCGATGTCTTCCGGGCCCAGCTTCAGCGCCATGGGTCCGCCATCGCGACCACTCAGGACCACCACTCGGGCACCGCGATCGTGGGCGGCGTCAATCGCGCGGATGATGTTGTCGCTGCCGCCACTGGTGCTGATCGCCAGCACCACATCGCCGGGCAGCGCAAGCGCGCGGATCTGCCGGGCAAAAACCTCGTTGAAATCGTAGTCGTTGGCGATGGACGTCAGCGTCGAGCTGTCAGTGGTCAGGGCAATGGCGGGCAGCCCCGGGCGCTCCATCTCGAAGCGGTTGAGCAGCTCCGAGGAAAAGTGCTGAGCGTCCCCCGCTGAGCCGCCGTTGCCGCAGCTGAGAATGCGCCCTTCGCGCTGCAGGCAGTCGACCATGACGTGACCCGCCTGCTCGATGAACGCGGGCAACTGATCAAGCGCGGTCTGCTTGGTCTGGATGCTGGCGTGAAATTGTTGCGCGATCCGGTCGCTGGCGCTCATGGGTATCCTCTATTCGGTGGTGTTGGGTCATTCATCGGCGTGGAATGCATCCCGGATCCATTCCACGCGGCCGGTGTCAGGCGTTACCGCGATCACGTCAAAGCGCGTCGGTGGCTCACTGCGCTGGCGCTGCAGCCAGGCCTTGGCGGTGGCGATCAGCCGCCGGCGTTTGGCCGCGGTAATGCTGTCGATGCCGTCGCCAAATCCGCTTCGGTGACGGGCGCGTACCTCGACAAAGACGATCTCGCCGTGGTCCTCCATGATGAGATCGATCTCGCCGCGGCGAATCCGAAAATTGCGTGCCCTCAGTTTCAGGCCCTCAGCCTCGAGGTATTCCAGGGCCAGGGCCTCGGCGGCTGCGCCGGTCTGGTGCGCGTGGGTGGTCACGGCACCCGGTCCGTGACGGCCTCGCCGTCGACACGATTCAGTCGTCGGATGCCGGCCTCGGTCATCTGGACGGGCAGCAATGCGCGCTGGATCTGCTGGCGTTCATTGATCGAAAGCCGTCCTGAGGCACCCGGCATGCTCAGTTCCGGGTCCCGAGCCAGTGCCGGGAGGCCGGAGAGCAGGCGATAACTGTCGATGCCCAGTGACTGCAGTCGCAGGCGGGCCGCCGACGGATCGGCGGGGGACAGCTGTTGCTGGAGTGCGTCGGCCGCGGGCACTGGGGCGTCATCCAGCAGCCAGGGCATGCGGGCAAAGAGCAGCCCGTCGAGGTCGCTCCGCGCGCTGCTGTCGGGGTCGCCCGGGACGCTGGTGCCAACCCCGAAGATGGGCAGACCGATGCCGCGGTGGAAGCGCAACTGCGGCAGCACCAGTCGGGCGTCGCGCTCGCGGGCGGCCATGAACAGGCCATCAATGTCCTGGCGGCGGCGCGCCTCGAAGCCAAAGCGCTCGCCGGTGATGGACTCAAGGCGTTCGTGCCGGGTTTCGCTGGCATCGATGCCCAACAGTGCCTTGATCGGAAAGCTCAGGTCCTGCTGGTCGGGAGGGTAGCGCTGCTCGCCGACGATGGCCGCGTCCGCCTCGGTCAGTGCGGTTTTAAAAGCCGTGGCAACCCGGCTTCCCCAGTCGTCGTCGCGGCGGATGACCAGCATTCGCTCCTGACCCATCTGATTGGCCAGCGCGGCGGTGGCCCTGGCGTCGTTCTCGGGCGCCAGCCCGAATTGCTGGAGGCGCGGCCCGCCGCGATCGCTGTCAATGCGGTTGAGGGCCAGGACCGGAACCGACAGATCCGTCGAGGCCACCAGATCGCGCAGCGCGGATTTTCGCAGCGGACCGATCACGCGCCCCGCCCCCTCCGCGCGTGCCTGCTGATAGGCGGCGGTCACGCTCAGGCCGTCGGCGCCAACATCGAAAAATGCCAGTACGGGTTGGTCGCCGCTGTCGGTGTGATAGGCGGCGAGCAGACCGTCGCGAATCCGCCGCCCGGCGCCGGCCCAGTCACCGCTCAGGGGGAGCAGTACCGCGACGCGGCGTGGCGGTGACAGATCGGCGCGCTGCATGGCAAGGATCCGCCGGATCAGGCGCTGGCTGATGCCAGCGTCCACCGCTGAGCGTCGATGATCGGCCAGAAAAGCCCGGGTGGCTTCGGCGTCCAGGGCGCGTTGACGCACGCCGATGGCAAGCTCAAGCCACTGCGTCGTGACCGGCTGACGAGCGGAATCCGCAGCGCGCCGCAGCGCTGCCATCGGCGCCGCCTGCAGCGCCTGCCACAGGCGCGCCTCGCTACGCCCGCGTCGGGCCGGCGACAGGGCCTTTCGATCCAGGGTGCGCCAGTCATTGATGGCCCCGATCCAGTCCCCGCTGGCCGCCTTCGCGTCGATCAGTGCCTGAAGGCGGTACGGCACCATGCGTGCGGAAAGCGGGGCGGGCAGGTTCTCGAGTCGATCGATGATCTGGCGATCACTGAGGGTCTCGTCAAGGCGGGTGCGCAGGACAATGGTGATGGCCTCGTTGTCCGCGCTGGCGATGGCGTCACGCTCGTTCAGCAGTCGCTGGGCGGCGGCCGGGTCGCCCATGGCCAGTGCAACGCGGGCCGCCTCCAGGCGCAGGCCGGTGGCGGTTGGCCCGGAGAAGTCGCTCGCCGCCATGCGCAGCAGCGCGACGGCGCTGGCGGGGTCATTCACGGCGAGGGCCGACTCGGCCGCGTCGATGCGCGGGTGTTCCAGCGATGTCAGCGGGGCCGTAGCCTCGCGGGTGTCGAGGGACGAGCATCCGGCGACCACCAGCGCGGTGAACAGGGCAATGAGCGGCAGTCGCGGGGTGGGCACAGGCAGGCCTCGCGGTGGCATGGGCGGGCGGTTAAACTGTCAAACTGTCCGAAAGTATCGAGTCCGGGGATAAACCGTGTCAAACCGCACCGGGACCCTCCATGTGGTCGCAACACCCATCGGTAATCTGGGCGATATCAGTCCCCGGGCCTGTGAGGTGCTTGGCAGTGCTGATCACATCGCCGCCGAGGACACCCGCCACAGTCGTCAGCTGCTGCAGCGCCTGGGGCTTCAGGGTTCGCTGATCAGTCTTCATGAGCACAATGAAAGCGCCCGGGTGGAGCGGCTGACCAACTGGCTTGCCGATGGCGAGTCGGTCGCGCTGATCAGTGATGCCGGCACCCCGCTGATCAGCGATCCGGGCTATCGGCTGGTGCGGGCCGTCCATCAGGCCGGCTACCCGGTGCTGACCGTGCCCGGGCCGTCCAGCGTGATCGCGGCGCTGTCCATCGCCGGGCTGCCCACGGACCGGTTCAGCTACGAGGGCTTTCTGCCGTCGCGGGCGGGCCCACGCCAGCGTCGGCTGCAGGCCCTTGCGGATACGGCCTGCACGCAGGTGTTTCTAGAAGCCGGGCGGCGTCTGCCCGGCACGCTCGAGGCGATGGAGCATGCCTTCGGCGCCGAGCGCGAGGCAGCGATCTGCCGTGAGCTGACCAAACGCTTCGAAACGACCCGTGTCGACGCGCTGGCCGGTCTGCGCGCATGGGTTGCGGGCGACAGCGATCAGTGTCGGGGCGAGTTCGTGCTGGTGGTCGGGCCGGCGCCAGAGCCGGCCGTCGCCCCCGCGCCGGGTCTGCCCGCGACGGATGAGCTGGTGCGTCTGCTACGCCACGAGGGGCTTGGGGCGAAGTCGACGGCGCGGGTGCTGGCGAGACTGACCGGCGCGTCGGTCAATCAGCTCTACCAGCAGGTGCTCGAGCAGGACTCGAATCCCCGCGGCTGATGCGGCCGGGATGATAGACTACCCACGGAAGTCGGCCGGGCAGTCGCGGCGCCTCAGGGCGTCGAGGAAAGTCCGGGCTCCATAGGGCAGGGTGCCAGGTAACGCCTGGGCGGCGAGAGCCGACGGAAAGTGCCGCAGAGATCAGACCGCCGATGGCCGTGTCCGCACGGCACAGGCAAGGGTGAAAAGGTGCGGTAAGAGCGCACCGCACGCATGGCAACATCGCGTGGCACGGTAAACCCCACCCGGAGCAAGACCGAATAGGGGAGTGCAAGCACGGCCCGTGCGAGCTCCCGGGTAGGTCGCTTGAGGTGCGTGGCGACACGCATCCCAGAGGAATGATTGCCCTCGACAGAACCCGGCTTACAGGCCGGCTTCCACTCTTTTTGATCCCCCGCCCCTGCGCGATTCACCGGTCCGCGAATCGAGAAAACCCCCCACTAATCGGCCTGTTTTCGTAAGTCTCTGTCAGGACGGGGAAAATCCCTTCTGCGTCGGCTTGACGGGGCATGCCCGGCTGTCTACAGTGTGGTCATAAGTGGGAAAAAGTGGTGAAGAATGGCAGCCACGGGTCGATTAAGGGGAATAAATTGTTTCGCGGTGTCACCCAGATCAATCTTGACGCAAAGGGGCGCATAGCCTTTCCCAGCCGCTATCGCGAGCGGCTGTCGAGCCTTTGCGACGGGAACCTGGTGGTCACCGTCGACCGCGACCACTGCCTGTTGATCTACCCCCTGTCGGAGTGGGAGGACATCGAGCAGAAGCTGGTCCGGCTGCCCAGCCTCAACCCCACGGCCCGACGTCTGCAGCGGCTGCTGATCGGTCATGCCACCGAATGTCCGCTGGACGGTAACGGCCGGATACTGCTGCCGGGTCCGTTGCGGAGCTTCGCCGGACTCGACAAGCGCACCGTGCTGATCGGTCAGGGCAACAAGTTCGAGCTCTGGGACGAGGACAGCTGGACGACGCGCCGGGATGAATGGCTGGCGGAAGGAACCGATGCCGAGGAGCTGCCCGATGACCTGCAATCGCTATCGCTCTAAGGGGGGTGAGTGGTGAACTCGCCACGGGAGCATGCGGCCGTCATGCGCGACGAGGCGGTGGCCGCCCTCGCTCCGCGCATCGACGGTGTGTATGTGGACGCCACCTACGGGCGCGGCGGCCATGCCGGGGCGCTTCTCGAGGCGCTGGGCGAAGGGGCCCGTCTGTGGCTGGTGGATCGTGATCCCGAAGCCGTCGCGCAGGCACACGAACGCCACGGTCATGACCCACGCTGCCGGATCCTGCAGGCCAACTTCGCCGAATTGGGCATAGAGCTTCGCGCCGCCGGTCTGGCGGGCCGGGTCTCCGGGATCCTCCTGGATCTGGGCGTGTCCTCTCCCCAGCTTGATCAGCCCCAGCGTGGCTTCAGCTTCATGCGCGAGGGACCGCTCGACATGCGCATGGACAACGGCGGGGGCGAAACGGCAGCCGAGTGGCTCGAGCGGGTCGACGCCGGCACGCTGGTGCGTGTGCTCAGGGAGTACGGCGAAGAGCGCTACGCCCGTCGCATCGCGGCGGCGATTGTGGCGGCGCGGGACGCCGCCGCGCTGCCGCAGACCACCACGGGACTGGCTCGGCTGATCACCGAGGCGGTACCGCGGCCCGAACCGGGTCGCCATCCGGCGACACGCAGCTTTCAGGCGATCCGTATCCACCTCAATGGCGAGCTGGAATCGCTGAGCCGGCTGCTCGATGACATCTGCGAGTTGCTTGAGCCCGGCGGCCGCCTGGTGGTGATCAGTTTTCATTCCCTCGAGGACCGTCGCGTCAAGCGTTTCATGACGCGCAACAGCCAGGTCGGCGATCTGCCGCCCGGGGCCGGTGTCGTGCCCGCGGAAAAGCGCCCGGGGCTGCGCCGCGTCGGGCGCGCCCACCGGCCCGCCGAAGCCGAGGTGCAGCGCAACCCACGCGCACGCAGCGCCACCCTGCGCATCGCGGAGCGGTTGCCATGAAACGCCCGATCCTGACATTGCTGGTACTGGGCGTGCTGGCGGTGGGCTCAGCGGTTGCGGTGGTGGAGGTGCGCCACGAAACCCGCAGTCTTTTCGTCACCCTCGAGTCACTGCGCGACAACCGTGATCAGCTCAACACCGCATGGCGGCAGCTGCAGCTCGAGCAGGGTGCCCTTGCCATGCAGTCCCGGGTCGAGCGCATTGCCCGTGAGTCCATCGGTCTCAAGGCGATCGATCCACAGAACACGACGCTGATCCGGCTGGAATCCGGGGGCGAGCGACAATGAACCGGCGCAAGGCCCGCTCCGTGGCACCGCCGGCGTGGCGTCGTGTGCTGGTGCTGGTCTTGCTGCTGGCGCTGCCGGTGGTGTTGATGGCGCGGGCCGTATCGCTGCAGCTGATCGATGGGCCGTTCCTGCAGGGACAGGGGGAGCAGCGTCATCTGCGGGTGGAATCCCTGCCCGCGCATCGCGGCACGATCCGCGACCGGCAGGGCCAGCCGCTGGCCATCAGCGCACCGGTGGACTCGGTCTGGGCGGATCCGCGCGTGACCACACAAGAGGCTTCGCAGCAGGATCTGGCCGCGCTGGCCCGCCTGCTCGACACCGATCCGGCCAGGCTGCGTTCGGACCTGAACGAGCGCCGCGAACGGGCGTTTTTCTACCTCGAGCGCCATGTCAGCCCGGACCTTGCCGCCCGGGTGAGCGCACTGGATGTCCCCGGCGTCGCCCTGCAGCGTGAATACCGCCGGTTCTATCCCACTGGAGAGGTCAGTGGCCATGTGCTCGGCTTCACCAACATCGATGATCACGGCCAGGAGGGCCTCGAACTCGCCTACGATGATTGGTTGTCCGGCGAGCCGGGCGCCAAGCGTGTTCTGCGCGACCGCCACGGGCGCAATATCGAGGATGTCGAGCGACTGCGCGAGCCTGATCCCGGGCATGATCTGACACTGACCCTCGACAAACGCCTGCAGTACGTCGCCTACCGCGAGCTCAAGGCCGCCGTCGAGCGGCATCAGGCCGCCAGTGGCTCCATCGTGCTGATGGACGCGGACAATGGCGACATCCTGGCGATGGCCAATCAGCCTTCGTTCAATCCCAATCGCCGCTCGGAGATGACCGGTGGGCGTTACCGCAACCGCGCTGTCACCGACACCTACGAACCCGGCTCGGTGGTGAAGCCGTTTACGGTCCTGGCCGCGCTGCGCACGGGTCGCTATACCCCCGAGACCGTCGTCGAGACGGCGCCGGGTGTCATGCGGGTGGGTGGCCATCAGGTGCGTGATGTCCGCAATTTCGGCGAGCTCACGGTCGCCGGCGTGCTGCGCAAGTCGAGCAATGTCGGTGCCGCGCAGATGGCGCTGTCCCTCGAGTCGGGGCAGGTCTGGCAGACACTCAACAGCCTCGGCATTGGCGAGCCCAGTGGCGTGGGGCTGCCTGGCGATAGCGCTGGCAGGCTTTCTTCCATGCCCTCGGAGCGCCCCATCGAGCGGGCGACCCTCGCCTTTGGTTACGGCCTGTCGGTGAGCAATCTGCAGCTGGCAAGGGCCTACTCGGCCATCGCCTCCGGTGGGGAACTGCCCACGCCCGCGCTGATCGCGGACGGGCGCCGGCCGGACCCCGAGCGGGTGATGAGCGCCCGGCGCGCCGCCCAGCTCCGCGAAATGCTGACCGCTGTGACCGAGTCCGGAGGCACGGCGACACAGGCGGCCATTCCCGGCTATCAGGTCGCCGGCAAGACCGGCACCAGCCGCAAGGCCGTGTCCGGCGGTTATGCCGAGGACCGTTACATCTCGACCTTTGCGGGCATGGCACCGGCCAGTGACCCGCGTTTTGTGGCCGTGGTGACGATCGATGAGCCCCGCGGTGATGCCTACTACGCGGGCCCCGTGGCCGGGCCAGTGTTTGCGGCGGTGATGGGTGACGCACTGCGGTTGTATAACGTGATGCCCGATGCAGCCTTCGATCAGCCGGGTCTGACCGTGGCCGGCGGAGAGTCGCCATGAGCCGGGTCTGGTCCGCCGAAGCGCTGCTTGCCCCCTGGCTGGTGGATGCCCGGTTGAAGGGCGTTGGCGTGACCGGTATCGCGCTAGATGCCCGGCAGCTTGCCCCGGGTGGCCTGTTTCTGGCGCTGGCCGGTTACCGGGCCCATGGCCTGGACTATCTCGATCAGGCCCTCGCGGCCGGGGCGGGCGTGGTGCTCTATGAACCCGCGGCCGGGCAGGAACACCCCGCCATCGCCGCGCGCTGCGACGCCGCCGGCGCCGTGGCCATCGCCAGGGCCGGCGTCGGCGCGCTGGCCAGCGCCATCGCCGGTCGATTCTACGATGAGCCATCGCGGGCGATGACGGTGATCGCGGTCACGGGCACCGATGGCAAGACCTCGGTCTCCCACTACATCGCCCAGATGGCCGAAGATCTGCAGGGACCGGCGGCGGTGATGGGGACCGTGGGCTGGGGGCGCCCGGGGCAGCTCCGCGCCTCGACACAGACCACCGCCGATCCGGTCAGTATTCAGGCGCGCCTGGCGGCGCTGCGGGACGACGGCATTTGCTGCGTGGCGATGGAAGTCTCCTCGCATGCCCTGGCGCAACACCGTGTGGACGGCGTGACGTTTGCCACCGCAGTGCTGACCCATGTGGGGCGCGATCATCTTGACTACCACGGCTCGGCGGCGGCCTATGGCGCCGCCAAGCGCCGTCTGTTCGCGTGGCCCGGCCTGCGCCGTCAGGTCCTCAATGGGGAGGATGCCGTGGGCGCGGATCTGGCCGCGCACCCGCTATCGGACGCCACCCCGGTCGTCTACGGCCGGACGGGTGCCGCTGATCTGTGCCTGTCGCGGCTCGAGCGTCGGGCCGAAGGGCTCGAGCTGGGCATCGATCATGCCGGTCGGCAGCATACCGCTCACCTGCCGCTGATCGGCGATTTCAATGCCCTCAACGCCCTCGCGGCGCTGGGCGCATTGATCGAGTCCGGCAATGTGCCGGCGGCGCTGGGCGCGTTGGGCCGGCTGCAACCGGTACCGGGTCGCATGGAGCGATTCACCGTGGAGGGCGGTCCGGTGGTGATTGTCGACTATGCGCATACCGCCGGGGCCCTCGCGGCGGCGCTCGATGCCCTGCGACCCCATGTCCGCGGCCGGCTATGGGTGGTCTTTGGCTGCGGGGGCGATCGTGACACCGGCAAGCGGCCCCTGATGGGAGCGGCTGCCGGCCAGCGCGCCGATGGCATCATTCTGACCAGCGACAACCCCCGTTCCGAGTCGCCGGCGGCGATTCTCGAGGCCGTCCGGGCCGGCTGCGCGGGCCACGGTGACTGCCGGGTCATCGAGGATCGCGCAAGCGCGATCACCGCCGCCATCGAGATGGTCGGTCCCGGCGATGCCGTGCTGATCGCCGGCAAGGGCCACGAGACCGAGCAGCAGATCGGCGCCACGGCCCACGCCTTCAGTGATCGTGACTGTGCGGCCAGCGTGCTGTCGCGGAGGGCGGGCTGATGGAAGCGGTGCGGTTGCTGTCCCTGGTGACTGAGTTCGGCGGCGAATCGCGGGGCGGTGAGGTGACCGTCACAGGGGTCGCCATCGATTCACGCCGCGTCAGCCCCGGGGACCTGTTCATTGCCCTGCGTGGCGAGCGGATCGACGGACACGAATGCATCGATGCCGCGGCCCGGGCCGGTGCCGCGGCCGCGCTGGTCGATCACTACACCGACGCGGCGCTGCCGCAGTGGCGGGTGGACAACCCGCAGCGGGTGCTCATCGAGCTGGCCTGCCGCGCCCGGTCGGCGAGCCGTGCCCGGGTGGTGGGTGTGACCGGCAGCAATGGCAAGACCACGGTCAAGGAAATGCTCGCCGCCATCCTCGGGCGCTGCGGTACCACGCGGGCCACTGAAGGCAACCTGAACAATGAGCTGGGCGTGCCGCTGACGCTCTGTGGCATCGATCCGGATGATGACTTCGCCATCGTCGAGATGGGCTGCGGTAAACCCGGCGATATCGCGCTGCTGGCAAGCTGGGCGCGTCCATGGGTCGGTGTGGTGACACATGCCGGTCCGGCCCACCTGGAGGGTTTTGGCAGTGTGGCGGCGGTGGCCGACTGTAAGGGCGAGCTGTTCGAGGAACTGCCGGCCAAGGGTTATGCCATCGTCAATGCCGATGACCCCTACGCCGCGGTCTGGGAGCAAAAGGCGGCGCATTGCCATATCAAGCGCTTCAGCCTCGACGGCCATGCCGCCGACGTCACAGGGGTGGAGCGGGCCGACGGCCGGCTCGAGATCCGTTTCGAGGATGCCGCCATCACCGCGGCGGTGGCCCTGCCCGGGCGTCATAACCGGGCCAATGCGCTGGCGGCCGCCGCCGCGGCGCGTGCCGCCGGGGCCAGCCTCGAGACCATCGCCGACGGGCTCATGGCCGTGGCCCCCGTCGCGGGACGACTTCAGTATCGCGACGGCCTCGCCTCGATGACGCTGGTGGATGACAGCTACAACGCCAACCCGGCCTCCCTGACGGCGGCACTCGAGACACTGACCGCGACCGGGACACCGCTCTGGCTGGTCCTGGGCGATATGGCGGAGTTGGGCGATGCAGGCCCGGCGCTGCATCGCCGCGCGGGCGAGCAGGCCCGCGAGCTGGGGGTCGAGCGCTTATTCGCCACCGGTCCGCTCGCGGCCCATGCGGCCGAGGGCTTCGGTGCCGGCGGTGCCGGGTTTGCGACCCGCGCTGAACTGGTGGAGGCGGTCAAGACCGCCGCCCGGCCCGGGATCAACGTGCTGGTCAAGGGATCGCGCTCGGCGGCGATGGATGAAGTGGTCGCCGCACTGGCGGCCGGCGGGTCAGGGGAGGGACGCGCATGCTCCTGATGCTTGCCGAACAGCTGGAGGCGTTCTACAGCGCGTTCAATGTTTTTCAGTATCTGACCTTCCGGGCCATCCTCGGCACGCTGACGGCGCTGGGCATCGGTCTGCTGGTGGGGCCCTGGCTGATCGGTCGGCTGCAGCGTCATCAGGTCGGCCAGTATGTCCGCACCGATGGGCCGGTCAGTCATTATTCCAAGGCCGGCACACCCACCATGGGGGGCGCCCTCATGCTGGTGGGCATTGGTGTGGCCACGCTCCTGTGGGGGGATCTGACCAATCGCTATGTCTGGCTCGTGCTGCTCACGACGCTGACCTTCGGGGCGATCGGCGGCACCGACGACTGGCTGAAACTCACCCGCGGCAGCAGCGAAGGGCTGCGGGCCCGCTCCAAACTGCTGCTGCAGAGCATTGCCGCGCTGATTGCCGGCGCGGTCCTGTTCGCGATGGCCACTTCACCCGTCCAGACCACGCTGATCCTGCCCTTTCTCAAGGATGTGGCGATCCCGCTGGGCATCCTGCTGATTCCGCTGACATGGCTGGTGGTGGTGGGCGCCTCGAATGCGGTCAATCTCACCGACGGGCTCGATGGCCTTGCCATCATGCCAACGGTCCTCGTCGGCGGTGCCCTGGGGATCTTCGCCTACGCCAGCGGCAATGTGAATTTCGCCGATTATCTGGCGATCCCCTACGTCGCCGGGGCGGGCGAGCTGACGGTTTTCGTCGGCGCGCTGGTGGGCGCGGGGCTGGCCTTTCTGTGGTTCAACACCTATCCGGCGCAGGTGTTCATGGGCGATGTCGGGTCGCTGGCGATGGGTGCGGCCCTGGGCATGATCGCCATGGTGGTCCGTCAGGAGGTCGTGCTGTTCATCATGGGGGGCGTGTTCGTCGCCGAGACGGTATCGGTGATGATCCAGGTGCTCTGGTTCAAGCGCACCGGGCGTCGCGTCTTTCGCATGGCACCGCTTCATCACCACTTCGAGCTCAAGGGTTGGCCGGAACCGCGGGTCATCGTGCGGTTCTGGATTGTCTCGGTGGTGCTGGTGCTCATCGGTCTGGCCACGTTGAAGCTGCGATGACGGGAGAGGCGCACATGCACACCCGCATCGAATGGGATCAGATGGTGGTCGGTCTGGGCGAGTCCGGCCATGCGGCGGCCTGTCATCTGGCCGATGCGGGCCATCGCGTCGCGGTCATGGATACCCGCGTGGACCCGCCCCGGGGCGCTGCTCTGCGGGCGCAGCATCCGGATATTCCGGTCATCACCGGCGATCTGGATGAGCGGCTGCTGGCTGACGCCGATGAAATCGTCCTCAGCCCCGGGATCGATCCGCGCCATCCCGCGCTGCGGGCGGCGCGGAGGCGCGGGCAGTCGATCATCGGCGAGATCGAGTTGTTTGCCCGGGCGGTGAACGCCCCGGTGATCGCGATCACCGGCTCCAACGGCAAGACCACCGTCACCCGTATGGTCGCGGCGATGGCCGAGCAGGCCGGGATCGATGTCGCCGCCGGTGGCAATCTTGGCCCGGCGGCGCTTTCGCTGCTGGCGAGCCAGCCGCGCGCCGAACTGTTCGTGCTCGAGCTGTCGAGTTTCCAGCTCGAGACCACCGTATCGCTGCAGCCGCAGGTGGCGGCCGTCCTCAATCTGAGCCCTGATCACCTTGACCGCTACGATGACATGGCGGCCTACGCCGCAGCCAAGGCGCGGATCTTCCGCCATGCCGAACACGCGGTCCTCAATGCTGACGACCCCTGGGTAAGGGGCATGGCGGGCGACGCCGCCGCCGTCCACCGGTTCGGCGACGCTGCGCCGCCGGCATCGGCCTGGCGAATCGGCCGGCACCACGGCGACGCCTGGCTGATGGCCGGCGAGACGCCGGTGATGCCGCGCGACGCCCTTGCCCTGCCGGGGCACCACAATGCACTGAATGCGCTGGCGGCGCTTGCCATCGGCGAGGCCGCCGGTCTTGACCGCGACGCGATGGTGACTGCCCTGACTGCATTCCGGTCACTGCCGCATCGCACCGAGTCGCTCGGCTGGCGGGAGGGCCGTCAGTGGGTGAACGACTCCAAGGCCACCAATGTGGGTTCCGCGATTGCGGCGATCCGTGGGCTGGAAGGGCCGCTGGTGTTGATCGCCGGCGGTGACGGCAAAGGCCAGTCGTTCGCCGCTCTGGGAGCGGCGCTGGCGGAGACCGGCCGCGCGGCGGTGCTGTTCGGCCGCGATGCGGCAGCGCTCGCCGACGCCCTTGCCGGCCATGTGGACGTGACCACGGCGGCCGATCTGGACGCAGCCCTGCAGGCCGCACGGCGCGTATCGCGGCGCGGGGATGTGATCCTGCTGTCGCCCGCCTGTGCCAGTCTGGATCAGTTCACCGACTACCGTGCACGCGGCGATCACTTCCGCCGTTGGGTGGAGGCGCTACCCCATGACTGAGCGCCTGTCACTGTCCGTACTCACCGCGCCCTTCGCAGGCCGGCTTCCGGCCGCTGGCGAATTCGACCGCCCGCTGCTGGTGGCGATCCTGGTCCTGGCGGCGCTGGGACTGGTGATTATGGCGTCGGCCTCGGTGGCGATTGGCGAGGCATCCAGCGAGTCGGCCACGCATTTCCTGCGGCGTCAGGCGGCGTTTCTGGGGCTTGGGATGCTGGCCTTCGCGGTCTGCCTGCGCATTCCCCTGACCTTCGTGGCCGCCGTATCCGCGCCGCTGCTGGTCCTGTCGTTCGCGCTGCTGATCGCCGTGCTCATTCCGGGGGTCGGGCGCGAGGTGAATGGCGCTACCCGCTGGATCCCGCTGGGACCGGTCAATCTTCAGGTCTCGGAATTCATCCGACTGTTCGTGCTCATCTATTTCGCCGCCCTTCTGGCGCGTCATGGGGAGCGGGTCCGGGCCTCCGCGGCGCCGATGCTGCCGGTTGCGCTGGTGATGGCGGCGGTGGGCGCGCTCCTGCTGGCGCAACCCGACTTCGGCGCCCTCGCGGTGCTCGCGGCCACGGTGGGTGGTGTGCTGTTCATCGCCGGCGTGCCGCTACTGATCTTTGTGGTGTTGGGCACTGTCGCGGTGATGGCGGGGGCCGCGCTGATCATTGCCGAACCCTATCGCCTGGAGCGCTTCACGGCGTTCACCGACCCCTGGGCGGATCCGTTCGCCAGTGGCTTTCAGCTCACCCAGTCGCTGATTGCCGTGGGCCGTGGCGAGTGGCTGGGGGTTGGTCTGGGCAACAGCGTCCAGAAGCTTTTCTATCTGCCCGAGGCGCATACCGACTTCGTCTTTGCCGTGATGGCCGAAGAGCTCGGCGTGGTCGGCATGGCCGTCACCATCGGCCTGTACAGCTTCATCGTGTGGCGCGGCTGTGGCATCGGGGCGGCCAGTCTGCGCAACGGGCGGCTGTTCGGTGGCCTGCTGGCCTACGGGGTGGCCATTGCGTTCGGGCTGCAGGCGTTCGTGAACATGGGCGTCAATCTGGGACTTCTGCCCACTAAGGGTCTGACCCTGCCGTTGATGAGCTACGGCGGTAGCAGTCTGATCGTGACCGCGCTGGCACTGGGGCTGCTGATGCGGGCCGATCTCGAGTGCCGGCAAGCCGGCCGGGCGGCCAGTCAGCGGCCGCGGCGGAGGGCGACATGACCCCGCGACCGATCCTGATCATCGCCGGTGGCACCGGCGGGCATGTCTTCCCGGCGCTGGCCGTGGCCGAGGTCCTCGCCCGGCAGTCGGTGCCGGTGATCTGGTTGGGAACGCCGCTTGGCCTCGAGGCCCGCGTGGTTCCCCAGGCCGACATCCCCCTCGAGACAGTGACCGTGCGGGGCCTGCGCGGTAATGGCTGGGCCGGATGGCTCAAGGCGCCGTGGATCGTGGCGCGGGCGGTTTTTGAAACGCTCGCGGTACTGCGTCGGCATCGGCCGCGGGCGGTCCTGGGAATGGGTGGCTACGTGGCGGGGCCGGCAGGCATCGCCACCTGGCTCCGGAAGATCCCGCTGATCATTCACGAGCAGAATGCGATTGCCGGGCTGACCAATCGGCTGCTCTCGCGGCGGGCCACTCGCGTGCTGACCGGGCTGGACGCGACGTTCCCCGGTGATCGGGCGACGACCTTTACCGGCAATCCGGTGCGCGGTGCCATCACCGCACTGGCCGAGACGGACCCGGCGCCGGCGGCGCCCCATCCGCGGCTGCTGGTGATCGGCGGCAGTCTCGGGGCGCGCACCCTCAACCGGGTGGTACCCGAAGCGCTCGCCCGGCTGCCTGTGGCGGAGCGGCCGACGGTGCTGCACCAGGCTGGCGAGCGGAGTCTGGAGACGGCCCGGTCCGGCTATCGCGAGGCGGCCATTGAGGCGGATGTCCGTGCCTTCATCGATGATATGGCGGGCGCCTATCACGCCGCCGATGTGGTGATCTGCCGGGCCGGCGCGCTGACCGTCTCGGAACTGGCGGCGGTGGGACGCGCCGCGATCCTGGTGCCGTATCCCTACGCCGTGGACGATCATCAAAGCGCCAACGCCCGGTTTCTGGTGGAGGCCGATGCGGCGCGGATGATCGCCGACGATGCGCTCTCGGCGGAGGGCCTGGCGGCGGTGCTGCGGCCGCTGCTGACCGAGCCGGCGACGCGGGCCCGGATGGCTGCCAACGCCCGGCACGTCGGACGCCCGCGGGCGGCCGAGCAGGTCGCCGATATCTGCCTGGAGGTGAGCGCATGACCAGCCTGCAGCCCCAGACCCCGGGTGGCCCCGGCGCCATGGGCCCGGTCCAGCGTCTGCATTTTGTGGGCGTCGGCGGAGCCGGCATGGGCGGCATCGCCGAAGTCCTGCTCAACCTGGGCTACACGGTCAGCGGTTCGGATCTGCGTGAGAATGCCGTGATCGAGCATCTCCGCGGTCTGGGTGCGGGCATCGCCATCGGGCATCGGGCCGAGCAGGTGCGTGACGCCGATGCGGTGGTCATCTCCAGCGCCGTCACCGAAGACAATCCCGAGGTGATCGCCGCCCGGGCCGCGCGGGTGCCCGTGGTCCCACGCGCCGAGATGCTCGCCGAGCTGATGCGCTTCCGGTTTGGTATTGCGGTGGCGGGCACCCATGGCAAGACCACCACCACCAGCCTGGTGGCGAGCATCCTCGGTGAGGCGGATCTGGATCCGACCTTCGTGATCGGCGGCCGGCTGAACAGCGCCGCCAGTCATGCACGCCTTGGCACCGGCCGTTATCTGGTTGCCGAGGCGGATGAAAGCGACGCCTCGTTCCTCTATCTCAACCCGATGCTCGCGGTGGTCACCAATATCGATGCCGACCATCTGGAGACCTATGGCGGTGATTTCGATCGGCTGCGCGCGACGTTCATCGAGTTTCTCCACCACCTGCCGTTCTACGGGCTGGCCGTGCTCTGCGACGATGATGCCGAGCTGCGCTCACTGGCCGGCGAACTGGCGCGGCCGGTGCGAACCTACGGGTTTTCCGCCAGCGCCGACGTCCGGGCCACCGATGTCGTTGCCGACGCCGGCCGCAGTCATTTCACGGTGCGGGCCGAGGGATTCGAGCCGATGCCGGTCACCCTCAATCTGCCCGGCCGCCACAATGTGCTCAATGCGCTGGGAGCGATTGCCGTGGCCCGGGCGCTGAATGTTGCCGATACCGCGATTCAGCAGGCCCTCGGGGCGTTCGCCGGCATCGGCCGGCGCTTCCAGCAGCTAGGGCGGCTGCCCGTCGCCGGCGGCAGCAGCCTGCTCATGGACGACTATGCGCATCATCCCCGCGAGATCGAGGCGGTCACCGAGGCGCTGCGCAGTAACTGGCCGGGACAGCGGCTGGTGGTGATTTTCCAACCCCATCGATTCACCCGCACCCGCGATCTGTTTGACGACTTCGCGCGGGTCCTGGGCGAGGCCGATCTGCTGCTGGTCACCGAGGTCTACGGCGCCGGTGAAGCCCCACTGCCCGGCGCCGACGCCCGCAGTCTGTGCCGCGCCATCCGGCTGCGCGGTCAGGTGGATCCGGTGTTCGTCGGTGACCTCGATGAGCTGATCTCAATCCTGCCGGCCATGCTGCGGCCCGACGATGTGGTGATCACCCTCGGTGCCGGCAGCATTGGCACGGCGCTACCGCGGCTGCTGGCCGGGGAGGCGCGGTCATGACGATGGCTCACGGCCAGCTGCGTCAATCCGTTCCCATGGCGCGCCACACGACCTGGCGCGTCGGTGGCCCCGCGGCGCGGGTCTATGAACCCGTGGACAGCCGTGACCTGGCCCGCTTTCTGGCCAGCGATCAGGCCGTCGAGCCGTTCCACTGGCTGGGTCTGGGCAGCAATCTGTTGATCCGCGACGGCGGCCTGCAGGGGACCGTGATCCGCCTGCACCGGGGATTGTCCTCGCTGCAGGATCAGGGCGACGGGCGGATGCGGGTCGATGCCGGTGTCCCCTGCGCGAAGCTGGCGCGGGAATGCGGCCGACGGGGTTATGTCGGGGCGGCGTTCTTTGCCGGCATCCCGGGTACGATCGGCGGCGCACTGGCGATGAATGCCGGTGCCTGGGGCGGTGATACCTGGTCGCAGGTGGAATCGGTGGAAACCGTCGATCGTCACGGCACGCTCCGCGAGCGTGATCCCGCCGACTTCGCCGTGGGGTATCGCGAGGTACGCGGAATGGAAGGCGAGTGGTTTACCGCCGCGACCTTCCGTTTTCAGCCGGGCGGTGATCCGGCTGCACTCAAGGCGCGGGTCAAGGACCTGCTCGCCGAGCGGGCCGAGAAGCAGCCCACCGGCATTGCCAGTGGTGGGTCGGTGTTCCGCAACCCGCCCGGTGATCATGCAGCGCGGCTGATCGAGGCGGCCGGGCTCAAGGGGGCCCGCCAGGGCGGCGCCCGGGTGTCCGAGAAACACGCCAACTTCATCGTCCACGACGGCGCGGCCTGCGCGGCCGACATCGAGGCGCTCATCGACCGGATCCGGGCCACCGTGCAGGCCGTTTACGGCATCACCCTGGAGACCGAGGTCCGCATCATCGGGGAGGCGTTGTCCCATGACGCTTGATGCACACCTCCAGGGGCATGATCCCGGCCGGGTGGCGGTGCTGATGGGCGGCCACTCGGCGGAGCGCGAAATCTCACTGGCCAGCGGCGGCGAGTGCCTGGCGGCGCTGCAGGCGATGGGGGTCGAGGCCACGGCCTTTGACCCCGCCGAGCGCCCGGTGGCGGCCCTTGCGGACTATGACCGCGCGTTCATCGCCCTGCACGGGCCGGGCGGCGAGGATGGCGTGATGCAGGGTGCGCTGGAGGCCATGGGCATCCCCTACACCGGCAGCGGCGTGCTGGCCTCGGCCCTCGGCATGGACAAGCTGCGCAGTAAATGCATCTGGCAGGCGATGGACCTGCCCACGCCGGCCTTCCGTGTGCTGCGGCATGGCGACGACCCGCAGGCGGTGGTCGAGGCGCTGGGGCTGCCGCTTTTCGTCAAGCCGCTGCGTGAGGGGTCAAGCATGGGCACGACCCGGGTGGATCGCGGCGCCGACCTGGCCGCGGCGGCCGAGCAGGCGCGGGCGTTTGGTGGGGCGGCGCTGGTCGAGCGCTGCATCGACGGCCCCGAATACACGCTTGCGCTGCTGGCGGACCGCGACCTGCCCGCCATTCGCATCGAGGTGGATGAACCGTTTTATGACTACCGCGCCAAGTACCAGTCCGAGTCCACGCGGATGGTCCTGCCCTGCGGTCTGGACGTGGCGGCCGAGGCCCGGATGGCGCAGCTGGCGCGTCGCGCTTTTGCCGCTATCGGCGCCTGCGGCTGGGGGCGTGTGGATGTCATGGCGGATTCCCAGGGCGGTCTGTGGCTGCTCGAGGTGAACACCATCCCGGGCATGACCGATCACTCGCTGGTGCCCGCTGCGGCCGCATCCGCCGGGATCGGGACGCACGAGCTGGTGGCGCGGATTCTGCTGACGAGCTGGAGGCATGGTGACGGGCAGTGAGCGGTTTTGTGAGCCAACGCGCGGCGCTGTTGCTGTTGCTGGGATGCCTGACGGCACTCGGCGCCGGCGCCCTGCATGCCCTCGACCGGGGCTGGGTGGGGCCGTTGCTGCCCCTCGAGCGGATCGGCTTCGACGGCGAACTGGCGCGCCTGCAGGCCTCGGAGCTGCGCGCGGCGCTGAGTGGATCGCTGCAGGGCGGGTTGCTGACCGCCGACGTGACCGCGATCCGCGAGGCGGTCGAGTCGCGGCCATGGGTGGCCACGGCGACGGTCCGGCGGGTCTGGCCGGATGCCCTGCGGGTCACCATCGATGCACATCAGGCAGTGGCGATCTGGGGGGAGGGCGCGCTGATGAACGCCGATGCCGACCTGTTCCGGCCCAGTCCGCTGCCGGATCTGGCGCTACCGGCCCTGGCCGGTCCGCCGGGCAGTGCCGAGCGGGTGCTCGCCCGTTATCGGGCGCTGCAGGCCCGGCTCGAGTCAGTCTCTCTGAAGGCCGTGGCGCTGACGCTGAACGAGCGTCGGGCTTGGACGCTGACACTCGACGGTGGCGGGGTCGTGCGTCTGGGCCGCGACTCGGTCGACGCCCGCCTGGCGCGCTTTGTCGCCGCCTGGCAGCAGTTGCCCGAGACCGATCAACGACAGCCGGCGGTGGCCGATCTGCGCTACCCCGATGGATTTGCCCTGCGGTGGCAGGACGAGGAATGAGTCAATGACAAAAAAACAGGAACGCAATCTGCTGGTGGGCCTGGATATCGGCACTTCGAAGGTCGTGGCGATTGTGGGTGAGATGCAGGCGGGCGGCGATGTCGAGGTGATCGGCATCGG
This sequence comes from Spiribacter roseus, assembly GCF_002813635.1. NCBI lineage: Bacteria > Pseudomonadati > Pseudomonadota > Gammaproteobacteria > Chromatiales > Ectothiorhodospiraceae > Spiribacter > Spiribacter roseus. Next base: position 1,400,118 of record NZ_CP016382.1, on the reverse strand, counting down.
TTCGCACCGCTCGCGGGGCCTGAAAAAGGGCGTCGTGGTCAATATCGAGTCCACGGTCCAGTCCATCCAGCGTGCGGTGGAGGAGGCCGAGCTCATGGCCGGCTGCCAGATCCACTCGGTCTATGTGGGCATCGCCGGCAGCCATGTGCGCTCGCTCAACTCCCACGGCATCGTCGCCATCAAGGACCGTGAGGTGACCCGCAGCGATGTCGAGCGGGTCCTCGACGCGGCGCGGGCCGTGGCCATTCCCGCGGATCAGGAGATCCTCCACACCCTGCCGCAGGAGTACATCATCGACAGTCAGGAAGGCGTCCGGGAACCGGTGGGGATGTCCGGTGTGCGTCTCGAGGCCAAGGTCCACATGGTGACCGGTGCGGTCAGCGCCGCCCAGAACATCGTCAAGTGCATCCGGCGCTGCGGGCTTGAGGTGGACGATGTGATCCTCGAGCAGCTGGCGTCGAGCCACGCCGTGCTGACCGAGGACGAAAAGGAACTGGGCGTCTGTCTGGTGGACATCGGCGGCGGCACCACCGACATCGCGGTATTCACCGATGGCGCCATCCGTCATACCGCGGTGATTCCCATTGCCGGCGACCAGGTCACCAACGACATTGCGGTGGCGCTGCGCACGCCCACCCAGCACGCCGAGGACATCAAGATGCGCTACGCCTGCGCACTGTCCCAGCTTGCGACCAGTAACGAGACCATCGAGGTGGCCTCGGTGGGAGATCGCCCGCCGCGGCGGCTGTCCCGCCAGACCCTTGCCGAGGTCGTCGAGCCCCGCTACGAGGAGCTCATGACGCTGGTCCAGGCGGAACTCCGGCGGAGTGGGTTCGAGGATCTGATTGCCGCCGGCGTCGTGCTGACCGGCGGCAGCTCGAAGATGGAAGGCGCGGTGGATCTCGCTGAGGAGGTCTTCCACACCCCGGTGCGTCTGGGGCTACCGCAACACATGACGGGGCTGACGGATGTCGTCCGCAACCCCATCTACTCCACGGGCGTCGGTCTGCTGCATGGCGGCTGGCAACACCGTGACGAATCGCGTCCGGAACTCTCAGCCGGCGGAGCCCAGGGCTTCACGGCGGTATGGGGCCGGATGAGGGACTGGTTCAAGGGAAATTTCTGATTCATCGACGGAGGGTGAAGCAATGTTCGAGTTAATGGATAGCTACAACCAGAATGCGGTCATCAAGGTCGTCGGCGTCGGCGGTGGCGGCGGCAACGCCGTGCAGCACATGGTCGCCGCCGATGTGGACGGGGTGGATTTCATCTGCGCCAACACCGATGCCCAGGCACTGCGTAACAGCTCGGCCCGGACCACGCTGCAGCTGGGTCAGGGCATCACCAAGGGGCTGGGCGCCGGGGCCCATCCGCAGGTCGGCCGCGAGGCCGCCGATCACGACCGGGAGCGGATCGCCGAGGTGCTGGAAGGCGCCGACATGGTGTTCATCACCGCCGGCATGGGCGGCGGGACCGGCACCGGGGCGGCGCCGGTGGTGGCGCAGATCGCCCGCGAAATGGGCGTGCTGACGGTGGCCGTGGTCACCAAGCCGTTCCCGTTCGAGGGCAAGAAGCGCATGAGCGTGGCCGAGGAGGGGATCCGCGAGCTCGAGCGTGAGGTCGACTCGCTGATCACCATCCCCAACGAAAAGCTGCTTGCGGTGCTGGGTCAGGAGCTGACGCTGCTGAACGCGTTCAAGTCGGCCAACGATGTCCTGCTCGGGGCCGTCAAGGGCATTGCCGAGCTCATCACACGCCCCGGCCTGATCAACGTCGACTTCGCTGACGTGCGCACGGTCATGTCCGAGATGGGCATGGCGGTGATGGGATCCGGTGAGTCCAGCGGCGAGGGCCGGGCGCGCGAGGCCGCCGAACGGGCCATTGCCTGCCCGCTGCTCGAGGATGCCAATATCGCCGGCGCCAATGGCGTGCTGGTGAATGTGACCGCGGGGCTGGACCTGTCCATCGGCGAGTTCGATGAAGTGGGTAATGCCGTCAAGGAGTTTGCCTCGGACGAGGCGACCGTCGTAGTGGGCACCGTGATCGATCCCGAGCTCGAGGGCGAGATCCGGGTCACGGTGGTGGCGACCGGCCTGGCCGCTGATCGCCCGGCGCAGGAGCCCGAGGCGGCGCCGGCCGCACGGCTGGTTCCGCGTAAGGCGGCGAGTGGTGATCCGGCCAGCGAGACCCCCGAACGGCCGGCAGCCCGTCAGTGGAGTGCCAACGGCAGCAATACTGCCGCAGCGGGTAGCGACATGGAATACCTGGATATTCCGGCGTTTCTCCGCCGCCAGGCCGACTGACCGAGCCTGCCGGGTGGGCCGGGTTTCTGCTATGCTGCAACGCTAATTTGCCGCGCACTTTTCTGGACAGGGTTGATGATTCGACAACGCACGCTCAAAAACAGCATCCGGGCGACCGGTGTCGGGCTCCACACGGGGGAGAAGGTCTACCTGACCCTGCGCCCGGCACCGGCCAATACCGGCATCCGCTTCTGTCGGATCGACCTTGACCCGGTCGTCGAGATTGCCGCCGATCCGGAGAATGTGGCCGATACCGTGCTCTCGACCTGTCTGAGCCGGGATGGCGTGCGTGTCGCCACGGTCGAGCATCTGCTCTCGGCCATGGCGGGGCTGGGCATCGACAATGCCTACATCGACCTCTCGGCACCGGAAGTGCCGATCATGGACGGCAGTGCCGGGCCCTTCGTGTTTCTGATCCGCTCGGCCGGGACCCTCGAGCAGGCCGCTCCCAAGCGGTTCGTGCGCATCACCCGCCCGCTGACCATCGAGGAGCCGGACGGCAAGCGCGTCAGTTTCGCGCCTCATGACGGCTTCAAGGTGAGTTACACCCTCGAGTTCGATCACCCGGTGTTCCGGGCCGGCGAGCGCACGGCCGAGGTCGACTTCTCATCCACCTCGTTCGTCAAGGAGGTCAGCCGCGCCCGTACCTTCGGCTTCATGCGCGACATCGAGTACCTGCGCCAGAACAACCTCGCGCTGGGGGGCAGTCTCGACAATGCCATCGTGGTCGATGACTACCGGGTGCTCAACGAGGATGGCCTGCGGTACCAGAATGAGTTCGCCAAGCATAAGATCCTGGATGCCATCGGCGATCTCTATCAGCTCAACCGCAGCCTGATCGGCGCCTTTCACGGCTACAAGTCGGGCCACGAGCTCAACAATCGACTGCTGCGCAAGCTGCTGGTCGAACGCGATGCCTGGGAAGAGGTGACCTTCGAGGGCGACGAGGTGGCGCCGATCACCTACGATCAGCCGCTACCCGTCACCTGAGGCGCCACGACGGCGTGAGGCCAGGCGTCGCAGCGACTCGGCGAGACGCTCGTCGTCCATGCCGCGGGCGGCGGATTCCAGGTGCCGGGCCGTCTCATCGCTCAGGGTGGCACTCCGACGCCGCGGCGGTCTCGCCGGGGGAGGTGTGGCCAGGCGGATCTGCAGTCGGGCCGGCCGCACCCCCAGGGATTCGCCGGCCGTAGCCAGCAGCGCCGATTGATAGGCGCGCAGCGGCGTCGCCCATGCCGAGCTCTCGGCGGTCACGATCAGCGCATCGGTGGACAGGGCGGCGACCTGCCAGTGGCCGTGCAGGCGCCCGGGCAGGGCGCCGTTGAGTGTGCGCGTCGCCCGCTCGAGCAGGGCGGTCTGGCGCCGGATGGCCTTCATGTCGCTGCTCGATCGCCGCATGATTCCCTGTAGGCGGCCGGGGCCGCCGGCCCTGCGCTCGCTCATCGCCGACTCCTGATTTTCCCGCGTCCGATGCGCTATAGTGATGCGTTCATTCTAAAGCGCATTGGATCGGCATGCTCAGCGGAATCGCAAAAAAGGTCCTTGGCACCCGCAACGACCGTCTGGTCAAACGGCTGCGTCGCCAGGTCACCCGCATCAACGCCCTGGAACCGACCATGCAGGCATTGTCGGACGATGCGCTGCAGGGCATGACGGACAGTCTGCGTGAGCGGCTGAATGGCGGCGAGCGCCTGGACAGTCTCCTGCCCGAGGCCTTTGCGGTGGTCCGGGAAGCGGCCCAGCGGGTCCTCGGCCTGCGCCACTTCGACGTCCAGCTCATTGGCGGCATCGTCCTGCATCAGGGCCGCATCGCCGAGATGAAGACCGGCGAAGGCAAGACCCTGGTGGCTACCCTCGCGGCCTACCTCAACGCCCTGTCCGGTGAGGGTGTGCACATCATCACCGTCAACGACTATCTGGCGCGGCGTGATGCCGAGTGGATGGGGCGGCTCTACCGCTTCCTCGGCCTGGAGGTGGGCGTCGTCGTGCCCGGCATGGACGGCGAGACCAAGCGCGCCGCCTATCAGGCCGATATCACCTACGGCACGAACAACGAGTTCGGCTTCGACTATCTGCGCGACAACATGGCGCTTCGGGCCGAGGATCAGATGCAGCGCGGCCGGCATTTCGCCATCGTCGACGAGGTCGACTCGATCCTCATCGACGAGGCGCGCACGCCACTCATCATCTCCGGTAAGGCCGAGCAGTCCAGCGACCTGTACGTGAGCATGAACCGGATCGTGCCGGCGCTCGAAGCTCAGGAAGAGGAAGACGGCCCGGGGGATTACTACCTCGACGAGAAGGCCCGTCAGGCCTTTCTGACCGAGTCGGGCCAGGAGCGGGCCGAGGCCCTGCTGCAGGAGGCCGGCCTGCTGAACGAGGGTGAAAGCCTGTACGACGCCCGCAACATCGTCATGGTCCATCACCTCAATGCCGCATTGCGCGCGCAGGTGCTGTTCCAGCGCGATGTCCACTATCTGGTCCGGGATGGTCAGATCGTCATCGTCGACGAGTTCACCGGCCGGGCCATGCCCGGGCGGCGCTGGTCCGAGGGGCTGCACCAGGCCATTGAGGCCAAGGAAGGCGTCGAGATCCAGGCCGAAAACCAGACCCTCGCCTCGATTACGTTCCAGAACTTCTTCCGCCTCTACGACAAGCTCTCCGGGATGACCGGTACGGCCGACACCGAAGCGTACGAGTTTCAGCACATCTATGGCCTGGAGGTGGCGGTCATCCCGACGCATCGGCCAATGGTGCGCAAGGATCATCACGATCTGGTGTTCCTCAACCAGGATGACAAATACCAGGCGATCGTTGACGACATCAAGGACTGCAACGCGGGGGGGCAGCCGGTGCTGGTGGGCACGACCTCCATCGAGAGCTCGGAGCTGATCTCCGGCGCCCTGCGCAAGGCGGACATCGCCCACGAGGTGCTCAACGCCAAGGAAAACGAGCGCGAGGCCGGCATTATTGCCGAGGCCGGTCAGCCGGGCGCCGTGACCATCGCGACCAACATGGCCGGTCGTGGCACTGACATCGTGCTGGGCGGCAATCTCGATGTCGAGCTGGCCGAGCTCGGCGCCGAGGCCGACGAGTCGCAGCGTGAGGCACTGCGGCGTGACTGGCAGGCCCGCCATGACCGGGTCATCGAGGCCGGCGGCCTGCATGTGATCGGCACCGAGCGCCATGAGTCACGGCGCATCGACAACCAGCTGCGGGGTCGCTCCGGTCGTCAGGGCGATCCGGGATCGACGCGCTTTTTCCTGTCACTGGATGACAGCCTGCTGCGGATCTTTGCCTCGGAGAGAGTCTCCGGGATGATGCAGCGCCTGGGTATGCAGGAAGGCGAGGCCATCGAGAGCGGCATGGTCTCGCGGGTGATCGAGAACGCCCAGCGCAAGGTCGAGGCGCACAACTTCGACATGCGCAAGCACCTGCTCGAGTTCGACGATGTGGCCAACGACCAGCGCAGCGTCGTCTATGCCCAGCGCAATGAACTGCTGGTCTCCGATGACATTTCCGGAACCATCGTCGACATGCAGAACGATGTCCTCTCGGAGCTGCTTGATACCCACATGCCGCCGGGCACCATTGATGATCAGTGGGATATTCCGGCCCTCGAGGAGGCCCTGCAGGGCCAGTTCGGCGTGACGCTGCCGGTGGCGCAGTGGCTGGAGGAAGAGGACGAGCTGGATCGTGAGGGCGTGCTCGAGCGGTTGCAGCAGGCGGTCGTCGAGCGCTATAGCGAAAAGGAAGAAGCGGTGAAGGCCATTGGCGTGAAGATGCGCGAGGTCGAGAAAAGCTTTCTCCTGCAGGTCCTCGACAACCAGTGGAAAGAGCATCTGGCCGCCATGGACTTCATGCGCCAGGGCATCGGGCTCCGCGGGATGGCGCAGCGCAATCCCAAGCAGGAGTTCAAGAAAGAAGCGTTCCAAATGTTCCAGGAGATGCTCGACGGCATCAAGCGCGAGACGATCCGCATTCTGTTCAACGTCAACGTGCGCAGCCCCGAAGATGCCGAGGCGGCGGACAGCCAGCGGGAGGCGGAGCGTGCCCGGGCCATGCAGTTCGAGCATGCCCAGGCGAGTGCCCTGCAGGGCGCTGGTACGGCACCGGCGGCGGCTGCCGATGAGGGCGGGACGGACGCGGATCGTCAGCCCTTCGTGCGTGGTGAGCGCAAGGTCGGTCGCAACGAGGCCTGCCCCTGCGGTTCGGGCAAGAAGTACAAGCACTGTCACGGCCGGCTGTAGCGGGGACATCCACGATGGCCGTTGCCCAGTCCGAGTTACCGCACCTGCATCCCGTCGCCGGGGTTCAGCTGGGCGTGGCCGAGGCCGGCGTCCGCAAGGCCGGCGCCAATGATCTGGTGGTGATGGCCCTGCAGCCCGGTACCCGGGTGGCCGGGGTCTTCACCCGCAATCTGTTCCGCGCCGCGCCGGTGCGACTCGCTGAAAGCAACCTGCGTGATGACCAGCCGCGTTACCTGCTGATCAATACCGGGAATGCTAATGCCGGCACGGGCCCGGCCGGCGATCAGGCCGCCCGACAGAACTGCGCCGCCCTGGCCGGGCACGCCGGCTGCCGCGCGAGTCAGGTCATTCCGTTTTCCACCGGCGTCATTGGCGAGCCCCTGCCCGCGACGCGCATCGATGCCGCCCTGCCCGCCGCGCTCGAGGGCCTGCAGCCCGATCATTGGGCGCTGGCCGCCGATGCGATACGCACCACTGACACGCGTCCCAAGGGACGCAGTCAGCGGCTTGCCCTGAGCGGTGGCGAGGTTACGCTCACCGGCATTGCCAAGGGGTCGGGGATGATCCGGCCGGACATGGCGACCATGCTCGCGTATGTCGCCACGGATGCGCAGATCTCCACTGCGGCGCTGCGCCAGCTTCTGCGCGGGGCGGTGGCGGTCAGCTTCAACCGCATCACCGTTGACGGTGATACATCCACCAACGATGCCTGCATGTTGATGGCCACGGGTGCCAGTGGGGTGGCCCTGGAGGCGGACAGCGACCGCCAGCTGTTTGCCGAGGCCCTGACCGATCTGTGTATCGCACTGGCGCGGGAGATCGTCGCCGACGGCGAGGGAGCGACACGGGATGCGGCGATTCAGGTGACCGGTGCACGGAGTATTGGCGAGGCTGAGCGGGTCGCCTTCAGCGTCGCCGAATCCCCCCTGTTCAAGACCGCACTGTTCGCCGCCGATCCCAACTGGGGCCGGATCCTGGCCGCCGTGGGTCGTGCCGGGGTGGAGGACCTGGACGTCGACCGCGTCCGCATCGCCATCGATGACTGCCCCATTGTCGCCGCCGGCGGGTTGAGTCCGGACTACGACGAGGCGCTGGCCGCCCGTCGCATGGCGGCCGACCATGTCCCGGTGGTCATCGATCTGGACCGCGGCGGGCAGGCCGCGACGGTCTGGACCTGTGACTTCTCCTATGACTACGTCCGCATCAATGCCGAGTACCGCAGCTGACCGGACCCGGCTGTCGGTGGCGGTGGGCGTGATCCGCGACCATCGGGGCCGGATCCTGATCAGCCGGCGCGCCGCCCATCGCCATCAGGGCGAGCGCTGGGAGTTTCCCGGTGGCAAGGTCGATGCCGGCGAGTCGGTGGAGGCGGCGCTGGCCCGTGAACTCGATGAGGAGCTGGGTATACAGGTGCTGGACACCGAACCACTCATCGAGATCGCCCATGACTATGCCGATCGTCGGGTGCGGCTGCAGGTCCGCGCGGTGGAGTGGCGCGGCACGCCGACCGGCCGCGAAGGCCAGCCCCTGCGCTGGCTGGCCCCCGAAGCCCTCGAGCCGGCCGAGTTTCCGGTGGCCAACCGACCCATCATCACCGCGCTTCAGTTGCCCCGCCATTACGTGATCAGCCGCGACTGTGACGATCCGGCCGAGTGGTTGTCGGCACTCGACCGGACACTGGCGGCGGGTGCCACCATGATCGTATTCCGCGTCCGCCTGGACGCAGCGGCAAGGCGGGCCCTCGCGCGGGAGGCGCTGGCACGCTGCCGGGCCGCGGGCGCGTCGCTGATGATCAACGGGACCGCCGCCGAGGTTCGTGAGATCGGGGCTGCCGGACTGCACATGAATGCCGCTCAGTTGGCCGCCTGCTCATCCCGGCCACTGCCCGCGGACTATCGCGTGGCGGCCTCATGCCACAGCCCCGAGGCGCTCCGGCAGGCCGCGGCATGCGATGCGGACTTCGCCGTTCTCAGCCCGGTCCAGCCCACCGCGAGTCATCCCGATGCGGCGCCACTCGGCTGGGACACGTTCGCGCAGTGGGTGGCGGACGCGACGCTGCCCGTGTACGCGCTTGGCGGCCTGCAGCCCGGTGACGCGGCGATCGCCCGGGCCTGCGGGGGGCAGGGCGCCGCCGGTATATCGGGGTGGTGGGGTCAGGCGTCGGCGTCTTCGTCGTCACCATCCGGCATGGCGGGCTCGCCCGGGATCTGATGGCGCTCGTCGAGCCAGTCGCCCAGATCAATCATCCGGCAGCGACGCGAACAGAACGGCCGATAGGTGGATTCCGCCGTCCAGGCGACCGGCCTGCCGCACTGCGGGCAGGAAACGCTGGGGGGTGTGTCAGATCGCACAGCGCTCAAGGATGAATGAGACATCGTCGTTCACCTGCTGAGGACGTTCGCCCTGCACGGGCTGTTCGAGGAAACGGATGTTGCAGAAGTGCCGGCTGCCGCTGACCTCGGGATAGCACTGGGTCGAGCGTGGCAGCCGCACCCGAAGCATCTGATAGGGCGTCGCACGGTCCAGACTCGCCTGGAAACTGCCGCTGTCGGCGACCTCGTCCACCGGATCGGCGCTTTCGCGCAGCAGCCGCAGCACCAGCGCCGTGCCCTGGTCCATGAGTCGGAACGCGCCGTGCCACTGCTCGAGCAGGTCCCGACGGTGGGCGCTGTCGCTCTCGAGCCATAGGTGGTAGCCGGGTAGATCGAAGGCGCAGGTCCCGCCCGGTACGCCGGCGCGCTGTTCGATGCTGGTCAGGAATTCATTGTTGCGGACGATGGCGGGGATGCCGGTGGGCGCTTCCCGCAGTTCGGTGGCAACATCCCGGCACTCGGCCAGTACCGGCTCGAGCCGGCGTTCATCCACTTCGGGACGGGCCTGCAGCTTCTCGAGACTGGCGAGGATGCGTTCAAGCTCTTTCTGCAGCTCCGAGCGGATATCACTGCGGGTGAGCAGCGCGGTGATGTCGAGCAGGGCGTCCACGGCGGCACGCGTATGCCAGGGGCTGTCGCCGGAGCGCCCGAACCGCAGGTTCTTGAACAGAAATTCCAGCCGCAGGAAGGTGCGCATCCGCTCGTTGAGCGGATACTCATAGATCATCAAATCCGTGCCGCTGCTGGTGGTGTCCACGCCTGCCCCCTGTTATTCGTGATTGATTGTCACCCAGAAGGCCGGCCTGCACAAAACCACCCGTTCAGACCGCATTGCCCGCCTGCCGGCAATACTGCGCATGCAGGGTGGCCACCCGGGTGTCCAGGGCGGCGGGATCGGCATCGTTGTGAATGACATCATCAGCGATGGCAAGCCGGACGTCGCGGGACGCCTGACTGGCGAGAATGCGCTCGGCTTCGGCGCGGGATGTGCCGTCGCGCGCCATGAGTCGCTCGCGCTGCTGCGCCGGCGGTGCATCAACCACCAGGACCCGGTCCATGAGATCGGTCCATCCGGCTTCGACCAGCAGCGGCACGACGAGCATGGCATAGGGCGCGTGAACGGCTGCCAGCGCCCGGGCGACGGCCCGGCGGATCCGTGGATGGGTGATTGCCTCAAGGTCGCGCCGGGCGTCGGGATCGGCGAATATCCGTGCCCGCATGGCGCCCCGGTCGAGCTGGCCATCGGTATCGATGACGGCGTCGCCAAAGCGCTCGCGCACCGCGTTCAGCCCGTCGGTGCCGGGTTCGACCACCGCGCGGGCGAGGACATCGGTGTCGATGACGGCGGCACCCTGCGCCTCGAAGCGCCGGCTGACGGCGGTCTTGCCGCTGGCAATTCCCCCGGTCAGTCCAACGACCAGATTCGGGCGGTGGTTCTGGGTGGGCTGTGTCGCTTCCATGGCGACAGTCTAATCCCTCAACGGCGTTGATGGCTGCTTTCAGATGACCGATCCGAGCTGGAAAACCGGCAGGTAGAGCGCCAGCACCAGCCCCCCGACCAGAAGGCCGAGGAAGCTCATGATGAGCGGCTCGAGGGTGCTGCCCAGCGTGTCTACGCCCTGACGCACCTCAGCGTCGCGGCGATCGGCAATACGCTCGAGCACTGCGGGCAGACGACCGGCGGCTTCACCGGTGGCGATCATCCGCGTGGTGGTGGCGGCAAAGCAGCGTGTGCGCTCGATGGCAAAGGCCAGGGAACGCCCATCCCGCAGGTCTTCGCCCATGCGTCGGACCGCCCGCTTGTAAGGCCGGGTGCCGAGGGTATCGGCAACCGTCGGCAGGGCCTCGGCCAATGGAGCGCCGGCCTCCATGAGCAGGGCCAGGGTGCGGGCGAAGCGGACGGTTTCGGCGCCGGCGATGAGGCCGCCGGTGACTGGCATCGCGAGCTTGATCCGGTCGCCGACTTCGCGGACGGCGGGGTAGCGGCGTGTCAGTGCCAGCACCGCCGGTACGGCGCCCAGTGCCGCCAACAGCGCCGGCCAGCCGTTACCGCGCAGCCAGTCCGAGAGCCCGATCACCTGACGGGTAAAGCCCGGCAGCTCGGCGCCGAACCCGTTGAAAAGGGACTCGAACCGCGGCACGACGAACATCAACAGCGCTGTGCTGACCGCCAGTGCCACGAGCAGCACGATGCCGGGGTAGAGCATGGCGTGGCGCAACCGATGACGCAGGGCTTCGGCACGTTCGCGATCACTGGCGATCCGCTCGAGCAATGTGTCCAGTTGTCCCGACTGCTCGCCGGCGCGGACCAGGCCGCAGATCAGCGGATCGAAATGCCGGGGATGGTCCGCCAGCGCGATCGACAGCGGTGTGCCGGCGGCGATGGCTTCGCGAAGCGCGTCGGCCAGGCGTCGCAGCCCGGCATGCTTTTCCTCGCGGGCGATGAGTGTGACCGCATCGATGAGCGGCACACCGGCGCGGCTCAGTGTGGCCAGCTGGCGCAGCAGGGCATTGATCTGGCGGTCATTGGCTTGTGGCGTCTGTGACACGAACAGGCGCTCGAGCCCGGCTGGAATGCGCACGGATCCGCCCAGCGCCAGCCCGCGCGTGCCGAGCCAGCCGCGCAGCTGTTCGACGTCGCCGGCAGGCGTGAAGCCGCCGCGCCGACGACCATCAATATCCCGCCCATGCCATAAAAATGCCCTTACCCTGCCCATCAGCGGGTGACCCGATCGATCTCGCCGGCACTGGTGAGTCCCCGCGCGGCCTTGGCCCAGCCGGCATCCCGAAGGCTCCGTCGGGCGGCGGGCGCCGGCGGTGTCGAAAGCCCGGTGTCGGCATCCGCCTCGAGGAGTCCCTCGCTCAGCGCATCGGTCATGGGCAGGAGCTCGTGAATACCGATGCGGCCCTTGTAGCCGTGATGGCAGCGCGGGCAGCCGCCGGGCTCGTGGAATCCCGCCGGCGTAGTGGCGGGCCGCCGGCAGTGCGGGCAGAGCTGACGGATCAGCCGCTGGGCACTGATCAGGATGACCGATGCGGCGATACTCCAGCGCGGGATCCCCATGTTGATGAGCCGCGTGATCGCCCCGGCCGCATTATTCGTGTGCAGGGTCGAGAGCACGAGATGCCCGGTCTGGGCGGCCTTGATGGCGATTTCGGCGGTCTCGCGGTCGCGGATCTCGCCCACCATCATGACGTCCGGATCCTGGCGCAGGAACGCCCGCAGCAGATGCGGAAAGTCGAGTCCGATGCGGTGGTTGACGCCGATCTGATTGACGCCGGGGAGTTTGATCTCGACCGGGTCCTCGACGCTGAGGATGTTGCGGGTGCTCTGGTTGAGCTGTTGCAGGGCGCTGTACAGCGTCACCGTTTTCCCCGAGCCGGTGGGCCCGGTGACGAGGATCATGCCATGGGGGCGTTCGATGGCCGCCCGGTAGACCGCGAGCTGATCGGGCTCCATACCCAGGCTCTCGAGGTCGAGCGATGTCGCGGTGGCGTCAAGCAGCCGCAGCACGAGCTTTTCGCCAAACAGCGTCGGCACGGTGCTGACACGGAAATCGACGCCACCGGAATCGGTATCGAACCGCAGCCGGCCATCCTGGGGCAGGCGTCGTTCGGCGATATCCATGCGCGCCATGACCTTGATGCGGGCGGCGAGCCGGTCGGCCATGTCGCGCGGTGGTCGGGTGGCCTCCTGGAGGATGCCATCGTGGCGAAACCGCACGCGGCAGTGGGTTTCGAAGGGCTCGAGATGGATATCCGATGCCTGTTCGCGGATCGCGCGCCGCAGCAGCTCGTTGATATAGCGGATCACCGGGGTGTCATCCTCGCCATCCGCTGCCGGCGCATCGCGGACAGCTTCGGCGCGGGCGGCCGTGACCAGCTCGTCGGCAGCGCCGCTGACACCGCCGGTAAGGCGCCGGATGCTTGCCGTGAGGTGGTCATCATCGGCCAGCACCGGCGCCACCGGCAGACCGGCGTGAAATCGCAGCTCGTCCAGCGCCGCGGTATTGGCGGGGTCGGAGACCGCGATCTGCAGGACCCCGTCACGCCAGCGCAGGGGTAGCGCGTGATGGCGCTGGATGAGATCAGGGTCCACCCGGTCAAGCAGCTCGGGGACGGGTTCAAGGCCCTGCTCGGTGACCCGCTCGATACCGAATACCAACGATGCCGCCTCGGCGATGACGGCCGGCGCCAGCGCATCGCTATCCAGCAGCTGCTGGACCAGTGGCCGTCCGGATCGACGCGAGTCGGCGACCAGTCGGTCGGCGGTCTCAGGGGTCAGGGCGGCCCAGTCGACGAGCCGTCGAGCCAGGGCGGGACGCCGATCGGCGGATTCCATGGGGCCTCTCCCGAAGCGTCTGGGAGGGGCATGATCGAGGAACTGCGGCCCCGCGGACCGCGGACCAGATCACAGAATGCGGAATGGGCTGGGGAAAGTGGTCGGAGTAGCAGGATTCGAACCTACGACCTCTGCCTCCCGAAGGCAGCGCTCTACCAAGCTGAGCTATACTCCGACTGTCCGTCAGTAGTCGCGGCCGACGGCAAATGCGGCGAGACGACCGAGCGCTGTACGGAACGGGCTTTGCTCGAGCGCGTCAAGCGCCTCGATGGCCTGGTCGGCCTCCTGTTCCGCAAGCCTGCGAGTATAGGTAATCGAGCCGGTGCGCGCAATCGCCGCCACCACGGCATCGATATCCTCCCGGCCCCCGTTTTCAATCGCATCGCGGACGATGCCACGGTCATCGGCCCCGGCATTCGCCATGCAGTGGATCAGCGGCAGCGTCGGCTTACCCTCCGCCAGGTCATCGCCAATGTTCTTGCCAATGGTGGCGGCATCGCCGTCGTAGTCGAGGGCGTCATCGGCGAGCTGGAAGGCGATCCCCAGGTGATGGCCGTAGGCGGCGGCCGCCTGCAGTCGGGCGGTATCGGTGGGGTGGTTGATTTCGACCGCCAGCTGGCAGCCGGCCTCGAACAGCACCGCCGTCTTGCGATCGATCACCTGCTGGTAGCGCGCTTCGGTCACGTCGGGATCGTGGACGTGCATGAGCTGCATGACCTCGCCCTCGGCGATGCGATTGGTGGTACGCGAGAACAGCGACATCACCGCCATGTCGTCGAGCTCCACCATCATTTCAAAGGCGCGCGTATAGAGGAAATCCCCCACCAGCACACTCGCCTCGTTGCCCCATATCTGATTGGCCGTGTCGCGCCCACGTCGCACTGCGGACTCGTCGACCACGTCGTCGTGCAGCAGGGTCGCGGTGTGGATGAGCTCCAGCGTTGCGCCCAGTAGGGCGTGGCGGTGGTCATCAGCGGGGTGGCCGGCGGCACGCGCCATGAGGAGCGCGACCATCGGGCGCAGCCGCTTGCCGCCACCGCCGATGATGTACTGGCCGAGCTGGTTGATCAGGGCGACTTCTGACTGCAGCCGGTCCTGGATGATCCCGTCGACCGCGGACATGTCGTCCGCAACGGGGTTGCGTATGGCGGCGATCTCCATTCGGATGGCATCTCGAGAGAGGGTGGTGGGAGGATGCTAGGAAGGCCTGATGGGGGTGTCAAGCGCGCCGTGCCGGGCGCGTTGACCCCGGGGACGAATGCGACTATCCTCTCACGGTTTTGGAACAACCTTCTGGAGTCGGTCGGATGTACGCGGTAATCAAGTCGGGTGGCAAGCAGTATCGAGTCGCTGAGGGCGATCTCCTGCGGGTCGAGAAGATCAATGCCGAGGCCGGCGAGACCGTCAGTTTCGACGAGGTTCTGCTCGTGGCCGACGGGGACGACGTTAAAGTTGGGACGCCGCGCCTTGAAGGCGGCGCCGTATCGGCCGAGGTGGTGTCGCAGAGTCGGGCGCGCAAGATCGAGGTGGTCAAGTTCAAGCGCCGTCAGGACTATCAGCGTCATTACGGCCATCGTCAGCACTACACCGAAGTCCGTATCACCGGTATTCAGGCGGGCTAGTCAGCCCCCGGCAACGGAGAGATCAGCAATGGCACATAAAAAGGCAGGCGGCAGTACTCGCAACGGCCGTGATTCGCATTCCAAGCGGCTGGGCGTGAAGCGCTTCGGCGGTCAGGCGGTCAACGCCGGCAGCATCATCGTGCGCCAGCGTGGCACGCACTTCCATGCCGGGCAGAACGTGGGGATCGGCAATGACCACACCCTGTTCGCCAAGGTCGACGGCAATGTCGTGTTCGCGCGCAAGGGCCCGCTGAAACGCCGGGTCGTGAGCATTCAGCCGGCTGGCTGAGCGCGGCCGGCAGTCTGCCCGGATACGGCCCCGCCTCGTGCGGGGCTTTTTGATGGTGACGCCTTGGTAACCCATGAAATTCGTTGACGAAGCGAGCATACGCGTGACGGCCGGCGACGGCGGCAACGGCTGCGTCAGCTTTCGTCGCGAAAAATACGTCCCACGCGGGGGACCGGATGGCGGTGACGGTGGGCATGGCGGCAGCGTCTGGCTTGAGGCCGACTCCGGACTGAATACGCTGGCCGATTTCCGGCACTCGCGCCGGTTTGCCGCCGAACGGGGTCATGACGGCCAGGGGCGGCAGCGAACCGGCCGCTCCGGCGAGGACGTCACCGTCCCGGTCCCCGTCGGCACACTGGTCAAGGACCGGGAAACCGACGAGGTCATCGGCGATCTCACCGGCCATGGCAAACGCCTGTGCGTCGCCGAGGGCGGCCGCGGCGGTCTTGGCAACGTCCACTTCAAGAGCGCGACCAACCGCGCGCCGCGGCGGGCGATCCCCGGCACCGAGGGCGAGCGGCGGGAGCTGGCCCTTGAGCTGCAGCTGCTCGCGGATGTGGGCCTGCTGGGCCTGCCCAATGCCGGCAAGTCGACCCTGCTGCGGGCCATTTCCGCAGCCCGCCCGCGGGTGGCCGACTACCCGTTCACCACCCTGCACCCCGGTCTCGGCGTGGTCCGCATTGGACCGGGCAGCAGCTTTACCGTGGCAGATATCCCCGGTCTCATCGAGGGCGCAGCCCAGGGGGCGGGGCTCGGCACGCGGTTTCTGCGTCATCTCGCCCGAACCCGGCTGTTGCTGCATCTGGTGGATATCGCCGGTATCTACGAGGGCCGCGACCTGGCGGCGGATGTGCGTACCGTCGCCGACGAGTTGACCGCCTACGGACAGGACCTGGCCGAGCTCCCCCGCTGGCTGGTGGTCAACAAGGCCGACCTGTTCCCCGAGGAGGATCGCCCGGGTGTGGTGGCTTCGCTGCGTGAGTCGCTGGGCTGGGATGGCCCGCTGTATCTGATCTCGGCGGAAACCGGCTGGGGGACGAATGCCCTGTGCCAGGCGGTGATGCAGTCGCTGCAGGACGATGATGAGCCGGCCTGACCCGCAGCGCCGCCGTCGGTGGGTGATCAAGGTGGGCAGCGCGCTGGTCACCGACAACGGTCGTGGCCTGGATCATCACCGGATCCAGGACTGGGTTCGCCAGATTGTCGAGGCGCGTGCCCGGGGGATCGAGGTGGTGCTGGTCTCATCGGGCTCGATCGCCGAGGGTGTCCGGCGGCTCGGCTGGAATCAGCGCCCTGCCGCGCTGCACCAGCTGCAGGCGGCGGCGTCGGTGGGCCAGATGGGGCTGGTCCAGGCCTATGAAGGCGGGTTTCAGCGCTTTGACGTGCGCACCGCCCAGGTCCTGCTGACCCACGAAGACCTCGCCGATCGCAAGCGCTATCTCAACGCCCGGGTGACACTGCGCGCCCTGCTTGAGCTCGGTGTGGTGCCCGTGGTCAATGAGAACGACACCATCGCCACCGACGAGATCCGCTTTGGCGACAACGACACCCTCGCGGCCCTGGTGAGTAACCTGGTCGAGGCGGACGAGCTGGTGATCCTGACCGATCAGGCCGGTCTGTTCGACGCTGACCCCCGTGCGAATGCCGACGCACGGCTGATCGATCGGGCGGCGGCGGAGGATGAATCCCTCGAGCGCCTGTGCTCCGACGCTCCCGGGGTGCTTGGCAGTGGTGGCATGCGCACCAAGGTGGTTGCGGCCCGGCGGGCGGCGCGCGCCGGCGCGCTGACGCGGATCGCGTCCGGGCGTGCCGCGGATGTGTTGACGCGCATCGCCGCGGACGAATCGGTGGGTACACGCCTGGAACCGTCCCGCGAACCGCTTGTCGCCCGTAAGCAGTGGATTGCCGGGCAGCTTCAGGTACGTGGGCGGCTATGGTTGGATGCCGGCGCGGCCGCGGTGTTGCGTGGGCATGGCCGCAGCCTGCTGGCGGTGGGCGTCACGGCCGTGGAGGGGCGTTTTCGCCGCGGCGAGATGGTGGCCTGTCTGGACCCGGCGGGTCAGGAAGTCGCCCGTGGTCTGGTCAACTACGACGCACCGGCGGCCCGGCGGATCGCGGGTCAGCCGAGCAGCGCGATTGAATCGATTCTGGGCTATCTGGCCGAGCCGGAGCTCATTCACCGGGACAATCTGGTTCTGACCGACCCGGTGCGTCTGCCGCAATGACTAGCCGAGCTGCTTGATCTGCTGGGCCAGCCGGCTTTTGTGACGGGCGGCCTTGTTCTTGTGGATGACGCCCCGGGTGGCCATGCGGTCGAGCACCGGTACCGCAGCGGCGTAGGCGGCCTCGGCAGCGGCCTTGTCGCCCTTGGCAACGGCGCTGGTCACCTGCTTGAGCTTGCTGCGCATCATCGACCGGCGGGCCTGATTATGACGGCGCTGCTGTTCGGCCTGGCGGGCCCGTTTGCGGGCGGAGGCGATATTGGCCAACGTGCTACTCCTATTGAGTCTTTAGCGTGGGAAAAGAGCGGTAATATGCGAAGGCAGCGCCCGAATGTCAACTCATAATGCGATCAGGCCGGCAGCCAGGCTCTGGCAGTCGGTGATGACGTTCGGCAGCTGGACGCTGGTGTCGCGGGTCATGGGGCTGGCGCGGGACATTGTCCTGGGCGTCATTTTCGGGCCCTCCGCGGCGACGGACGCCTTTTTCGTGGCGTTCAAGATCCCCAATTTCCTGCGCCGGCTCTTCGCCGAGGGCGCCTTCCAGCAGGCCTTCGTCCCGGTCCTGGCCGAGGCCCGCCAGCACGGCGGGGATGCCGCGGTGCGGCAGCTGCTCGGGCGTGTCAGCGGCTGTCTCGCGGTGATCCTGCTGGTCATGACGGGGCTCGCCATGCTGGGCTCGCCGGTGCTTGTGCGGGTGTTCGCGCCGGGGTTTGTCGATCAGCCCGACCAGCTCGCTCTGACTGCCGAAATGCTTCGGCTCACTTTTCCGTACCTGCTGTTGATCGCCCTGACCGCCGCCGCTGCGGCGGTGCTCAACACCTATCAGTCCTTCGGTCCGCCGGCATTCGCGCCGGTGCTGCTCAATCTGTGCCTGATCGCGGCGGCCATTGGTGTGGCGCCACGCCTTGAGGTCGGGGTCATGGCCCTGGCCCTGGCGGTGCCGGTGGCCGGCGCCCTGCAGCTCGCGGTGCAGCTGCCTTTCCTGTGGCGACGCGGCGTACTGGCGGCGCCCTGGCCACGCTGGTCCGACCCGGGGGTGCGGCGGATCCTGCGCCTGATGGGGCCGACGCTTTTCAGTACATCGGTCCAGCAGATCAACCTGCTGCTCGATACCATCCTGGCGTCATTCCTGGTCGTGGGCTCGATCAGCTGGCTCTACTGGTCGGACCGGCTCATGGAGTTTCCGCTGGGGGTGTTCGGGATTGCGCTGGGCACGGTCATTCTGCCGCGGCTGTCGGCCCAGCATGCCGAAGCCAGTCCCGAGCGCTTCAATGCCACGCTGGACTGGGCGCTACGGCTGGCGTTGGTGATCATTGCGCCGGCCACCCTGGGTCTGATCGCGCTGGCCTCGCCGCTGCTGGCCACCCTGTTCGGTTATGGCGAGTTCGGCGCCGCTGACGTCGAGGCCGCTCACTGGAGTTTGATGGCCTATGGCATCGGGCTTTTCGGCTTCGTACTGGTCAAGGTCCTGGTGCCCGGCTACTTCTCGCGTCAGGACACTCGCGGACCGGTCCGCTGCGCGGTCATCGCGATGGGCGTCAACATGGTCCTCAGCCTCTCGCTGGTGGCACTGCTGATCGGTACGGGGATCGCCCATGCCGGTCTGGCCCTGGCCACGGGCCTCGCGGCCTGGGTGAACGCCGCCCTGCTGCTGCGGGGCCTGCGCCGGCAGGGCATTTATCAACCCTTGCCCGGCTGGGGGCGGTTGTCCCGGCGGGTGCTGGCGGCCCTGCTGGCGATGGCGTTCAGCCTGCAGGCCGCGGCCGGGGAGCCCGCCCTGTGGCTGGCCCTGGACGCCCCGTTGCGGATCGCCTGGCTGGCCGGCGTGATCGTGCTTGGCGCCGGGGTCTATGGACTGGTGCTATGGCTGCTCGGCGTGCGGCCGGGCGAGTTCCGCGAGCCACCGGCGTGAACATGGCTGGATGGCCACCGGCTCCCGTATACTGCGGGTTGATCATGATCGGGTTGGATACAGAGCATGGAACTCATCCGCGGCGCGCATAACCTCGAGCAGCGGCACCGGCCGTGTGTGGCCACCATCGGTACCTTCGACGGCATCCATCGCGGCCATCAGGCGGTGATCGAGGCCCTGCATGCGGCCGGCCGCCGGCTTCAGCGGCCGGCGACCGTCATCCTGTTCGAGCCCCAGCCGCGCGAATTCTTCACGCCCGACCGGGCGCCGGGGCGCATCACCCGCCTGCGCGACAAGCTGCGCATCCTCGAATCGCTGGGCGTGGAGCGCACCCTGTGCCTGCGCTTTGACCATCGCCTTGCCCGGGAGCCGGCGGAGGATTTCATGCGCCGACTGCTGATCGACGCCCTGGACGTGCGGTTTCTCATGGTGGGCGATGACTTCCGCTTCGGGCATCGACGCCGGGGCGACTTCAGCATGCTCCGCTCGGCGGCGCAGGCCTTCGGCTTTGAGCTTGAGCGCATGCCCACAGTCCATGACGGCGATTCGCGGGTCAGCAGTACCCGCGTTCGTGAAGCCCTCGAGGCGGGTGATCTGGCCACCGCCGAACGTCTGCTCGGCCACCGCCTGCGCATCACCGGGCGGGTCGCCCACGGCGAGGCGCTGGGTCGGGAGCTGGGCTGGCCGACGGCCAATATCCGTTTCGGGCCGCATCCGCCGCCGATGCGCGGCATTTTCAATGTCCGGGTTCATGGCCTGGGCGAACCGCGCCCCGGAGTCGCGAGCCTGGGTACGCGCCCGACCGTCAACGGTGTGGAGACGCTGCTCGAGACGTATCTGCTGGACTTCTCCGGCGATCTCTACGGTCGCCCCATTGAGGTGGAGTTTCTGACCCGGCAGCGCGGTGAAGAACGCTTTGATGGCCTCGACGCCCTGAAAGAACAGATTGCCGCGGATGTCGCCGCGGCCCGGACGTGGTTCGTGGACCACGGTTATCTCACAGCCAACAGCGCAGGATGAATCCGTGAGCGATTACAAGGACACCCTCAACCTTCCAAGGACCGCATTCCCGATGCGCGCCGGCTTGGCCAAGAGCGAGCCCCGGCGCCTGGCGCGCTGGCGCGAGGAGGACGTCTACGAGCGTCTGCGTGAGGCGCGCCGCGGGCGGACCCGTTATGTACTGCATGACGGGCCACCCTACGCCAATGGCAGCATTCATATCGGCCATGCCGTCAACAAGATCCTCAAGGATGTGATCGTCAAAAGCCGCAGTCTGGATGGCTTCGATTCGGTCTATGTGCCGGGCTGGGACTGCCATGGCCTGCCCATCGAGCATAAGGTCGAGCAGACCATCGGCAAGGCCGGCGAAGCGGTCAGCGAGCGCGCTTTCCGCGATGCCTGCCGCGAGTTCGCCACCGAGCAGGTCGCCGGGCAGAGCGAGGATTTCCAGCGCCTGGGCGTGCTCGGCGACTGGCAGAACCCGTATCTGACCATGGCCCCCCGGACCGAGGCGAACATCCTGCGGGCGCTGGGCGAGATCGTGCGGAATGGCCATCTCAAACGCGGCTTCAAGCCCGTGCACTGGTGCATGGACTGCGGCTCGGCACTGGCCGAGGCCGAAGTCGAGTACGAGGCCCATACCTCGCCCGCCGTCGATGTGCGGTTCCGCGCGCTGGATGGCGAGGGGCTTGCGCGGCGCTGTGGGGCCAGTGTCGACGTGGGCGACGCGCCGGTCTCAGTCATGATCTGGACCACCACACCGTGGACGATCCCGGCCAATCAGGCGGTGGCGCTGCACCCGCAGTTCGACTACGTGCTGGTGTCCGTCGAGCATGGCCGCGAGTACATGCTGCTGGCCGAGGCCCTGCACGAAACCGCGCTGGCCCGTTATGGCATCGAGCATTTCGGTATCGTCGGACGGTGCCGGGGCGAGCATCTCGAGGAACTCACCCTCGTGCATCCATTCCTGGACCGCCATGTGCCGCTGATCATGGGCGAGCACGTCACCACCGAGGCCGGCACCGGAGCGGTTCATACGGCGCCCGACCACGGTGCCGACGATTTCGAGGTGGGTCAGGCCTACCACCTGCCGCTGGAAAACCCCATCGACGACGCCGGACGCTTCCGCGGCGGCGAGTTCGCCGGGCAGTTCGTGTTTGATGCCAACCGCGGCATCGTCGAACGCCTCGAGGCGTCGGGGGCCCTTGCCCATCACGAGCCCTATGCCCACAGCTATCCGCACTGCTGGCGGCACAAGACACCGATCCTGTTCCGCGCGACCCCGCAGTGGTTTCTCAACCTCGAGGCATCGCAGGTCCGTGCCCGTACCCTCGACGCACTGCCGCAGGTGAACTGGCATCCCGCCTGGGGCGAGGAGCGCATGGCCGCCATGATCGCCAACCGGCCCGAGTGGTGCATCTCGCGACAGCGTAACTGGGGAGTGCCGATCGCGCTTTTCATCGACCGCGAGACGGGCGAACCGCATCCGCAGACTGATCGCCTGATCGAGGCAGTGGCGCAGCGCATGGAACAGGACGGGATCGATGCCTGGTTCGAGCTCGACCCCCGGGAGCTGCTGGGTGACGAAGCCGAGCGCTACGAAAAGGTCACCGATATCCTCGACGTCTGGTTCGACTCCGGGACCACGCACGCCACGGTGCTGCGCGGGCGGGATGACCTGCAGTGGCCGGCCGACCTCTATCTGGAGGGCAGCGACCAGTACCGCGGCTGGTTCCAGTCGTCACTGCTCACCGGCATGATGATCGACGGCAGGCCGCCGTATAAGACCGTGCTCACCCACGGCTTCACGGTGGATGAGCAGGGCCGGAAGATGTCCAAGTCAAAGGGGAACGTCGTCGCGCCCCAGTCGGTCATGAACGCCTTGGGGGCGGATATCCTGCGACTCTGGGTGGCCTCGTCGGATTACACCGGCGAGATCGCGGTGTCCGACGATATCCTCAAACGCACCGCCGATGCCTATCGCCGGCTGCGCAACACGGCGCGTTTCCTGCTGGCCAATCTGGACGGCTTCGAACCGTCCGCCAATGCCCTCGCGCCCGGGCAGATGCTGGCCCTTGACCGCTGGGTGGTCGACCGCGCCCTGCAGCTGCAGGAGGCCATTATCGATGATGCCCAGCGCTTCGACTTCCATCAGCTCTACCAGCGCGTTCACCATTTCTGCGTGCTTGATCTGGGCGGTTTCTACCTGGATGTCATCAAGGATCGCCAGTACACCACCGGGGCGGACAGTCTCCCGCGGCGTTCCGCGCAGACGGCCATGTGGCATATCGCCGAGGCACTGGTCCGCTGGCTGATGCCGGTGCTGTCCTTCACCGCCGACGAAATCTGGGAGCATCTGCCCGGCGAGCATGCCGGGACGGTCCTGGAGGCCGAGTGGTACGGGGGGCTGACGCCGCTCGACGACGGGCTGATGAACCGGGCTTTCTGGGAGGATGTCCTGACGCTGCGCGACGCGGTGGCCAAACGGATCGAGGCCATGCGCAACGACCAGCAGCTGGGCGCGACACTTGAAGCCGAGGTTGATCTGTACTGCCCTGAGCCGCTGGCGGCGCGCTGGCAGGCCCTGGGTGATGAGCTGCGCTTTGTCCTGATCACCTCCGCGGCGCGGGTGCATCCGCTATCCGAGGCGGATGACCAGGCCCGGGCCGCGCATCTGGGCGACGGGACGCGGTTTCTGTTCAGCGTCCAGGCAAGCGGGCATGACAAGTGCGAGCGTTGCTGGCACCGGCGCGCCGATGTGGGAGAGGATCGGGACCATCCGGCAATCTGCTCGCGCTGTGTCAGCAATATCGCCGGCGACGGTGAGACACGCCGGTTCGTCTGATGCGCAGCGGACTGCGATTCGGGTTACTGCTCGGTCTGACGGTGCTGGTCGTCGACCAGGCCAGCAAGTGGCTGGCCTTCAACAGCCTGTCGCCCTATACGCCCGAAGCGCTGCTGCCCCTGGTCAATCTGACCCTCGCCTTCAATACCGGTGCGGCGTTCAGCTTTCTGGCCGATGCCGCAGGCTGGCAGCGCTGGCTGTTGATCGGGGTGGCGGTGGTCGTCAGCCTGTATCTGCTGCACTGGCTGCGCAGCCTGGCGGGCGGGCGACGCCTTGAGGCCGCGGGGCTGGGACTGATACTGGGCGGCGCCGTGGGAAACCTCATCGACCGCGTCCGGCTGGGCGCGGTCATCGATTTTATCGACGTTCATTACGGTGGCTGGCACTGGCCGGCTTTTAACGTGGCCGACGCGGCGATTACGGTGGGCGTCGTGATGATCCTTCTCACGGCCTGGCTGGACTGGCGACGCGCTCGCTGAGTCGCCGGGGCCGTACCTGATCCGCCATGGGAGACTCGCACAATGCAGGAAATCAGACTCGCCAACCCCCGCGGCTTCTGCGCGGGCGTGGACCGTGCCATCAGTATCGTCGAACAGGCGCTGGAGGCGTTCGGACGGCCGATCTATGTGCGTCATGAAGTGGTGCATAACCGCCTGGTGGTCGACGACCTGCGGGACAAGGGGGCGATCTTCGTCGAGGAACTGGATGGCGTGCCCGCCGGGTCGACGCTGATCTTTTCGGCCCACGGGGTATCCCAGTCGGTCCGGGACGAGGCGGTGGAGCGTGGCCTGCACGTGTTCGATGCCACCTGTCCGCTGGTGACCAAGGTACATATGGAGGTGCGCAAGCACGCCCGGCAGGGCCGTGAAGTGATCCTGATCGGTCATGACGGTCACCCGGAGGTGGAGGGCACCATCGGTCAGTACGTCGGGGAGCGCGCCGACCAGGGCGGCATTCACCTTGTCGAGACGCCGGCGGACGCCCACGCGCTGACCGTCAAGAACCCGGATGATCTGGCCTTCGTCACCCAGACCACCCTGTCCATGGATGACACGGCATCGGTGATCGAGGCTCTTCAGACGCGGTTTCCGCGCATCGAGGCGCCGCGCAAGGACGACATCTGCTACGCCACCCAGAATCGCCAGGATGCCGTTCGCGAATTGGCCGGCGAGGTGGACGTGATGGTGATCGTGGGATCGACCAACAGCTCGAACACGCGGCGCCTCACCGAGCTCTCGGAGCGCCTTGGAGTGCCCGCCCACCAGATTGATCGCGCCGTCGAACTCGAGCGCGACTGGGTGGCCGATGCCGGCCGCATCGGCGTGACCGCCGGCGCCTCCGCCCCCGAATCATTGGTGCAGGCGGTCATCGATCAGCTGGTGGACTGGGGGGCACAGCGCCCGGACACCAGCGGCAGCTACACCGAGGATGTGGTGTTCTCAATGCCGCGTGATTTGCTGCGGGCGATCCCCAAGCGTGGCGAGATCAAGACGGTCGCCGACTGATCAGCAGGCCGATGCCGCGGCGGACTCGATGCGGGCCCGTCCGGCGGCATTGACGATCATTGACCGGGCCGCGCGCAGCCGGCCCGCCGGCGTGCGCTGACACAGCGACAGTGTGCCCATCTGCAGGCTGCCACCGGGACGGCGGGTGGCGCCACTGGGCTGGTAGTGCAGTGCTCCCCCAATGCCGGCATTGGTGGCCGCGGTGATGGAAGTGGGTAAAGCGGCCGCGGTCGCAAGCCGCTCCTCGCGGGGTTGCCGGCGGCCGTCGCCGTTGGCATCGACAAAGATCATCCAGCCCTTGTGCCAGGTCCTGTCGGTGGCGGCGATCACCACCGCCCGCCCGCGTGTCACCGCCGCGTGGCGGGCATGCCGGACCGCCCCGTGCAGGCGGTCGGTGGCGCTGTCGAGCCGCGCCTTATGGGCCAGGTCGGAGAAACCCGGCGCACTCAGCATGACGAGCACCGCCGCCAGCGCGAGCGTGACGAGCAGTCCGAGCAGGGTGTGGCCGTGCTGTGCGGGCATTGAAGATCGCCTTGACCCCGGTGATCGTCCAATCTAGCGCACTGGTCCGCTGCGTCGAGGCCCGCTGGTCGGAGTCTGGCAGCTTGGAGGCATGCGCCCTTCGAACGGATTCACGCTGCTGGAGATGCTGATCGCCCTGGCGATCGTGGCCATCCTCGCCCTGGCGGCCGTGCCGGCGTACCTCCAGCCCATGAGTCGGGTTGAATCCACCCAGGCCGGCGCCTGCCTGCTCGAGCTTGCCGGCCAGCTGGACCGGCATCGTCTGGAGGGTGAGGACTACGCCGGCTTTGCGGTGGCCGGCTCGGACGCGGCCTGCCGGTTACGTCTGTCGGATCGCTATCGTTTTGAGGCCGGTGTCCCCGGCGAGCCGACCTGGGGTGGCATGACCACCGACCCGGTTGCCTGGCAGCTGCGGGTCCGACCACGGGCCACCGATGGACACGGGGCGCAGGCCCCGGGGTGTGCGGCTCTGGTGGTGCGGGATGATGGCCGCCGTGGCGTGATGGCCGACCTGGCGGGAGCGGTCCAGACCGCCGCGGATCGGGTTCGGCGCTGCTGGCGCTAGTCTTGTCTGAACCGCATGCCTCGTCTAACATATCGCCCCGATTGCCGGCGTAGCTCAGTTGGTAGAGCAACGCATTCGTAATGCGTAGGTCCGCGGTTCAAATCCGTGCGCCGGCACCAGTCTTCCCGCCGCACCTCATCTCCCCAGGCCAAAGACCAGCAGCAGGGCAAGGACCACCGCCGTCCAAAGCGCCATGGAGCCGGTCGGCCAGCTGCGCAGGGGCCAGCCACTGAGTCGCAGATGCGTGGCCCAGCCCTCGAGTGCCTCAAAGCGTGCCATGAACGCCTGCCGCGCCGCCGCATCAACCCGGCGGACCCCGCCACCGAGGCGGTCCAGCGCCCGCTTGCCGGGCACGCGGTAGAACCAGTCCAGATCGAGGCTGATCTTGTTCTTGCCGCCGAGCACGCCCACCAGCAGGAAGAATCCCAGCCCGGTGAACAGCAGCAGCTGCATTTCCTTGATCAGATGACCGGCGGTATACGCCTGATACTCCACCGGGTAGGGCAGGATGGCGTACAGCCACCCCGGTGCGATGCCGATGACAAAGCAGAGCAACGCCGCGATTCCCATTGCGATGCGCATGTTCAGGGGCGCCTCCGGCGGCCGCAGGCCCGAATCCTGGCCCATGAAGGTGTACCAGGGCAGCTTCAGGGTGGTGCTCATGAAGGTACCAACGCCCGCCAGGGTCATCAGCAGAAAGATCACCCCGCGTCCCTCCACCGCTGCCGCTTCAATGATCATGGTCTTACTCACGAAGCCGCTGAACAGCGGGAAGGCCGAGATCGACAGCCCGCCGACCATATAGAGCAGAAAGGTCACCGGCATGGTGCGGTAGAGGCCGCCAAGTTCGGTCAGCCGGCTGCGTCCGGTCATCTGCAGGACCGCCCCGGCGCCCATCAGCAGCAGCGCCTTGTAGAGGATATGGGTGAAGGCGTGGGCGGTCGTGCCGCTGATGGCCAGCGCGCTGCCCAGCCCGACACCCGCGACCATGTAACCCACCTGGCTGATGATGTGATACGACAGCAGCCGGCGGATGTCGTTGACCAGAAAGGCATAGATCACGCCGTAGAGCGTCATGAAGACACCCAGCCACACCAGCAGCTCCGTGCCCGGAAAGCCCCGTGCCAGGACATAGACCGCCGTCTTGGTGGTGAAGGCGCTGAGAAACACCGTCCCGGTGACGGTGGCCTCGGGATAGGCATCGGGCAGCCAGGCATGCAGTGGCGGCGCCGCGGCATTGATCAGGAATGCCACCAGAATCAGATAGAAGGCCGGGCCACCGCCGTCAAGCGCCTCGAAGGCGAGGCTGCCGGTGTGAAGCCAGTAGGCGATGATGCCCGCGAGCAGCAGCATCCCCCCGAGGGCATGGATGATGAGGTAGCGGAACCCCGCCTCGTAGGCGGCCTGGCGGCGGCGCCGCCAGATCAGCCACACCGAGGCGATCATCATGATTTCCCAGAACACGTAGAGCGTGATCAGATCGCCGGCGAACACCGCCCCCAGGCCGGATGCCGCATAGAACGCCGCGGCCACATGCTGGGCACCGTCGTCGACCTGGAGCGCGAACACGTTGCCGATGAAAATGATCAGCGCGAAGACGTAGGCGAAAGCGAGACTGAGCTTGTCGACCCGCAGTGGCACCAGCTCGAGTCCGGCAAGCTCCAGGCGAATGGTCAGCCCCGCGGGCAGCGCGACCACCGCCGCCAGCACCAGCAGTGGCAGGACCAGCTGCCAGACCTGTCGCTGGCGCCCCTGGAGCACCGCCAGGGGCAGGGCGCCCAGCATCAGCAGCAGCGCGGGATGCAGCCACTCACCCATGTCCGGACGCTCCGTGATCATCGGTGTCGTCGTCCGGCTCGGCATAGTAGTCCGGGCGCCGATAGACGAGGCCATAGCCGATGGCCTTGTACACGCCAATCAACAGCAGCGCCCCGAGAAACGCGAAGACGGCCGTAAAGCCGGGTATGCCGTCCCAGGGAAAGCGGCTGTAATGCGATGGCTTGAGCACGTCGAGCAGCACCGACAGACCCATAAGGCCGATCATCGTCCCCCGCACCAGCCGGCCGTGCCGGACCAGTGCACCGATCATCGCGGCGGTCGCAGTCGTCATTTTCATGCGTGCTTCCTTGCGGTCATCAAGGTATCCCCATGGCGAGCAGTCGATAGGCGGGATCGGCGAGGATGAACAGCACCAGCGTGCCGGCGGCGGTCACCAGCAGTGGGACAAGACACAGCGCCGGCGCCTCGGACACCCGGTAGCGTGCCGGTTCGTCATCGGGCGGTGGGCGCAGGAACGCCCGCATCACCGGCGGCATCAGGTAGCCGATGTTGAGCAGTGTGCTCAGCACGAACGCCCCCACCACCAGGTACTGCTGCGTGCTCCAGGCACCGCTGATGAGGTACCACTTGCTCCAGAAGCCGCCCGTGGGCGGTAACCCGATCACACACAGCGCGCCGATGAAAAAGGCCAGCATGGTCAGGGGCATGCGGCGGGCGAGGCCGTCCATACCGGAGACCGTGTTGATCCCACTGGCCACATAGATCGCACCGGCACAGAAAAACAGGGTGATCTTGCCAAAGCCGTGCATCAGCATGTGCAGCCCGCCACCGATCGCCGCCAGCTCGGTGGCCAGCAGGGCACCGGTGACGATATAGGCCAGCTGGCTGACGGTGGAGTAGGCCAGCCGCGCCTTGAGATTGTCCTGCCGAAGCGCCACGAGGGAGGCGGCCAGCATGGTGAATACGGCGATGTACAGCATCAACGGCTGGGTCAGCAGCGACTGCGTATAGTCCAGCCCGAAGATATAGAGCACGACGGTGAGCACGCTGAACACGCCCGCCTTGACCACCGCCACGGCATGCAGCAGGGCGGAAACTGGCGTCGGTGCCACCATGGCCGCCGGCAGCCAGCGGTGGAAGGGCATGATCGCCGCCTTGCCAATGCCGTAGAGCAGCACCACCAGCAGCAGCGCGCCCGCACCCGGTGATACCGAGTCGTCGAGGATGCCGCCGGTGGTGAAGCTGAGCGTGCCGACCGAGGCCCCGATCCAGATGATCGCCGGCAGCATCAGTCCGATGCTCGTCACCAGCAGCAGCGCCAGATAGGTCCGCGCCCCGCTGCGGGCCTTTTCAGTGCCGGTATGCGCCACCAGGGGATAGGTGGAAATCGACAGGATCTCGTAGAACAGGTACAGCGTGAGCAGGTTCTCGGCGAACGCGATGCCCATGGTGGCGCCCAGCGCGATCGCGTAGCAGGCCATGAACAGGGTCAGGTGGTGGTAGCCGCCCGCGCGCAGATAACCGATCGCGTAGGGTGTGGCGACGATATAGAGCGTCGAGGCGAGCAGCGCGAAGATCAGCCCGAGCGGCTGGGCCGACAGGGTGATGGACACGCCGGGGATCCAGTCCACCAGGGTCTGCTCCATGGCATCGTCGCCCCCGACCCGCCGGATGAGCACCCCGACCACGGTCAGGAACAGCGGCACCGGCAGGGCAAAGCACAGGCCGTCGCGCAGGCGGGGCCGGTTGGCGGCGAGGCCGATCGCGGCGGCGCCGAGGAACGGGATCAGGACCGCCAGAAACGGCGTCATGACCACACTCCGCCGGCCAACGCCTGGGCCGCCCGGGTGGCGCCCCCCACGGTCAGGCGGGTATCGATGCCAAACCAGAAGTTCGCTGCGACCAGCACCCAGACCGGCAGCAGCAGTGTCCAGTGCGCCTCGTGCACGGTGGGGGCATCCTCGGGGCGGGGCTGCATCCAGGCGATTTCCACCACCCGCGCGATGTAGATCAGCGCCATCAGCGAGGTGATGAGGATCAGCCCGACAAGCCAGAGCTGGTCGGCCTCCACGGCGGCGCTGAGCAGATACCACTTGCTGATGAACCCCGCCGTCGGCGGCAGCCCCACCAGGCTGACCCCCGCGAGTGCAAACGCGGTCAGGGTCCAGGGCATCTGCCGGCCGATGCCTCGCAGGTCACTCATCGCCAGGCCGCCGCAGCGGTAGGCGATGAGCCCGGCGCTGGCGAACAGGGCCGCCTTCATCAGGCCATGGTTGAAAAGATGCAGAAACGCGGCGCTCAGCCCGGCAAGCGTGGTCAGGCTGACGCCCAGGACCATGTAGCCGACCTGCGCGATCGACGAGTAGGCCAGCATGCGCTTGAGGTTGCGCTGCATGATCGCCAGCCACGAGCCGGCGAACATGCTGCCGATGGCAAGCGCCATCAACCCCGCCGCCAGCGGCAGCGCGGCGAAGCTGTAGGCGGCGCCGAAAACGTCGAAGATGAATCGCAGCATCACATAGAGCGCCACCTTGGTCGCGGTGGCGGCGATCAGGGCACTGATCAGTGATGGCGCGTAGGTGTAGGCATTCGGCAGCCAGTGATGCAGCGGGAACAGCGCCAGCTTGATGGCGAGACCCACCACGACGAAGCCCAGTCCCACCTGGAGCGCCCGGGCGCCCTCCGTCACCAGCAGTCGCTCAGCGATATCCACCATGTTGAGCGTACCGGTGAGGATGTAGAGCACGGCGATCCCGATGAGCAGGAAAGTGGCACCCACCGTGCCCATGATCAGGTAGCGGAAGGCGGCGATCAGGGCGCGGCGGTCGCGGCCGTGGGCGATCAGACCATAGGTCGCCAGCGACGAAATCTCGAGGAATACGAAGACGTTGAAGACATCACCGGTGAGCGTGATGCCGAGCAGCCCCGCCAGGGCGATGAGCACGAGCGCATAGAAACTGCCCTGCCGCTCAGGCACCTCGGCATCCACCAATGGCTTGCCCCACGGCAGGAGGATCGCCGACACGCCGGTAATGAGCAGTGCGACGAACGCGTTGGCGGCATCCACCCGGTATTCGATCCCCACCGGCGGGGCCCAGTCGCCGAACGCGTAGCTCAGCGTGCCGCCATCAAAAACCGCCGCCAGAACCATGGCGGCCAGGATGAACGCCGTGGTCATGGTGAGAGTCGCCAGCACCCATGGCAGGCCGCGACCGGGCAGCAGGGCGCAGACCGGGCCGGCGATCAGCGGGATGAGAACGACGAAAGGCATCAGCTCGGTGATCGAGCTCATACGCGGTCGTCCTCCTCGGCCGCGTCGATGGCGTCATCGTCGATGCTGCCGTAGGCCTCGCGAATGCGCACGGTCAGCGCCAGGGCGACGGCGGTGGTGGCGATACCCACCACGATGGCGGTCAGGATCAGCACGTGGGGCAGGGGGTTGGAGTAGCGCTCCACGCCCTCGCGCAGCACCGGGGTCGCGCCGCCGATGACCTTGCCCGCGGAGATGAACAGGATGAACACCGAAGTCTGGAAAATCCCCAGACCGATGACCTTCTTGATCATGTTGCCGCGCGTGATCATGCAGTAATAGCCGGTCATCATCAGCACGATCACCGCCCAGTAGTTGATGAAGCTCAGCAGCGTCATTCCCCGTCCACCCTGACATCATCCGTGGCATCGGGATCGAGGCCGGCGGCCAGCGTATCGGCGCGGCGGCGGGCGAACAGCAGGAAGATCAGCATCACCACCGCGGCCACGGTGACGCCAACGCCGAACTCGACGAGAATGATGCCGGTCTGCTGCGCCGCCTTGGGCGCATCGAGCAGCGGATAGAAATCGAGAAAGCGGCCGCCCAGTACGACGCCCAGCACCCCGATCAGGGCGTAGAGCAGCACCCCCAGCGAGGCGAGGGCGTAGATCACCCGTTGCGGAATCACCCGCAGACCGGTCTCAAGCCCGTAGATGAACACGAACAGGATCCAGGCCGAGGCGAACAGCACGCCGGCCTGAAACCCGCCCCCCGGGGAATATTCGCCGTGAAACTGGACGTACAGACCGAATAGCATGACCAGCGGGATGAGAAAGCGGGCCACGACGACCAGGATGGCGTTATCTCTCATCGTTCATCCTCTTCCCGCCGGCGTTTCCGGGGCGGCGGCGAGAGCAGGGCATAGACCACGATGCCGGCGGTGAGGATGACCACCGCTTCGCCCATGGTGTCGATGGACCGGTAACTGGCCAGCACCGCCGCCACAAGGTTGGGAATCCCGATGTCCGCATAGGTCTGGTCGATGAAATAAGGCCCCAGGTGCTGATGGACCGGATTGCCGGGCTGGCCGAAGGCGGGAAGGTCGAACGAGGCATAGATCAGCGCGGCGCCGGTCAGCGTGACGATCGCGAGCGCCGGCAGGCTGTGGCCGGTCCGTCGATGCTCGTAGCGGGGGACGAGGGCAAGCACCGCGAGAATGAGCACGGTGCTGATGCCCGCACCCACCGCCGCTTCGGTGAGCGCCACATCACCCGCGTCGAGGGTGGCGAACAGCCCGGCGATGGTCAGCGAGTAGATGGCGAACAGCATGGTCGCCTTGAGCAGATCCCGGGTGACCACCACGGTGACCGCGACCACGATGAGCAACACCAGCAGGGTGATGTCGATCAGGTGTTCGATGACGATTCTCCCGATGCACGGCGCCGATCCCGCGTGACCGGTTCGATGCCGGCCGCCATGGCCGCCCGTGCCGTGGCGTGCGAGGCCGTGGGTGTGGTGAACAGCAGAAACAGCAGGATCAGCAGTAGCTTGAAGCTCAGTGGGTGCCAGCCGGACTGGAGCACCAGCCCCCCCACGATCAGCAGCGGTGCGATGGTATCGGTGACGCCGCCGGCATGCAGTCGGGTGTAGATATCCGGGAATCGGACCACGCCGATGCCGCCTATCACCGCGAAGGCGCCGCCGGTCAGCAGCATCCCGGCCGAAATGAGGGTGATCAGTGGCTCAATCATCGGATGGCTCGCGACTGGCGGCCAGATCGCGCTGGCGGACCAGCTTGAGCACTGCGATGACGGCCAGGAAGTTGATCAGCGCGTAGACCAGCGCCACGTCCACCAGGTCGTTGTTGCCCGAGAAATAGGCGATGAGCGCGATCAGCAGCACCGTTTTCGTGCCAAAGACATTGACGCCGACGATGGTGTCGAACACCGATGGCCCGCGGATGGCCCGCCACAGCGCCAGCGCCATGGTGGTGAAGATCGCGAGGATCGTGGCGAGCAGGACGTTCGTCATCGGGGCTTGCCCTCGAGCCACTGCACGCGCCGTCCCATGGCGTCGGTCTCAAGCCCCTCGACGGCGTCCGCGAGCAGCGCGTGGACCTGGGCGCGGTCGCTGTCACTGGCCAGCCAGGTGGTCACGGTCCCCGGGGTCAGGGTGATGGAGTTGGCGTAGGTCACGCGCCCCACGTTGGTGTGCTGGCGGACCGGTACCTCGATCAGCGTGGGCTGGATGCGCCGCGGGTCGAGTACCGCCCGCGCCACGGCGATGTTGGAGAGAATCACCTGACCCACGAGCCAGACCCAGTAGACCAGCAGCCGCCAGGACAGTGTCGCCGGATCGTGCTCGGCGCCCAGGACTTCCATGCGCTCGGTCAGCCATACCACGAGTGCCACCGAGGCCGCCCCCAGCCCGAACAGCAGCGGCTTGTAGACACCGGACAGACCTAGCCAGAGGATTGCCAGCATCAAGGCCAGCGAGAGGTAATAGCGCATGGCGTGGAATGTATCAATGTCGCCCCGCCGCTGCCAGCCGGTCAGAGTGACCGCACGCTGTCACAGAGTCGCAATCTGAATGTCATTATACTGGGGCGCAACCAAGGGTAGGGGGATCAGTCTTGGCGAGTATTCTGCTGGTAGAGGACGAATCGGCCATCCGCGAAATGGTGGCGATGGCTCTGGAGCGGGCCGGCTATCGGGTGCGGCACGCCGAATCCGCCGAGGACGGCGAGGCGGCCATCCGGCTCAGTCAGCCCGACCTGCTGCTTCTCGACTGGATGTTACCGGGGCAGAGCGGCATCGACTTCGCCCGTCGGCTCAAACGCGACCGCGCCACCCGGGATATCCCGATCATCGTGCTGACTGCGCGGGGCGAAGAGGCGGATCGGATCAGGGGGCTGGATGCCGGTGCGGATGACTACGTACCCAAGCCGTTTTCCCCGCGTGAGCTCGTGGCGCGGGTGAAGGCGGTGCTGCGACGGGTCCAGCCCACCGCCAACGAGTCGCCGGTGGAGGCCCGCGATCTGCGGCTCGACCCGGTCAGCCATCGGGTGACCGGGACCGGTCGTGCCCTCGAAATGGGGCCGACCGAGTTCAGGTTGCTGCACTTTTTCATGACCCATCCCGATCGTGTGTTCAACCGTGCGCAGCTTCTCGATAATGTCTGGGGAACGAATGTCTATGTCGAGGAGCGCACCGTTGACGTCCACATCCGCCGCCTGCGCAAGGCCCTCGAGCCCTCCGGGCATCATGACCTGCTGCAGACCGTCCGCGGCGCGGGCTATCGTTTTTCCGCCGACTGAACGGGTCCGCCCATGTTGATGAGCAACCCGTGGCCGGCCGTGGTGTTCCGCACCGTGGCCGGGGGGGCGTTTCTGGCGGTCTTCGGGCTTGCCACCGGCGTCCCATGGCTGGTGCTGCTGGCGGGCGCGGCGCTGCTGGTCCATCAACTGGTGCAGGTCTATCGTCTGGAGCGCTGGCTGCGGACATCGCGACGCCGCCATCCGCCTCGTGGTCGAGGGCTGTGGGGGCATGTGCTGGATGGCCTCGATCGTCAGCAGAACCGGCAGCGCGCCCGGCGGCTGCGTCTGGTGGGCCTGCTGCGACGGTTTCGCGAGGGCGCCAATGCCATGCCCGACGGCACCATCGTGCTCTCGGCAGCGGGCGAGATGCAGTGGTGGAATCGCCTGGCGTCGCGGTATCTGGGTCTGCAATGGCCCCTGGACCGTGGCCAGCGCATTGCCAACCTGATCCGGCATCCCGACTTTGCCGCGTATCTGACGGCGCGGGACTGGACCGCAGCGGTCAAGATCCCTTCACCGCAGGATCCGCGCCGCACGCTCGAGATTCGAATCGTCCCCTACGGCGACCACCAGCAGATGCTGCTCGCGCGCGATGTCTCGGAGCTGCATCGGCTGGAGACCATGCGGCGGGATTTTGTCGGTAACGTCAGTCATGAGCTGCGCACGCCGCTGACCGTATTGCAGGGAATGTCGGAGCAGCTCGGTGAGATGGAGTCGCTGGACGCCGAGGATCTACAGCGGCCGCTGGCGTTGATGGATCAGCAGATCGGGCGCATGACGCGGCTGGTGGATGATCTGCTGCTGCTCTCGCGGCTCGAGACCGAGCGCCCGGTGGTGGATCGCGCCGCCCTGGACATGCCGCGGCTGCTGGACGAGGCGGTGGAAGAGGCCCGGGCGCTCAGCGGCGGCCAACATGGCATCAGTGTGACAGCGGATGAGTCGCTGAGCATTGAGGGGGATGAGGACGAGATCCGCAGCGCGCTCTCCAACCTGCTGTCGAATGCCGTGAAATACACCGCCGCCGGGGGCCGGATCGACGTGCGCTGGTTTGTCGCTGAGGGGGCGGCCTGCCTGGCGGTCGCGGACACGGGGCGCGGTATTCCCGCCCACCATATCCCGCGGCTCACCGAACGGTTCTATCGCGTGGACGCCGGTCGTGCGGCGCGTGATGGCGGCACGGGGCTGGGGCTCGCCATCGTCAAGCACGTGCTCTCGCGCCACGGCGCCCGGCTTGAGATCACCAGTGAGATGGGCGTGGGGAGTACCTTCACGGCGCTTTTCCCGATAGCCGCGCGGGTCAGCCCGGCACCCGATGCGTCGGTTTCATGATCCTGTCACAAAGCGTGGCTACGCTCCCCACAGTCCACAACCGAAGCATCAACGAGGAGTAACCTCATGCAGATTTGGAAAACGAGTGCACTGGCCCTGGCGGCCACGGTCGGCGTGACGACTCTGGCGAGCGCGCAGGAGCGTGAGCAGATCCGGATCGTCGGCTCCAGCACGGTCTATCCCTTCGCCAGCTATGTTGTCGAGGAGTTCGGTGCGACGACCAACTTCCCCACTCCGGTCATCGAGTCGACCGGCTCCGGTGGCGGAATGCGCCTGTTCTGTGAGGGCGTCGGTGTCGGTACGCCGGATATCACCAACGCCTCGCGCCGCATGAAGCCGAGCGAGTTCGATCGCTGCCAGGAAAACGGCGTCACTGAGATCACCGAGGCGCTGATCGGCTCCGACGGCATCGTCCTCGCCCAGAGCGATGAGAACGATCCGCTGGCCCTGACCCGTGAGCAGATCCTGATGGCGGTTGCCGCCCAGGTCCCGCAGGACGGGGAGATGGTCGACAATCCCTACACCAACTGGAATGAGATCGACTCCAGCCTGCCCGATCGTGAGATCGAGATCCTCGGCCCGCCGACGACCTCCGGCACCCGCGACGCCTTCGAAGAGCTGGTCATGGAAGAGACCGCTGAAGGGGCCGGCTTCCCGGCGGAGTACACCGATATCCGTGCGGACGGCGTCTACGTCGACTCGGGCGAGAATGATAACCTGATCGTCCAGCGGATCCAGGAGAACACGGACGCGATTGGTGTGTTTGGCTACAGCTTCCTGGTCGAGAACGAGGACACGCTGGATGCGGCCACCGTCGACGGGGTCGAGCCGACCACCGAGACGATCTCGCAGGAAGACTATCCGGTCGCCCGCAGCCTCTGGTTCTATATCAAGGATGCCCACGAGGGTGTGATCCCGGGTATCGACCAGTACGTCAGCCTGTTCATGGATGACATCATGATCGGTGAGGATGGCCTGCTGATCGAAGAGGGCCTGATTCCCCTGCCGTCCGCGCAGAGCGCCGAGTGGCGTGATCGGGTCGACAACCGGGTTGATCTGCAGCGCAGCGACCTCGAGGGGTAACGTCCGGAGCGACTCGATAATACGATGAGTCGCTGACGTTAAGGGCCGCTATCTCCGCTGGAGGTGGCGGCCTCTATGGTCTGACGAAACAGTGAATCCTGGGGGATCGCCTTGAGCATTGCGACCACTACGCTTCTGTTAATGGCGGCGATTGCCGGACTCGGCCTGATCGGTTTTCGATGGGGGCGGGGCAAGGCGCTGGCGGCCATGGCCAGTGGCATCAGTATGCATTCCCGACCGCAGCAATATGGCTGGTACCCGGTCATCTGGATGGGTCTGCCGGCGCTCGGTTTTGCCCTGGGAATGGCTCTGCTCAGTGTGACTGGCGTCATCGCACCCGCCAACGAAGTGGTCCTGATGGTATCGCTGGCGGCAGGGGCAGTGGGGCTCAGTCTTGGACTGCGGGCGATCCGCCCGGAACTGCGGGCGCGTAACGCGCTCGACCGTACAATCCGCTGGCTGCTGCTGAGCGCCGCGCTTATTTCGATCTTCACAACCATCGCGATCGTGCTCTCGATCCTGTTCGAGGCCATGCGTTTCTTCCGCGAGGTCAGTGTCTGGGAGTTCGTGACCGGTACCGTCTGGTCGCCGGGTGATACCTTTCTTGAAGCGGCTGGCCGCGGCGACGAGGTGTCCGAAGGGAGCTCATTCTTTGGTTCCGTGCCATTGTTCGCCGGCACGTTCATGGTCACCGGCATCGCCATGGCGACGGCGCTGCCGATCGGTCTGCTCTCCGCGATATTCATGTCCGAGTACGCCACGCCGCGTCAGCGCGGCATCGCGAAGCCGGTCCTGGAGATCCTTGCCGGCATCCCGACCGTCGTCTACGGCTTCTTTGCCGCCATCACCGTGACCCCGATCATCGTCGACATCGCCGAGTTCTTCGGACTGGATGCGTCATATAGCAACATCCTCTCGCCCGGCATCGTGATGGGCATCATGATCATCCCGTTCATCTCGTCGCTGTCCGACGATGTGATCAACAGCATCCCGCAGAGTCTGCGCGAGGGCGCCTACGCACTGGGCACGACCCATTCCGAGACGATCAAGAAGGTGATCCTTCCGGCCGCGCTGCCCGGTGTGATCTCGGCGTTTCTGCTGGGCGTCTCGCGGGCGCTGGGTGAGACGATGATCGTTGTCATGGCGGCCGGCGTGCGGCCCAACCTCACCTGGAATCCGCTGGAGGATATGACCACGGTCACGGTCAGCATCGTTTACTCCCTGACCGGTGATCTGGCCTTTGACAGCCCGCAGACCCTTTCCGCGTTTGCGCTTGGGCTGGTGCTTTTCACAGTGACATTGATGCTCAATCTGCTCTCGACCTATCTGGTTCGCCGATTCAAGCAGAAGTACGACTAAACGGGACGCCCTGCGATGCAACGACGACTGACCGGCTCTGCCAACGATCCACTGATCCGCGCCCGTTACAGGCGCGAGGCCCGCTTCCGGGGTTACTCGATCGCCGCGCTGTTCGTTGCCTTCGGCATCATCATCGCGTTTTTCACCGATATCATCGGCCAGGGGCAGAGCGCTTTCTGGCGGACCGAGGTCAAAGTAACGCTGGACTACAACGAGCGCGCGGAGCGCATCGGCCAATTCGCGGTCGCCGAGGACCTCCGGGATATCGTCTCCCGGGGTGCGGTCCGCGGCATCCCGCTGGAGATCAGCAACAACCCGGAGCTGGCCGGGATCACGCGTGAGGCGTGGGTGCCGGTCAAAAGCACCATCGACCAGTACGTCAAGGGCAAGGATGAGCTCGAACCAGCGCTGGCCCGCCAGGTGGACGCGCTGCTCGCCGAAGGCGTGATGCGCACCACGTTCAACTGGGCCTTCTTCACCAGTGGTGACTCCAAACTCCCGGAACTGGCGGGCATATTCTCCGCGGCGGTCGGCTCGATCCTGGTATTGGCCGTGACGCTGGTGTTCGCCTTTCCAATCGGGGTCATGTCGGCCATTTACCTCGAGGAATTCGCGCCGGATAACAAGCTGACCCAGGCGATTGAAGTCAATATCAACAACCTGGCGGCGGTGCCGTCGATCATCTTCGGCCTGCTTGGCCTGGCGGTGTTCATCAATACCCTCGGTGTGCCGCGCTCATCAGCACTGGTCGGTGGACTCACGCTGGGGTTGATGACCCTGCCGATCATCATCATCAGCACCCGGGCGGCGCTGCGCTCGGTACCGGATCCGATCCGGCTGGGTGCCTTCGCGATGGGCTGTTCGCGCTGGCAGGTGGTACGTGACCACGTCCTGCCGCTGTCGCTCCCGGGCATCCTTACCGGCACCATCATCGGGCTGGCGCAGGCGATGGGTGAAACCGCGCCGCTGATCATCGTGGGGATGATCGCCTATATCCCGGAGGCGCCGTCGAGCATCTTCGACTCGGCGACGGTGCTGCCGGCCCAGATCTTCACCTGGGCGGGCGAGCCCCGTCAGGCCTTCAGCGAAAAGACCGCAGCCGGGATCATGGTGCTCCTAGCGATTCTACTGACACTCAACGCCACCGCCGTGCTTCTGCGGCGCAAGTTCGAACGTCGCTGGTAGCGACGGGTGAGGAATTCATGGAAACTGAAGTCAAGCAAAATGCCGCGGCCAGGGCGGGAGTAACGATGCCGGAAACCGAGGCAAACACCACACAAACACGCAATGAGTCGGAACTGGCGAAAATGAGCGCCACCGATCTCAATCTGTGGTACGGCGACACCCAGGCCCTGCATGGGATCAACCTGGACATGCCGGCCCAGGAGGTCACGGCCCTGATTGGCCCGTCGGGCTGCGGCAAGTCGACGTTCCTGCGCTGTCTCAACCGGATGAACGACCTGATCCCCCAGGTTCACATCAAGGGTGGCGTGGCGCTCGAGGGCGAGGACATCTACGACCCGAGCGTCGATGTGGTCCAGCTTCGGACCTTTGTGGGCATGGTTTTCCAGAAGCCCAATCCGTTCCCGAAGAGCATCTACGAGAACATCGCCTATGCGCCACGGCTCCACGGGACCGGGACCTCCCGGTCGGAGCTGGACGACCTGGTCGAATCATCGCTCAAGCGGGCGGGCCTCTGGAACGAAGTCGCGGACCGTCTGGACACACCCGGGACCGAGCTGTCGGGCGGCCAGCAGCAGCGGCTGTGTATCGCCCGGGCCATCGCCGTCAACCCTGAGGTCATCCTCATGGACGAGCCGGCATCGGCCCTCGATCCGCTGGCGACGGCAACGGTGGAGGAGCTGATCCACGAGCTCAAGGACAACTACACCATTGTCATCGTCACCCATAACCTGCAGCAGGCCGCCCGGGTGGCCGGATACACGGCGTTTTTCCACATGGGTCAGATTGTCGAGGTGAACGACACGGATACGCTGTTCACCAACCCGGCGGAACAGCGGACCGAAGACTACATCACCGGCCGGTTCGGCTGAGCCGGCAGGGAGCGGCAACAAGCATGGATAAAAAGACGTTCACTCAGCATATCTCGCAGCAGTACAACGAGGACCTCGAGCGTATCGTCACCCGGGTCATGACCATGGGCGGGCTGGTCGAGCAGCAGCTCGAGGCGGCTCTCGATGCCCTGGTGAATGGCGATCAGGAAAAGGGCGAACAGGTGGTGACGTCCGATTATAAGATCAATGCCATGGAGGTCGAGCTGGACGAGGCCTGCACCCACATTCTCGCGCGTCGCCAGCCCACCGCCAGTGACCTGCGCCTGATCATGGCGGTCATCAAGGCCATCACCGACCTCGAGCGCATCGGCGACGAGGCCGAGCGGGTGGGGCGGATGGCGCTGCATCTGCTCGACGAGGATCGGCGCCGCAGTCCGATGGCCGAAATCGCCGCCCTGGGCGAGCAGATCAAGGGCATTCTGCGTGGCGCGCTGGACGCCTTCGCGCGCATGGACTCGGAACAGGCGGTGCGCGTGGCGCAGGAGGACATTAAGGCGGACGCGCAGTATGACTCGATCATCCGCAACCTGGTGAAACACCTCGAGGATAATCCCAAGTCGGTGCCGCCGGTTCTGGATATCGTCTGGGCGACCCGCTCGCTGGAGCGGATCGGTGACCGGTCCCGGAACATCTGCGAATACGTGATCTACTTCGTGCGCGGCAAGGATGTCCGCCACATCAGTTTTGAGCAGATGGCCGAGGAGGCCACCGGCGACCGCCGCTAGCGGCGCGGGGTCACCAGCCACTCCAGCAGGGCCTTCTGGGCATGGAGGCGGTTTTCCGCCTCTTCCCAGACCACACTCCGGGGGCCGTCGATGACATCGGCGGTCACTTCCTCGCCACGGTGGGCGGGCAGGCAGTGCATGAAAAGCGCTTGTTCGCCGGCCGCCGCCATCAGCGCTTCATTGACCTGATAGGCGGCAAAGTCCTCAAGCCGGGTCTGACGTTCGTCCTCCATCCCCATGCTCGCCCAGACGTCGGTGACCACCAGGTCGGCGCCCTCCACCGCCGCCTGCGGGTCGGTCTCGTGGCGGCTGTTGGGGTAATCGGCCAGGTCTTCCGGGGCATAGGCCGACGGCGCCCCGATGGCAAGCCGGAAATCCATCATTTCCGCGGCCTGCATCCACGAGCGGCACATGTTGTTGCCATCACCCATCCACGCCACGGTCCGCCCCTGAAGCTCGCCCCGATGTGCCTGCCAGGTCTGCAGATCGGCGAGCAGCTGGCAGGGGTGGTGATCATCGGTCAGGCCATTGATCACGGGCACGCTGGAGGCGCCGGCAAAGCGCTCGACGGTGGAGTGATCGAAGGTGCGGATCATCACCGCATCGACCATGCCGGAGAGCACCCGGGCGGTGTCCTCGATGGGCTCGCCGCGGCCGAGCTGGGTGTCCCGCGGCGACAGGAACAGCGCACTGCCACCCAGCTGAGCCATTCCAGCCTCGAAGGAGACGCGGGTGCGTGTCGACGACTTCTCGAAGATCATGCCCAGCACTCGCCCGCGAAGGGGCTCATGCAGGCTGCCGTCGTGGTGCAGCGCGCGCAGCTCGGCGGCCCGCCGCAGCAGGGTCTCGAGGGTTTCGGCATCAATATCGGCGAGGGTCAGAAAGTGGCGCGGTGGCATTGGATTCCCCTGTCAGACTCAGGCGAGCGCCGCCGACGGATCGGCGAGGGCTTCCGCGGTCTGCTGGATCAATGGCGTCAGGGTATCGACCAGCCGGTCGGCCTGCTCGTCAGTGAAGGTCAGTGGTGGCAGTAGCCGCACCACGCGGCCCGCCGTTACGTTGATCAGGACGCCGGCATCGAGCGCCTGCGGCACCAGTGAGGGACAGGGACCCTCCAGCTCGACACCGATCATGAGCCCTTGGCCGCGGATGTCATGAACGCCGCGGACGCCGGTCAGGCCGTCGCGCAGTCCGCGCAGAATGCGCTTGCCGACAACCGCCGCCCGATCGAGTAGTCCGTCCCGCTCGATGGTCTCGATCACCGCCAGCGCGGCACGGCTCGACAACGGGTTACCACCAAAGGTGGTGCCATGGCTGCCCGGCCCCAGCACACCGCTGGCCGGGCCACCGGCCAGGCAAGCGCCGATGGGGACGCCGTTGGCAAGGGCCTTGGCCAGGGTGACGACATCGGGACGGATCCCGGCGTGTTGGTGGGCAAACCACGCGCCGGTCCGGCCCACGCCTGACTGCACCTCGTCGAGCATCAGCAGCCATCCTCGCTGATCGCAGAGTCGCCGCAGGGCCGGCAGATAATCGGCGTCGGGCACCACGATGCCGCCCTCGCCCTGGACGGGTTCGACGAACACCGCAACGGTGCGCTCGCTGGCCACCGCCTCGATGGCCGCACTGTCGTTGTACGGGGCGCGCACGAACCCGGCCGGCAGGGGGCCGAAGCCGGTCTGAGCGCTGCGGTTGCCGGTGGCCGTCAACGCCCCCAAGGTGCGCCCGTGAAAGGCATTGTCGGCGACAATGATCTCGGGTGCTTCAATGCCGCGGTGATGCCCATGCAGCCGTGCCAGCTTGATGGCCGCCTCGTTGGCCTCGGCGCCGCTGTTGGCGAAGAACACCTGATCCAGACCG
Source organism: Spiribacter roseus (assembly GCF_002813635.1). Taxonomy (NCBI): domain Bacteria; kingdom Pseudomonadati; phylum Pseudomonadota; class Gammaproteobacteria; order Chromatiales; family Ectothiorhodospiraceae; genus Spiribacter; species Spiribacter roseus. The sequence goes on along the minus strand of NZ_CP016382.1, from coordinate 1,357,594 downwards.
CTGAGCTGACAGAGCCGCTCGCCAAGTCGGGTCTGATGCGGCACCTCGTAGAGATTGGAGGTGTGCACGAGGGTGCCCGCCTGATCGGCAACCGCAGCGGCCACCGCCGGGTGAGCATGCCCGAGGCCGCATACGGCGATGCCCGAGAGCGCATCCAGGTACCAGTGGCCTTCGGTGTCCTCCAGCCAGGCGCCGTCACCGCGCTGGAACGCCACAGGCAGGCGCTTGTATGTGGGCATCAGGGCAGTTGTCATCGTCATGACCTCCAAAAACAAACGGCAGCCTGCGGCTGCCGAGCGTTTCATTATAGGATGGGGGCATGAAGGCCACAAGCAAGGCGTCGAAGTCCGCCAGCCGTATTGATCTGCATATGCACAGTACCGCTTCGGATGGCCGTCTGTCGCCCACGGCGGTGGTCCAGCGGGCCGCGGATCAGGGCGTCCGGCTGATGGCACTCACCGACCATGACACCCTCGAGGGCCTCCCCGAGGCGCAGGCGGCGGCCGCACAATGCGGCATCGACTGCATACCGGGTATCGAGCTCTCGGCGCGCTGGGCACGGGGTGTGGTGCATATCGTTGGCCTGGACATTGATATCACGACCCCGATACTGCTCGAGGGCGTGGCCAGGCAGCAGATCGAGCGCCGTCAGCGTGCCGTGCGCATCGCCGAGCGGCTCACCCGGGCGGGCATCAGCGATATCACCGAGCGTCTCGAGCGATTGGCCCAAGGGGTGCCGGGGCGGGCGCACTTCGCCCGGGCCCTGGTCGAGCAGGGGGCGGTGTCCACGGTCCAGGCCGCTTTCGAGCGCTACCTGAAGCGCGGGCGGCCGGGTTATGCCGCCGTTGAATGGGCTCGAATCGAAGAGGTGGTGGCCTGGATACACGCCGCCGGGGGGATCGCCGTGTTCGCCCATCCGCTGCGCTACGGCCTCTCGCGGGGTGCCCTGCGTGCCGCCATTCAGGCGTTTGTCGACGCCGGTGGGCAATCCATCGAGGTGGCCAACGGTGGCGGCGGGCGGGATGACCAAGTGGCCGCCGCCGCGCTGGCACGACGCTTTGGTCTGACGGGGTCAAAGGGTTCGGATTTTCATGATCCCGACTTCCCGTGGATCGAGATCGGGCGTCTGGCGCCCCTCCCACCGGATATCCCCGCGGTCTGGGAACGTTTCCGTGAAACACCGGCCGAGTCTGTCAGTGGCTGAAGAATCCGGACCGCTCGATCACCCATTTGCCGCCCTGCAGCCGGCGCTGATCCTGGATATGGTCGAGGCCGCCGGCGTGCAGGCGGATGGCCGTCTGCTCGCCCTCAATAGCTATGAAAACCGGGTCTATCAGCTCGGCGTCGAGGACGGGACACCGCTGATTCTCAAGGTCTATCGGCCCGGGCGCTGGAGTGATGGGTCGATCATCGAGGAACACGCCTTCGCCCGGCAACTGGCCGGACACGATATCCCGATCGTGCCGCCCATCAGCCTCGACGGTCACACCCTCCACCATGCCGCGGGGTTTCGTTTCGCCCTCTACCCGCGTCGCGGCGGGCATGCGCCCGAGCTCGACCAGGCGGCCACCCGGGAATGGCTGGGCCGGCTGCTGGGGCGTCTGCACACGGTCGGTGAAGCCGCCGAATTCGCCCACCGGCCGCTGCTTGATCCGGATGTCATGGGTCGACAGAGCCGCGACTGGCTGCTGGAGGCCGGCTGGATACCGGCAGCGCTGGCGGGGGCCTATCGCGCGGTGACCGATGAGCTGTTGAGCGCCATTGACGAGGCCTGGGCGCGGGCCGGACAGAGTGCGGCTGTCCGTCTGCACGGCGATTTCCATCCGGGTAACATCCTCTGGACGCAGGCTGGCCCGCATCTGGTGGATCTGGACGACTGTCGCACCGGGCCGGCGATCCAGGATCTGTGGATGCTGCTCAGCGGCGAGCGTGCCGAGCGAACGCTGCAGCTCAGTGACCTGGTGGCCGGCTACGAGCAGTTCCGCGAATTCGACCCCCGTGAGCTGCACCTGCTCGAAGCGCTGCGCACCCTGCGGATGATGAATTATGCCGCCTGGCTGGCACGGCGCTGGCATGATCCGGCGTTTCCGGCGGCCTTCCCCTGGTTTGGCAGCGAGCGTTACTGGGACGAGCATGTGCTGGCGCTGCGCGAGCAGCTGAGCGCGATGCAGACGCCGCCGCTGGCGGTATGATGGCGACGATTTCAACCCGCAACCAGAGGGCCACCCCGCAGTGATGATTGTGATAATCGGTGCCGGCCCGGTCGGCACGAACCTGATCGAGCAGGCCCTGTCGGGCACCAACAACGAGCTGGTGGTGGTCGAGAGCGACCCGGCACTGGCCGATGCCTGTGCCGAGCAGCACGACGTGCGGGTGCTGTCCATGGACGTCGGTGACGATGCCTTTGTCGATGAAAGCCAGCTGGCGCGGGCCGAGGCGCTGATCGCCACCACGGATGACGACTCGACCAATCTCATGGCGATACTGCTGGCCCGGGAGGTCGGGGTGAAAACGCTGACGGCCACCGTCAGCCGCCGTTCGCATATGGCCATGTTCCGCCGCCTGGGGGTGCGCGTGCTCGGCGACCCGGAGCGTCTGGTGGCCCAGCATCTGCTGGACATCACCCTGTTGCCGGGCATCAGCGATGTCACCACCCTGCGTGGCGGCCAGCAGATCATCGAACTCAGACTTGAAGACGGTTCGCCCCTGCTGGGGCTTGACGCCCGCACGATCCAGCAGCGGGAACTGCCGGACGCGGGGCTGCAGCTGCTGGCGCGGGTCCGTGACGGCGAGACCCAGCCCTTGACCGAGGGCGATGCCCTGGCGGCGGGCGACAGCGTGATCCTGTTCGCCACGGAGCGCCTGCGTGGCCGCCGCCGGCGGGAGTTTCTCGAGCGCAAGCTGGGGGGATGAGCGCGTGCGCGAGATCCTGCGTGGCGTCGGCTTTCTCCTGCATGTCCCCGGCGCCATGGCGCTGGCTTCGTTGCCCATCGCCTGGTGGGGCGGCGAGCGGTGGGGGCTGGCCGGGTTCCTGATCACCGCGGCGGTTTCGCTGGGCGCGGGGCAGGCGCTGGTCTGGACGACGCGGGGCCCGCTGGTGTTCTATCGCTATCAATCCATGCTGATTGCCGCGATCAGCTGGCTGCTCATCACCCTGGTGGGGGCGATCCCCATTTATATCAGTGCGCATCTCTCGCCGCCCGCGGTTGACGCCGCTATCCAGATCTTCCGGTATCCGGCCAATGCCGTGTTCGAATCGGTATCGGGGTTCACCTCCACCGGCCTGACGGTGGTGAGTGCCGCCTCCGAGCTGCCCCTGCATATCCAGTGGTGGCGCAGCCTGATCCAGTGGGTGGGTGGCATTGGTGTCATCCTTCTGCTGCTGGCGGTGATCCCCGCCGAGCGCGGCGCGATCAACCTGTACTTCTCGGAAGCCCGCGATGAAAAGATCCTGCCGACGGTCAAATCCACCGTGCAGGCCATCTGGGCCATCTATGTGGGCTACACGCTGATTGGCATCCTGTTGCTGTGGCTGGCCGGCGACCCACTGTGGCGGGCCATCAATCACGCCATGTCGGCGATTTCCACGGGCGGGTTCACGATCACCGATGATGGGCTGGCGAGCGCGAGCACTGCGGTTCGACTGGCCTACACACCGATCATGCTGGTGGGGGCGATCAGCTTTCTCATTCATTACCGGATGGTGGTCGAGCGGGTCGGCCCGCGGTCCCTGTGGCAATTGCTGGAGGTGCGGGTATTCGTCTACGTGCTCGTGCTGGGCGGGCTGCTGCTCTGGGGACACCGCTGGCTGGTGGGTGCCGATACCGACCCGGTCAGTGCGCTGGTGCTGTGGGTATCCGCCATCACCGCCACCGGTGTGACATCGGTGAACATCGCCACACTCGACAATGGCTCGCTGCTGTTGATGCTGGTCGGGCTGGCCATGGGCGGCATGGCCGGCTCGGCGGCCGGAGGCATCAAACTGCTGCGCGTCGGGCTTTTGATCAAGGACGTGGTCGGCCAGCTGAGACGGCTGCGCGCCACGCCCCACGAGGTGGTCGTGCTGCGCTATAACGGCGCCCGGATCACGCCGGCGGAAATGGCGCGGCTCGGGCATACCGCGCTGCGGCTCGTGGGCGTATTCATGCTGCTGTGGCTCGTCGGCGTTTTCATCATGCTCTACTGGATGCCCGATGACATGCGTCTGGCCTATGTGTTCTTCGACACGGCCTCGGCGCTGTTCAACAACGGGCTCGCCACCGGGGTGGCCGGACCGGACCTGGACACCGGCGCCGCGCTGGTGCTGAGCGTGCTCATGCTGCTGGGACGACTCGAGGTGTTTCCGCTGCTGCTGCTGGTGGCGTTTTTCCTGGGACGGCGCTAGGAAATCGCCGGCTGGCCGACAATTCCGCCGCGCAACCTGTAGACTGGGGGGTTATTCATCACAGCGACCGATTGATCAGCGAGCGAAATCCCATGAGCACCGATCCCATCCAGACCGACGTGCGCGACCTGCGCAATGTCGCCATCATCGCCCATGTCGACCACGGCAAGACCACGCTAGTGGATCAGTTGCTCCAGCAGTCGGGCACCCTGGCCGCGCGGGGCGAGGTGCAGGACCGGATCATGGATTCCAATGATCTGGAGCGCGAGCGCGGCATCACGATCCTGTCAAAGAATACCGCCATCAAGTGGCAGGATCTGCGCGTCAACATCGTCGACACACCGGGCCATGCCGATTTTGGTGGCGAGGTCGAGCGCGTGCTGTCGATGGTCGACTCGGTGCTGCTGCTGGTCGATGCGGTCGATGGACCGATGCCGCAGACCCGCTTTGTCACCCAGAAAGCGCTGGCGCTGGGTCTCAAACCCATCGTGGTGGTCAATAAAGTCGACCGTGATGGCGCGCGGCCCGACTGGGTGGTGGACAAGACCTTCGATCTGTTCGACAACCTGGGTGCCAGTGACGAGCAGCTCGACTTTCCGGTGATTTACGCCTCGGCGCTGAACGGCTATGCCGGCACCGACTCGGATGTCCGCAGCGGCGACATGACCCCGCTGTTCGAGCTCATCCGCGACATCGTCCCGGCGCCTCAGGTGGATGCCGAGGGACCATTCCGCATGCAGGTGACCTCCCTCGACTACAACAGCTATGTCGGCGTCATCGGCATCGGCCGTATCGAGCGGGGCAGCGTCAAGAGCAACCAGACGCTGACCTGCGTCGACCGTGACGGCAAGCGCCGACAGGTCCGGCTGCTGCAGGTGCTGGGCTTCCTGGGACTTGACCGCGTTGAGGTGCCCTTCGCCAGTGCCGGCGATATCATCGCGTTTACCGGCATTGACGGCATCAACATCTCCGACACGCTCTGCGACAGCTCGGCGGTGGAGGCGCTGCCAGCACTGACCGTCGACGAACCGACGGTGTCCATGACCTTCCAGGTGAACACTTCGCCGTTCGTGGGCCGGGAGGGCAAGTATGTGACCTCGCGGCAGCTGCGGGAGCGGCTGATGCGGGAGCTCGAGCACAACGTCGCGCTGCGGGTCGAGGACACCAATGACCCCGAGCGTTTCCGGGTCTCGGGCCGCGGTGAGCTGCATCTGGGCATCCTCATCGAGAACATGCGCCGCGAGGGCTATGAGCTGGGTGTCTCCCGGCCCGAGGTCATCACCCGCGAGGTCGATGGCCGGCTCGAGGAGCCGTTCGAGCAGCTCACCGTCGACGTCGAGGAAGACTATCAGGGCGCGGTGATGCAGGCCCTCGGCGAGCGCGGCGGCGAGCTCACCGACATGCTCCCGGACGGCCGTGGCCGGGTGCGGCTGGACTACACCATTCCCGCGCGGGGCCTCATCGGCTTTCGCACCGAGTTCCTGACCGCCACCTCGGGCACCGGGCTGATGTATCACGTTTTCGATCACTACGGCCCGGCGAAGACCGGTGAGTACGGCCAGCGGATCAACGGTGTACTGGTGTCGATGGCGCCCGGCAAGGCGCTCGCCTATGCGCTGTTCAACCTCCAGGATCGCGGCAAGCTGTTCATCGGGCATGGCGACGAGGTCTATGAGGGGATGGTCATCGGACTGCACAACCGAGACAACGATCTGGTGGTCAACCCGCTCAAGGCCAAGCAGCTGACCAATGTTCGCGCGGCCGGCTCGGACGAGAGCATCATCCTCACGCCGCCGCAACGGCTGACGCTGGAGCAGGCGCTGGAGTTCATCGACGACGATGAGCTGGTGGAAGTGACCCCGGGCGCCATCCGCATCCGTAAGAAATACCTCCTCGAGCATGAGCGCAAGAAGGCGGCGAAGGCCGGCCACTAGGGCCCGTCGTGAGCCTGGAGCAGTCCGGGCTCAGCGCTCGCGCTGGATGATGTAGTCGGCGAGCGCCCGCAGGCGATCCGCGCCAGACCCCATACCGCCCAGGGCGTCGACGGCCCCGTCGCGCAGTCGACGGGCGAATTGCTGCGAGGCCTCAAGGCCCATCAGCCCCGGATAGGTCGGCTTGGCGCGACGCGCATCGGCTCCGCTGGTCTTGCCGATGGCCTCGCTGTCGCCGGTGACATCGAGGATGTCGTCCTGCACCTGAAAGGCCAGACCGATGCACTGGCCGTACTCATCCAGCCTCTGACGGACCGAATCGTCAACGCCGTGGGGCCCGCTCAGCGAGCCCAGTCTGAGGCTGGCCAGGATCAGCGCCCCGGTCTTGTAGCGGTGCATGGTCTCGAGCTGCGCGGCATTCAGTTGATGCCGGACGGCGCCCAGGTCCAGCGCCTGACCGCCTGCCATGCCCTGCGAGCCCACCGCCGCCGCCAGGGTCCGCACCATCTCCAGTCGGCGTTCGGCGGCAACGCCCGTCGCTCCCGCCAGATGCTCGAACGCCAGGGTCTGGAGGGCATCGCCGGCGAGGATCGCGGTGGACTCGTCAAACGCTCGGTGACAGGTCGGCTGACCGCGGCGCAGGTCATCGTCGTCCATGGCCGGCAGATCGTCGTGGACAAGCGAGTAGGCATGGATCATCTCCACCGCACAGGCGGCCGGGTCCAGATCCGGCGCGTCGACGCCACACAATGCCCCCGCCTCGTAGACCAGGAACGGGCGCAGCCGCTTGCCCGGGGCCAGCACGGCATAGCGCATGGCCTGATGGAGCCGCGTCGGTGGCTGGTCGTCGGCGGGAAGGACGGTTTCCAGCGCGGCCTCGACCCGCGCACGGGCCCGGCTCAGCGCGTCATTCAGGGCCGCTGTCATCGCTTCCCTCAAAGGGCCGGGGCTGGGCGTCGGGATCGCGGCCGGCGAGAATCTCGACGCGCTGTTCGGCCTCGGTCAGCGCCTTCTGGCACTCCCGCGTCAGCCGGATGCCCTGCTCGAAGCATTGCAGGGACTGCTCCAGTGTCAGCTCGCCGGCTTCCATGCGCTCGACCAGTTCCTCGAGGGTCTTGAGGGCGGCTTCAAAGTCGGGGGTCGATTCAGATTCACTCATGCCTGCAAGTCTAGCGCGCAGTGGCGGGCAACGCACTCGCCCGATGCGGTGCCACCCGTTACACTTCCCGCCATGAGCAAAGATTACGATTCCGCTTCCATCGAGGTTCTCACCGGCCTCGACCCGGTGCGCCGTCGCCCGGGGATGTATACCGATACCACCCGCCCCAACCATCTGGCCCAGGAGGTCATCGATAACAGCGTCGACGAGGCCATCGGCGGTCACTGTCAGCGGATTGACGTCACGCTGCATCGCGACGGGTCACTGTCAGTCAGTGACGATGGACGCGGCATGCCGGTGGATATGCACCCCGAGGAGGGGGCACCCGGCGTTGAAATCATCCTTGGCCGACTGCATGCCGGCGGCAAGTTCTCGCGCGAGAGCTACCAGTTCTCCGGCGGCCTGCACGGGGTGGGTGTGTCGGTGGTCAACGCCCTGTCGACCCGCCTCGAGGTGAGTATCCGCCGCGACGGGCGGGAATGGCGGATGGCCTTCGCCAACGGCGAGCGGATCCAGCCCCTCGAGGCGGTGGGCGAGGTCGGCCGGCGCAACACCGGCACGCGCCTGCATTTCTGGCCGAATGCCGAGTACTTTGATTCGGCCCGCTTTTCGCTGCCGCGCCTGCGCCATGTCCTGCGGGCCAAGGCGGTTCTCTGCCCGGGGCTCGCCGTGCGGCTGGTCGAGGAGGCCAGCGGCGAGGAAACGCTCTGGCACTACGAAAAGGGGCTGGCCGATTATCTGGGAACCACCCTCGAGGGTGTCCCGCAGATCCCCGCAGCGCCGTTCACCGGCGATTTTTCGGCCGCTCACGAAGCCGTGGAATGGGCGGTCGCTTGGCTGCCCGAGCAGGGTGAGCCGGTGCAGGAAAGCTACGTCAACCTGATCCCCACCCTGCAGGGCGGCACCCACGTCAACGGCCTGCGCACCGGCCTGACCGAGGCGCTGCGGGAGTTCTGCGAGTTCCGCAATCTGCTCCCGCGCGGCGTACGCATCGCCCCGGAGGATGTCTGGGAGCGGGTGACCTATGTGCTCTCGGTCAAGCTCGAGGAGCCGCAGTTCTCGGGCCAGACCAAGGAGCGCCTGTCCTCCCGCGCCTGCGCCGGATTCGTCTCGGGCGTGGTCAAGGACGCCTTCAGTCTGTGGCTCAATGAACACACCAGCGAGGCCGAAGCACTTGTCGAGCTGGTGCTCGCCAATGCCCAGCGCCGCCTTCGGGCATCACGCAAGGTGACGCGCAAGCGGGTCACCCAGGGGCCGGCGCTGCCCGGCAAGCTGGCCGACTGCAGCAACCAGGATCCGGGCATCAGCGAGCTGTTTCTGGTGGAGGGGGATTCCGCCGGGGGATCCGCCAAACAGGCCCGCGACCGCGACTTTCAGGCCGTGATGCCGCTGCGTGGCAAGATCCTCAATACCTGGGAGGTCGATCCGTCTGAGGTCATGGCTTCGCAGGAGGTCCATGACATCGCCGTTGCGCTGGGGATCGAGCCGGGGTCGGAGGATCTGAGCGGGCTGCGCTACGCCAAGGTCTGCGTGCTGGCCGATGCCGACCCCGATGGTGCGCATATCGCGACGCTGCTCTGCGCGCTCTTCCTGCGCCATTTCCCCGCCCTGGTGCGGGCCGGTCACGTGTTCATGGCCATGCCGCCGCTGTATCGGGTGGATGTGGGCAAGCAGACCTGGTACGCGCTGGACGAGGACGAGCGCCAGGGTATCCTCGAGCGGATCGAGGCCGAAAAGCTCAAGGGCAAAGTGGCGATCACCCGGTTCAAGGGGCTCGGCGAGATGAACCCGCTGCAGCTTCGCGAGACCACCATGGCCCCGGATACCCGGCGGCTGGTTCAGTTGACCGTTGACGCCCCCGAGGAAACCGAGGCGCTGATGGCGATGCTGCTGGGCAAGCGTGCCGCCAGCCAGCGCCGCGCCTGGCTGGAGCGCAAGGGCGATCTGGCCGACGTACTGGTATGAACGGGCGACAGGATATCCACAAACGATGAGCGAACCGATTCAGTCAGAAGGCTTCGAGCGCCGCCCGCTGCAGGAGTTCACCGAAAAGGCGTATCTCGATTATTCGATGTACGTCATCCTCGACCGGGCGCTGCCCCACGTCGGCGATGGCCTCAAGCCCGTGCAGCGGCGCATCGTCTATGCCATGTCCGAGCTGGGCCTCTCGGCGGTCTCCAAACACAAGAAGTCGGCCCGCACCGTGGGCGACGTGCTGGGCAAGTACCACCCCCATGGCGACTCGGCCTGCTACGAGGCGATGGTGCTGATGGCCCAGCCCTTCTCCTATCGCTATCCGCTGGTGGACGGCCAGGGCAACTGGGGGTCGGCGGACGATCCCAAGTCCTTCGCGGCCATGCGCTACACCGAGGCGCGGCTGGCCCCCTACGCCCGCCTGCTGCTCCAGGAACTGGGCCAGGGCACGGTCGAATGGCAACCCAACTTTGATGGCAGTCTGGATGAACCGGTGACCCTGCCGGCGCGGGTGCCCAATGTGCTGCTGAATGGCGGCACGGGGATCGCCGTGGGCATGGCCACCGATATCCCGCCACACAATCTGCGCGAGGTCGCGTCGGCCTGCATCCGGCTGCTGGATGAGCCGGAGGCCGACATCGACGCGCTCTGCGAACACATCCAGGGCCCCGACTTTCCCACCGATGCCGAGCTCATCACCTCCGCCAGTGACATCCGCCGGCTCTACGAAACCGGTCATGGCGGTCTGCGGCTGCGGGCCCGCTGGGAGCAGGATGGCCGCGATGTGATCGTGACCGCCCTGCCGTTCCAGGTCTCCGGCAGTCGGGTGCTCGAGCAGATCGCCGCGCAGATGCAGGCCCGCAAGCTGCCCATGGTCGAGGATCTGCGTGACGAGTCGGACCACGAGAACCCGACCCGCCTGGTCATCAGCCTGCGCTCCAATCGGGTGGATGCCGAGGAGGTGATGCAGCATGTCTTCGCCACCACCGATCTCGAGAAAACCTATCGGGTCAACCTGAACGTGATCGGTCTGGATGGCCGCCCGCGGGTGCGCAATCTGCGCGAGCTGCTCGGCGAGTGGCTCGAATATCGCCGCGACACGGTCCGGCGCCGCCTGCAGTGGCGGCTGGAAAAGGTCGAGGCGCGTCTGCATGTGCTCGAGGGCCTGCTGACCGCCTATCTGAACATCGATGAGGTGATCGCGATCATCCGTGACGCGGATGAACCGCGCCCGGCCCTCATGCAACGCTTCGGGCTGACCCAGACCCAGGCCGAGGCCATCCTCGAGCTGCGGCTGCGGCATCTCGCCCGGCTCGAGGAAATGAAGATCCGGGGTGAGCAGGACGAGCTCGCGAGCGAGCGCGACGAGCTGACTGACATTCTCGGCTCGGAAGATCGGATGACCCAGCTCATCCAGTCCGAGCTGAAGGCCGATGCCGAGGCCTATGGCGACGACCGCCGCTCGGTGCTGGTGGCGCGCAGCAGTGCACGGGCACTGAGTGAAAGCGAGCTTGTGCCCAGTGAACCGATCACGGTGGTGCTCTCGCAGAAGGGCTGGGCGCGGACGGCCAAGGGCCACGAGGTGGATCCGCGCAGACTCTCCTATCGATCCGGTGACGGTTTTGCCGCGGCGGCCAGCGGGCGCAGCAACCAGCTGGCGGTTTTCCTGGACACCCAGGGACGCAGTTACAGCCTGCCCGCGCATACGCTGCCCTCGGCCCGTGGTCAGGGCGAACCGCTGACCGGCCGGCTGCAACCGCCGGATGGTGCCTTCTTTGCGCATGTGCTGTGCGGCGAACCCGAGGAGCGGGTGCTGCTGGCATCGGACGGCGGCTATGGCTTTGTGGCCCGGATGCAGTCGTTGCAGGCCCGTCAGAAGGCCGGCAAGGCGGTGATCAATCGCCCGGCCGACAGCGAAATCCTGCCCCCCATCCGCCTCCCGTCCCATGCCGACCGCGTCGCCGTGGCCACCAGCGCGGGGCGGCTGCTGGTGTTTGCCCTTGATCAGCTCCCCGAGCTGTCACGCGGCAAGGGCAACAAGCTGATCGATATCCCCGCCGCGCGGCGGGCCGAGGGGACTGAGAAGGTGGTGGGACTGTGTCTGCTGGGGCCGGATCAGCCACTGGTCGTTACCGCCGGCAAGCGCACCCTCACGCTCAAGACAGCGGATCTGGCTACCTACGAGGGCGAAAGGGGCCGGCGTGGGCGGCCGCTGCCGCGGGGCTTCCAGCGGGTCGATGCGCTGTCCCCGCATTCCAACTGAAGACGCTGCAGCAGGCTTTTGGCATGGCAGGAATGATTGATGCGCTGGTGATTGAGGACGAGGCCGACATCCGGGATGCGGTGGTGGGTTATCTGACGCAGGTCGGCTGGACCACCGCCGGCGTGGAATCGGTGGAAGCCGCCGATGCAGCGCTGGCGCAGACCGATGCGGCGGTGCTGGTGCTGGATCTGGCCCTGCCGGGCGAGTCCGGTCTTGACTGGCTCAGACGCCGGCCGGACCTGCGCGGAAAGGGCATCATCATGGTGACCGCCGCCGGTCGCGAGGCGGAGCGGATCGCCGGTCGCGACGCCGGTGCCGACGACTATTTCGTCAAGCCGGTGAACCTGGTGGAGCTCAGTGTGAGTGTCCGCAATCTGATCGCGCGGCTGCCCGTGAACGATCACTGGCAGCTCGACTCGCTCAGCTGGCAGCTGCGCGCGCCCGATGGATCGGCGGTCAGGCTCACCGCCTCGGAGCTGGCGTTGCTGGAACTGCTGGCGGGCCAACCCGGTGCCGTGGTGGAGCGCGACACGATCATCCGACGCCTGGGGGCCGACCCGGAGACCTACGACATTCGCCGTATGGAGGTCATGCTGCGCCGCCTGCGGGTAAAGATCGCCGACCAGCTTGGTCTCGAGGCCCCCATCGTGACCGTCCGGGGGACGGGGTATGCGTTCACGGCAGAGATTGACTGGACGGGAGAGGGATCCACAGGGTAAAGACGCTGCCCCGGCCGGGTGAACTGTCCACCGTCACCGATCCGCCGTGGGCGCGCATGACCTCGGCGACCAGGTAGAGTCCCAGCCCCAGTCCCTGTTTCCGGGGCCGCCCGGCTGCCTGGTGGTGTTTTCTGAAAATCGCGGCCTGCTCGGCTTCATCGATCCCGGCGCCCTCATCGCTGACGGCGATGCCGATGCAATCCACGGCCCTGCGTGTGCGGACACGGATCGGCGCCCCGGCGGGCGAGTACTTGGCCGCGTTGTCGATGAGATTATGCAGGGCGGTGGTCAGCAGCGCCTCATCGACAACCACGGGCACGGCGTCGATGGACTCGATCACGATGCTATGGGTGACTCGCAGGTCACTGCTGTGCAGCACCCGGGCGAGCCAGTCGTCGAGGTTGATGGTCTGCCTTTCCATGGCATCGAGTCGGTCGTGCAGGCGGTCACTTTTGAGCCATTCATCAAACAGCCCCCGCAGGCGCTCCGCCGCCCGATCGATGGCCTGAAGGCGCTCATCCGAAAGGACATGATCACGCTGCTGCTCGAGCCGGGCGAGCTCCGTCTGGTTTGAGATGATCGCCAGCGGGTTACGGAATTCATGCGCGATCAGCGCCCCGAACTCGATGTACTGATTGAGGGTTTCGCGCTCTCGGTTCAGGGCCGACTCCAGCGCTTCGGTGCGGTCCTGGACCTTGCGCTCAAGCTGCCGCTCGGAATCCCGAAGCCCCTGGACCAGCTCCGCCTCGGCCTCGAGCGCTATGTCCTGGGCCTGTTCCCGGGCCCGCCGCTCGGCCTGGATCCGGTCGGCGAGGGCGAACGAGAGCAGCAGCATGTCGAGCAGCGAGCCGATCTGCATGAGATTGAGCGTCACCGCGTTGGTCGGCACGAGGGCGAAATTGCGGGCCGCCTGGATGCCGACCGCCAGCAGCAGGACCGCCCAGGCGGCCAGCAGGAAACGTGCGCTGCGATATCCGGCGAGCCAGCAGATGACCGTCACCGCCAGCATCGATGGTCCGGCGAGTACCGCCAGCGCACTCAGGCTGATCACGCCGATGCGGACCGGCAGACCCAGCAGCGGAAAAGCCGCCACCACGGTAAATGCCACCATCAGCCCACGCAGCAGCCAGTCGGCCCGGGGAACGGATCGGCGCGTGTCCAGAAACTGGCGCAGGAATTCGACGGCGAAGACGCCCGCGATGGAGAACAGGGTGTTGGTCCCAATGCTGCGCGGCCAGTCGACCAGCGCGAGGGAGTAGGCACCAAATCCGTTCATGAACCACATGCCGGACGCCGCAAACAGCAGAAATCCGCAGTAAAGCAGGTAGTTGCGATCGCGCAGGGACAGGAACAGGAAGAAATTGAACAGCAGCAGCGCGCCGGCGACACCATAGTAGGCGGCCGTCCACAGATAGTCGGTCTGGGTGGCATAACTGAACGTCGCCGGCTCCCAAAGCGTCAGCGGCGTTGTGAGCGAGCCCACCGAGGCCACCCGTAGATAGTAGGTCTGGGGCGCGTCCGAGGCGAGCTGTATCGGAAAGACCGGGTGTCGGTGCGGCCAGGGGCGATTCGCCGCCGGCTGATACTGGCCGGTTTCAACGACTGTGCCGTCGGGATAAAAAAGCCGCAGGTCGGTCAGCCCATAGAATCCCACCTCGATCAGGTAGGGCGCCGGCTCGGGGGTGTTCCCGACAAGGGTGAAGCGCAGCCAGTAAACCGAGGCCGACAGGCCAAAGTTGAGGCCGCCAATGCCGTCGTTGGAGACGAACGCGCCGGCGGCGTCCGCGGCACGGACCTCACCGATGGTTTTCCCGCCGGTGGGATCCTCGAGAAACGCTACCTGGCTGTCCAGCCGGGCGCGGCCGTCATCGGGCGCGATGACGGCCGCGGTGGCCAGCGTCGGCAGCAGTGCAATCAGAACCATGAGGATCCGTTTCATGGGTTAAGTCTGCCACCGGCCCTTGGGACAGGCCACTTGCCCGTCACATCGGGGCGTGCCGGGTCCAGTCGATGGGCACTTTCCAGGGCTCACCGGCCACTTCGCGGACCAGTCGCGGCAGCATGTAGCCCGGGGTCACCGCGGCCAGTTCCCGCATGAGGGCGGCGGCGGTCGCGTCGTCCACCTCGAAATGGGCCGCCCCGCGGACGCGATCAAGCAGGTGCAGGTAGTAGGGCTGTACGCCCAGTTCAAACAACCGCTCGCCCAGCGCCTCCAGGGTTGCGGCGTCATCGTTGACGCCGCGCAGCAGCACGGCCTGGTTGTAAAGCCGCACGCCGCGCGCGGTCAGGCGTTGCAGGGCATCGGCGACGCGGCCATCCAGTTCCTTGGGGTGATTGGCGTGGATGACCATGACCGGTGTCAGGCGGGTGCCGGTCAGCCACTCCAGCAGCGCCCCGTCGATGCGGCTTGGCAGCACCACCGGCATGCGGCTGTGGACGCGGAGGCGCCGCAGGTGCGGGATGCTGGCGAGGGCCTCGCTGAGCGCGCCCAGACGCCGGTCGTTGAGGCTAAGCGGGTCGCCGCCGCTGAGGATGGCTTCGCTGATGGATGGATCGGCGCGCAGGTAGTCGATGGCCCCGGCCCATTGCCCGCTGCTCGCGTTGGCGTCGGCATAGGGAAAGTGGCGGCGAAAGCAATAGCGGCAGTTGATGGCGCAGGCACCGGTGGCGATCAGCAGCGCACGCCCCCGGTATTTGTGAATGACGCCGCCGTTGGCCAGACTGGCATGATCGCCCACCGGGTCATCGCCAAAGCCGGCGCTGTCGGCGGATTCCGCGTCCACCGGCAGGACCTGGCGCAGCAGGGGATCATGGCGATTACCCGGTTCGATGCGCTGCAGATAGGCTTCCGGCACCCGCAGTTCGAACAGCCGGTCCGCGCGTGTTGCCGGCTCGAGCAGCGAGGCATCCAGCCCGAGGCGCTTCAGCAGCGACGCCGGGTGCCGGATGGCGTTCTGCCACTCGCGCTGCCACGGGGCTGTGCTCATGTGTCATCCCTCTGTCGTTTCGGTTAGCATGCAGCGCTGTTCGCCGTGCAGGTCGCGGCAGTCAGCGCAATGGAGAACGAATGGCGACGTACAGCACCAATCAGTTCAAGTCGGGCCTGAAGCTGCTGCTCGACGGTGAGCCCTACTCGATTGTCGAGAATGAATTCGTCAAGCCCGGCAAGGGGCAGGCATTTAACCGGGTGAAGGTGCGCAACCTCAAGACCGGCAAGGTGATCGACCGTACCTTCAAGTCGGGCGAGAGCGTTGAAGCCGCCGACGTGATGGAAACCGAGATGCAGTATCTCTACAACGACGGCGAATTCTACTACTTCATGGCCCCCGAGACCTTCGAGCAGCATGCCGCCCCCGAGGCCGCCGTGGGCGACAACGGCAAATGGCTCAAGGAGCAGGACACCTGCAACGTCACGCTGTACAACGGCGAGCCTCTCTCGGTCGAGCCGCCGCCGCATGTCACGCTAGCCGTTTCCCAGACCGACCCGGGCATGAAGGGTGACACCAGCAGTGGTGGCAGCAAGCCGGCCACGCTCGAGACCGGGGCCGTCGTACAGGTCCCGCTGTTCATCCAGGAAGGCGAGATCCTCAAGGTCGATACGCGCTCGGGCGAATACGTCTCGCGCGCCAAGGACTGACCGCCCCTTGGTCGCGGGGGCGGACTGGCGGCCCAGCGCCTCGCTCCAGGCGTTGCGCCAGCGCGCCGGGTGGCGGGCGCGGCTGCGCCGCTTCTTTGACCAGCGCGGCGTCATCGAGGTCGACACCCCGCTGCTCGCCGCCACCGGGGTCACCGATCCCGCCATCGACTGCCTGCAGGAGTCGGCCAGCGGATACTGGCTGCAGTCCTCGCCCGAGTACGCGATGAAGCGCCTGATCGCCGCCGGCCTGGGGGACTGCTATCAGATTACTCCGGCATTTCGGGCGGGGGAGCTGGGGCGCTGGCATAACCCCGAGTTCACACTGCTCGAGTGGTATCGCCTGGGCTACAGCGCCGACGACCTCATGGACGAGCTCACGGCGCTGACCGATTGCCTGCTCGGGCCCGCTCCGATCCGGCGATACACTTACCAGGCGGCCTTCGAGGCGGCCGGTCTGCCGGATCCGCTGACTGCATCCATCGATCAGTTGACCGCCGCCGCCCGGACCCGGCCGGCCGCCTGTCCACTGCCTTCGGGCACCGACCATCGGGTTCTGCTCGACTGGCTGTTCAGCCAGGTGGTCGCCCCACAGTTGCCGGTGCGGTGCTTTGTCACGCACTACCCCGCCGATCAGGCTGTCCTCGCGCGGCTCGATCCCGCGGATTCCCGGCTCGCGGAGCGATTTGAGCTGTTCATCGGGGGCGTGGAAATGGCCAACGGGTTTCGGGAATTGACCGATGCGCGGGCGCTGCGTGAGCGTTTTGAGGCCGATCAGGCGGTGCGCCGGGCCCGTGGTCAGCCAGTCATGGCCATTGATGAGCGACTGCTCGCGGCAATGACCGCCGGAATGCCGGATTGTGCCGGCGTTGCCGTGGGCCTGGACCGGATGTTCGCCCGTGCCGCTGGCGCCGAGTCAATCGCGGAGGTGATCGCCTTCCCCTGGACCCGCGCCTGAGTCTTCGGCCGCGCGGGTTTCCGCCAGCGCCTGACCCATCCGCAGCGGCTGCTCGAGGCCGATGGTCGGGGACCACCGCACGTCCGGGTCGGCCAACAGCAGGATTACCGTCGACCCCAAATTGAAACGCCCCATCTCGGCGCCCGCCTCGAGGGTCAGCGGGTAATGTCGAAAGTCCCAGCTGCGGATGCGCTGCCCCCGGGGCGGGGTCACCTCGCCGCTCCAGAGGGTCTCGATGCTGCCAACACCGATGGCGCCGACGAGGACCATGGCCATCGGCCCCGCGGCGGTGTCGAACAGGGTCACCACCCGCTCGTTGCGGGCGAACAGCCGGGAGACGTGTCGGACCAGCGGCGGCGATACCCCGAACAGCCGCCCCGGGATATGCAGCATCCGCTGCAGCGATCCGGTCATCGGCATGTGGACGCGATGATAGTCCCGCGGCGAAAGATAGAGGGTGGCAAAGTGGCCGTGGCGGAACGGCCCGGCAAGCTGCGGGTCGCCGCCCAGCAGGTCATCAACGCTGTAGTCCTGGCGCTTGGCCTGGATCAGCCGCCCGTCGCTGATCGGGCCATGCTGGCTGATGACACCGTCCACGGGGCTGACGATCCGGTTTTCGCCTTCGGCGAGGGGCCGGGCCCCGGGCGCCAGCGGCCGGGTGAAGAAGGCATTGAAGCTTACATAGGCGTTGGGCTCGCTGGCCGCCGCCTCGCCGCAGTCAACGCCGTAGATCCGGGTGAAAAGCCGGATGAGCTCGTTCTTCCACGGCCGCCAGCGCCAGCGGGCAAGCCCATGAACCACCCGCGAGAGTCGATGCTGGGGCAGCAGCGCGACGATCAAGCTGAACAATCGCCCCATCATGAGCGGCCCTCCGATGGATACTGCCCGCGGATCCGCCGGAACTCGTCGGCCAGCACATCGCGGCCATGGGGGGGCTGCCAGAGCGCCCGCAGCCGACCCTGCGGATCGATCAGCAGGATGGCGGCGCTGTGATCGACCGCGTAGTCGCCCTCACTGTCGGGCTCGTGCAGGGTGTAGCTGATGCCCAGTGCCGAGGTCAGCCGGTCGATGGCATCACGTTGACCGGTCACCCCGATGAAGTCGTCGCTGAAGTGCTCGACATAGGTCTCCATGGCCGCCGGCGTATCGCGCTGCGGGTCGACGCTGACGAAGACAACGCCGGGCAGGCGCTCGACGTCCGCCTGTTCCAGACGCTCGAGGGCACCCGCGAGGGTTGCCAGGGTCATCGGGCAGACGTCGGGGCAGTGGGTGAAGCCGAAGAACAGGTACTGCCAGCGCCCCTCGAAATCCGACGCGGTCCAGTCCCCACCGTCGTGATCGGTCAGTGTCACGGCCGGCAGGTCGCGGGCCTCAGGCAGTACCGTGCCCACCGCCTCATCCGGGTCCAACCGCTCGGGCGGCGCATCGGACGGCCACAGGGCCGTGAGCGCGCCGGCGATCAATGCCGTTGCCAGCGCCACACCCAGTGCCAGTCGGATCGGGGATACGTTCATCATCGGTGTATTATGCCACTTTCCGGCGGCGGTCATGACCCGGCGAGCCTGATAAACTGCCCGCTATGGAATCATCGTCAACCGATCCGCTGCGCACCGTGGGCGATTTCGTGCGCTGGGCGGCCAGCCGTTTTCAGGCGGCAGGCGTGCATTACGGCCACGGCACCGACAACGCCATTGATGAAGCCGCCGCGCTGGTGCTGGGCAGCCTCAGCCTGCCGGCGGATCTCCCGGCGCTGTATTTTGACGGCGCGCTCACGGGTGACGAGCGCGAGCGGTTGTTTGCCCGCATCGACGAGCGCGTCCACCAGCGCCGTCCCGTCCCCTATATTCTTGGCGAAGCGTGGTTCTGCGGACTGGTCTTTGGGGTCGATGAGCAGGTGCTGATTCCGCGCTCGCCCATTGCCGAGCTGATCGAATCAGGCTTTGCCCCGTGGGTGGATCCGGCGCGGCTGCGGCGCATCGCCGATGTCGGCACGGGGAGCGGCTGTATTGCCATCGCCACGGCCCTGGCGTTGCCGTCGGTGCAGGTCGATGCGCTGGACTGCTCACCGGCGGCGCTGAACTGGACGGCGCGCAATGCCGAGCGCTACGGCGTTGGTGATCGGGTCCGGGCGCAGGCGTCGGATCTGCTGGACGCCATCCCCAGCGAGCCGCTGCTGGATCTGATCGTCAGTAATCCGCCCTACGTCGATGCGCCGGCGATGGCCGCGCTGCCGCCGGAATACCGGCATGAACCGCGCGATGCGCTCGCGGCGGGCGAGGATGGCCTGGATGCTGTCCGCCGACTGTTGCCCCAGGCCGCGCAACGACTGACCGACCACGGCGTGCTGATCGCCGAGGTAGGGCACGGCGCTGCGGCCTTTGAAGCCGCCTTCCCCCGTCTGCCGGTTACCTGGCTCGAGTTCGAGCGCGGCGGAGAGGGCGTTTTCATGGTCGACGCCGATACCCTGCGAGCGGCGGCCGCGGCCGGCGAAATCCCACGACTGAACGGAGACGACTGACTCCCATGTCCGGAAATACCTTTGGCCGACTGTTCACGGTCACCACCTTCGGCGAAAGCCATGGGCCCGCCCTGGGGGCGGTCATTGACGGCTGCCCACCCGGGCTTGCCATCGATGAATCCGACCTTCAGCGTGATCTTGACCGGCGTAAGCCGGGCACCTCGCGGCATACCTCCCAGCGCCGTGAGGGCGATGAGGTCCGCATCCTCTCGGGTGTGTTCGAGGGCCGCACCACCGGTGCGCCCATCGGCCTGCTGATCGAGAATATGGACCAGCGCTCGAAGGATTACTCGGCGATCAGCGAGCTGTTCCGCCCCGGGCATGCCGATTACACTTACTGGCAGAAATACGGGATCCGCGACTACCGCGGCGGGGGTCGCTCGTCGGCCCGTGAAACCGCGGTGCGGGTGGCCGCCGGCGCCATCGCCCGGCGTTACCTCCATGCCCGTCTGGGCATCGAGATCCGCGGCTGGCTCAGCCAGCTCGGCTCGATCGAGCTGTCCCTCGAGGACTGGGCAAGCGTGGATGACAATCCGTTCTTCTGCGGCGAGCCGGGGCGCCTGCCCGAGCTCGAGGCGTATATGGATGATCTGCGCAAGTCCGGCGACTCAGTGGGGGCGTCGGTGGGCGTGCTGGCCCGCAATGTGCCACCGGGCCTTGGCGAGCCGGTCTTCGATCGGCTCGATGCCGATATCGCCCATGCGCTCATGAGCATCAATGCGGTGCGCGGGGTGGAAATCGGGGACGGCTTCGCGAGTGCCGCCCAGAAAGGCACCGAGCATCGCGACGAAATGACCCCTGAAGGATTCCTGTCGAATCACGCCGGCGGCACGCTGGGGGGGATTTCCACGGGTCAGGATGTGGTGGCGCGCATGGCGCTCAAGCCCACCTCGAGCATCCGCCTCCCCGGTCAGTCGGTGGACATCCACGGCCAACCGCAGGAGGTGGTGACCACCGGCCGCCATGACCCGTGTGTGGGGATCCGTGCAACGCCGATTGCCGAGGCCATGCTGGCGCTGGTGCTGATGGATCACTATCTGCGCCATCGCGGCCAGAATGCCGATGTCGACTCGGGGACGCCGGTCATCCCCGCACAGCCAGGCGGTTAAGCCATCGGCGGTCTTCCTGCGGTACCGGCCATCCGGCTGTCGGCCTTCTATCTCGCCTTCTTCGGAGTCCTCGGGGTGCTCTCCCCCTACTGGGGGCCCTACCTGAAGGCCCAGGGGTTTGATGCGGCCGCCATCGGCACCCTGATCGCGCTGATGCACGGCACCAAGATCATCGCCCCCAACCTCTGGGGCTGGGTGGCGGACCATACCGGTCACCGCATCCGTGTCATCCGGCTGGCCAGCATCGGCGCGCTGATCTGCTTTTCGGGGGTGTTCGCGGCCGGCGGCTCGTTTGCCGCGATGGCCGCCGTGATGATCGCGTTCAGTTTTTTCTGGCATGCCGCCATGCCCCAGTTTGAAGCCAACACGATGAACCACCTGACCGGTCAGACCCATCGCTATCCACGGATCCGGCTCTGGGGCACGGTCGGGTTCATGGCCTCGGTGCTGGTGGTGGGCGAGGGCATCGACCGGGTGGGCGTGGGCGTCGTCCCGGTGGTATTGGTCGGGCTGTTCGCCGCGCTCAGCCTGGTCAGCCTCAGCGTGCCCCAGGCCGGACAGGCCAGTGACTCGGCCGATGGTCAGGGGCTGCTCGCCGTGCTGCGCCAGCCCCAGGTGTTCGGGCTGCTGATCGCCTGCTTTCTGCTGCAGGCGAGCCACGGACCGTTCTACGCGTTCTACAGCATCTATCTACAATCCCATGGTTACAGCGCGACGGCCATCGGGCTGCTCTGGTCCATCGGGCTGATCGCCGAGATCGGCGTGTTCCTGCTCATGCCCCGCTGGCTGCCGCGCTTCGGACCCCGCCGGCTGCTGACCGTGGCAATGCTGCTGGGCGTGGTGCGCTGGCTGCTGGTGGCGCGGTTTCCCGAAGTGGCCGCCACCCAGGGGTTCGCCCAGCTGCTGCATGCCGCCACCTATGGCGTCTATCACGCCGCGGCGATCTCGTTGATCCACCGCTACTTCACCGGGGGGCTGCAGGGCCGCGGCCAGGCCCTGTACAGCAGCATGACCTTCGGCGCCGGGGTGTCACTGGGGAGTTTCGTGGCGGGCAGCCTGTGGGACAGCGCCGGTGGAGCGCAGACGTTCTATCTGGCCGCGGGGCTGGCGGCGGTCGCGTCGATGGTCGCGTTCAGCGTTGTACCGGCCCGCGACCGGCTGTATGCGGCGCGCGCTTAACCGCCGCTGGCCGCCGGCGTATACTATTGCTGGAATATGACCAATCCGAATGGCCGGACAAGAGGATCTCATGGGCGGTAAAACCCTCTACGACAAACTCTGGGATGCCCACGTCGTCCGCGACAACGGCGACGGGACGGCACTGCTGTATGTCGATCGCCAGCTCGTGCACGAGGTGACATCGCCTCAGGCCTTCGAGGGCCTGAGACTGGCCGACCGCCCGCTGTGGCGGGTCGATGCCAATCTGGCCGTGGTCGATCACAACGTCCCGACCACCGGGCGCGCCAGCGGCATCGCCGATCCGATCTCGGCGCTGCAGGTGGACACCCTCAGCCGCAACTGCCGCGAGTACGGCATCACCCAGTTCGGGTTGATGGACCGGCGCCAGGGGATCGTGCACATCATCGGTCCCGAGCAGGGCGCGACGCAGCCGGGCATGACCGTGGTCTGCGGCGACTCGCATACCTCCACCCACGGCGCCCTCGGGGCGCTGGCGTTCGGTATCGGCACCTCCGAGGTGGAGCATGCACTGGCCACCCAGACCGTGGTGCAGGCGCGCTCGAAGCGCATGCTCATCCGGGTCGACGGCCAGCCCGGCCCGGGCGTGACCGCCAAGGACATCATGCTGGCGATCATTGGCAGGATCGGCACCGCCGGTGGCACCGGTTATGCGGTGGAGTACGGCGGCGAGGCCATTCGGTCCCTGCCCATGTCCGGTCGCATGACGATCTGCAATATGTCCATCGAGGCCGGTGCGCGCTGCGGCATGGTGGCGGTGGACGACACCACGATTGAATACGTCCGCGGCCGGCCGTATGCACCGACGGGCGGGATGTGGGAGCAGGCGGAGGCCTACTGGCGGACGCTGGTCAGCGACGAGGACGCGGTGTTCGACCGGGTAGTCACGCTGGACGCCGCCGAGATCAAGCCCCAGGTCTCGTGGGGGACGTCGCCCGAAATGGTGGTGTCGGTGGACGGTGTGGTCCCCGACCCGGCTGACGAACCCGACGAGACCCGGCGCGCCGGCATGCAGCGGGCGCTGGAGTATATGGGCCTCACGCCGGGGACGCCGATGCGCGAGATCCGTCCCGAGAAGATCTTCATCGGCTCCTGCACCAACGCCCGGATCGAGGATCTGCGCGCGGCGGCCCGCATCCTGCGCGGCAAGCGCCTGGCGCGGAGCATCCGCGAGGCGATGGTGGTGCCGGGATCCGGCCTGGTTAAGTGGCAGGCCGAGCAGGAGGGCCTGGATCAGGTGTTCAAGGAAGCCGGGTTCGAATGGCGGGACGCCGGCTGCTCGATGTGTCTGGGCATGAACCCGGATCGTCTGAGCCCCGGCGAGCGTTGCGCCTCGACCTCCAATCGCAATTTCGAGGGGCGCCAGGGCGGTGGCGGCCGGACCCATCTGGTCAGTCCCGAAATGGCAGCGGCGGTCGCCGTGGCCGGTCATTTTGTCGACGTCCGAGAGCTGGAGCACTAGACAATGGAGCCATTGACCCGCGTCGAGGGGGTTGTCGCCCCCCTCGACCGATCCAACGTGGACACCGATGCGATCATCCCCAAGCAGTTCCTGAAGTCGATCCATCGCACCGGGTTCGGTCCCAATCTGTTCGACGAATGGCGTTATCTGGACGAAGGACAGCCGGGACAGGACTGCAGTGATCGCCCGCTGAACCGGGATTTCGTCCTCAACCAGCCGCGCTACCAGGGGGCGAGCATCCTGCTGACGCGGGCCAACTTCGGCTGCGGCTCGTCCCGCGAGCACGCGCCGTGGGCGCTTGCGGATTTCGGCTTTCGCGTGCTGATCGCGCCCAGCTTTGCCGATATCTTCTACAACAACTGCTCCAAGAACGGCATTCTCCCGCTGACCCTGCCCGAGGAGACCGTCCAGGGCCTGTTCGAGGCGACTTGGGAACAGCCCGGCTATGCCCTGACCGTTGATCTGCCCGGCCAGTGGGTGGCGACGCCGGAGGGAACCCGTCACTCCTTCGAGATCGATCCGCACCGCAAGCACATGCTGGTGGAGGGGCTGGATGAAATTGGCGTCACCCTTGAGCACGCCGATGCCATCCACGCCTATGAGCAGCGCCAGCGCATGGTCACGCCGTGGCTGTTCAGCGATATTGAGGCGTCATGACGCATCGAATTCTGCTGCTCCCGGGCGATCACATCGGCCCCGAGATCGTCGCCGAGGCCGACCGTCTGCTGAGGGCCCTGAGTGCGGATTTCGGCCTGGATGCCGAGCTTGAATACGCCCACCTCGGCGGCTGCGCGGTGGATGCCGAGGGTGATCCATTCCCGGCCACCACGCGGCGGCTCGCGGAATCCGCCGATGCGATTCTGCTGGGGGCCGTGGGCGGGCCACAGTGGGATGATCGGCCGCGGGATCAGCGTCCCGAGACCGGTCTGCTGAAGATCCGCTCGACACTGGGGCTTTTCGCCAATCTGCGCCCGGCCATGCTGTTCCCGGAGCTGGCGGCGGCCTCGTCGCTGCGGCCCGACGTGGTTGCCGGTCTGGATATCCTCATCGTGCGCGAGCTCGTCGGTGGTATCTACTTCGGCCAGCCCCGCGGGCTCAGGACCCGCGATGACGGGGTGCGGGAGGGTTTCAACACCCTGGTCTACGGCGCCGACGAAATCGAGCGGATCGGTCATGCCGCCTTCCAGGCGGCGGCCCGCCGTGGCGGACGCCTGTGCTCGGTGGACAAGGCCAATGTGCTTGAGTCGAGCGAGCTCTGGCGCGGGGTGATGACTGACCTTGCCGCCCGTTACCCGCAGGTCGAGCTCAGTCACATGTACGTCGACAATGCCGCCATGCAGCTGGTGCGCGATCCCAACCAGTTCGATGTCATCGTCACCGGCAACCTGTTCGGCGATGTGCTCTCGGACTGCGCCGCCATGCTGACCGGCTCCATCGGCATGCTGCCGTCGGCGTCGCTGGATGACGGCGGGCGCGGGCTCTACGAGCCGGTCCACGGGTCGGCGCCGGATATCGCGGGTCGCGGCCTGGCCAATCCGCTGGCGACGCTGCTGTCGGTGGCGATGATGCTGCGCCACAGCCTTGATGAGGCGGCGCTGGCGGACCGCGTCGAACAGGCGGTTGCCAGAGTGCTGGCGGACGGGTACCGCACGGCCGATCTGGCCACCGATCCGGCGCGGGCGGCCGACACCCGCACCATGGGTCAGGCCGTGGTCAACGCGCTTTATCAATAGCGATTCATTCGAATTTTCTCTGGGGGATGCATGAACAAGGTAGGGCTGATCGGATGGCGCGGCATGGTGGGCTCGGTGCTCATGGACCGCATGCGCCGCGAGAATGACTTCGCCGACATCGAGCCGGTGTTCTTTTCCACTTCGCAGACCGGACAGCCGGGGCCGGATGTCGGCAAGCCGGTGCCGGCGCTGCGCGATGCCCATTCCATCGAGGCGCTCGCGGAGATGGACATCATCGTGACCTGTCAGGGCGGTGATTACACTGGCGCGGTCTATGACGATCTGCGCCGCACCGGCTGGCAGGGCTACTGGATCGATGCCGCCTCGACCCTGCGCATGGCCGAGGACAGCATGATCGTCCTCGATCCGGTCAATGCCGGGGTGATCCGTCAGGGGCTGAGCGACGGTGTGCGCACCTTCGTCGGGGGCAATTGCACGGTCAGTCTCATGCTCATGGCGCTTGGCGGGCTGCTGGAACATGATCTGGTGGAGTGGATTTCGCCGATGACCTATCAGGCGGCATCAGGCTCCGGCGCCCAGCACATGCGCGAGCTGCTGCGGCAGATGGGGCATCTGCACGCGGCGGCGGGCACGCGGCTGGCCGATCCGGCGGGCGCTATTCTGGATATCGACCGCGACGTCAGCGAGGCGCTTCGCAGTGCCGAGTACCCCGCCGATCAGTTCGGCGTGCCGCTGGCCGGCAGCCTGATCCCCTGGATCGATCGGGCAATGGATAGCGGTCAGAGCCGCGAGGAATGGAAAGCCGGGGTCGAGACCAACAAGATCCTGGGCCGGCGGACCAATCCGCTGCCCATCGACGGCCTGTGCGTGAGGATCGGCGCCATGCGCTCACACGCCCAGGCCCTGACCATCAAGCTGCGGCGTGATGTGCCGATGGCCGATATCGAAACGCTCCTGGCCGAGGCCAACGACTGGGTCCATGTCGTCCCCAATGAGCCCGCCGCCAGTCAGCAGCAGCTCACGCCGGCAGCGGTCAGTGGCGGTCTGGATATCCCGGTGGGGCGCTTGCGCAAGCTGGCGATGGGGGACGACTACCTGTCGGCCTTCACCGTGGGGGATCAGTTGCTTTGGGGCGCCGCGGAGCCGCTGCGCCGCATGCTGCGGCTGCTGGTGGAGGACTGATGCGCCCCGCGATCGCGCTGGCCGGGCTGTTGCTGGTGGCGCTGCCATCGGCATCGGCCCTTGAGCTGGGCGATCTGCAACTGGCCTCGGCCCCTGACGAGCCACTGCGCGGGCACATCACCATTCGCGAAACCGGGCCGGTGGCGCTCAGCGCGCTCGACGTCACCCGGGCCAGCGATCGCGGGCATGCCCGGGCAGGGATCAATCCTTCCACGCTGCCGCCGCGCCTGACCCTGCAGCAGGAGACGTCCCCGGCGGATCGAATCCGGGTCACCACCGCCGCGCCCACCGCCGTGTCCGAGCCGGGCGGGACGCTGGAGTTTCTCGTCCGTCTGCGCTGGCCGGACGGGCAGTTGCTGCGCCGTTACCGCATCGCCAACGAAGGTGGCCGGCTGCAGGCCAGCCCGGCGTCCAGCGCCCGATTCGGCCCGACCCGCTCCGGGGATACGCTCTACAGTCTGGCCCAGCAGTTGCGCCCACCGACAGTGACCAACAATCAGATGATGCTCTCGCTGCTCGCGGAAAATCCCGCCAGCTTCAGTGCCGATAACGTCAACGCACTCAGGCGTGACAGCTATCTGGCGGTGCCGCGTGGCGAAGCGCTGCGGTTCCCGGACGAGCCCACGGCCACCGAGCGGGTGCGTGCCCAGGGCCGGTCCTGGCAGGCCGATGGCGGGGCAAGCACCGTGACCGGGTCGGCCTCGACGACATCGACCGCCCCGCCGTCATCGCCGGTACCCCGGCTGCAGTTGCTGCCACCGGATCCGCGGCTGACCGGGTCGGGATCGGGGGATGTCGGCGAGCGGCTCGACGCGGCGCTGGAGCCGCTGGAGGCACAGCTCCAGCGACTCGAATCGTCCAATGCCGAGCTCAGTCAGCAGAACCGCTCGCTCCAGGCCACGCTCTCGCGGCTTGAAGCCGATCTCTCGCGGCTCGAGGCGCAAAGCGCGCAACCGGCGCCCACGCCCGACCCGCCGGCACCCACCGAAACACTGACGGCCGGGCAGGTGAGGGCGTGGCTTGAAGGGCATGCCCGCGCCGCGCTCGCCAATCCCGTCGTCACGCTGCGCCGGCCAGCGGTGCAGTGGACTCTCGGGGCAACGGCACTGGTGCTTTCGCTGATCCTGCTGGGGCTTGTGCGGCGTCGGCGCGCGCGCGAGAACACCGCATCCGCCATGCCGAACAGCTGGCGGCCCGCCGGCGGTCGGGTCGAGCAGAGCGCCGGGGTGGCCGAGACCTCGCTGGGCGAGCCGCGGGTGCGCCCGCTGGATGAGGCGCCCGAGGATCCACTCGCCCAGGCCAGCGAGCGGATTGCCCATGGCCGGCTCGAGGCCGCCCAGGCAATGCTGGACGAGGCGTTGGGCGAGGCGCCGGACAGCATCGATCTGCGCCTGAAGCTGCTCGACGTGCTGGCGATGCGCTCAGACCGGTCCGGCTTTGAGGCCGAGGCGCATGTCCTTCGGGCCCAGCTTGACGATCCCGATGACGAGCGCTGGCGGACGGTGGCCCGCAAGGGACGGGCGCTGTCACCGGATCATCCGCTGTTCCAGGCATGACCCGGGTGGTGCTCGGCGTCGAGTACGACGGCAGCGCGTACAGCGGCTGGCAGCGTCAGCACCACGCGGATACCGTCCAGGCGCGACTGGAGCAGGCACTGGCTGTGGTGGCCTGTCATCCGGTGACCACCGTGGCAGCCGGGCGGACCGATGCCGGCGTGCATGCCTGTGAGCAGGTCGTGCATTTTGACACCCACGCCACGCGTCCGGACCGGGCCTGGGTCAGGGGGGTGAATACGCATCTGCCGGGCGGCATCGGCGTGCGCTGGGCGGTGCAGTCAGTGAGCGGGTTTGATGCCCGGCGCTCGGCGGCGTCACGGCGGTATCGCTATCTGCTGGTCGACCGGCCGACGCAGCCGGTGCTGCTGCGCAATCGTGTGGGCTGGACATGGCGGTCGCTGGCGGTTGAACCGATGCAGCAGGCCGCCGTCGCGCTGCTCGGTGAGCACGACTTCAGCAGTTTCCGTGCCGCGGGCTGTCAGGCCCATCACCCGCATCGCCGGGTGGATGCGCTTGGCATCCACCGGCGCCACGGAGTGCTTGTTTTTGATATCCGCGCGAACGCCTTCCTGCATCACATGGTCCGTAATATGGTAGGAACGCTCATGCGGGTGGGCGCCGGCGACCATCCCCCCGACTGGGTGGGGCAGGTGCTGGCAGCCAGGGATCGCCGGCGCGCGGGCGTGACGGCGCCGGCCGCCGGGCTGTATCTGGTGGGCGTTGACTATCCGGCGCGGTTTGGCCTGCCGGTGCCGCCGAAGGGGCCGGTTTTTGCCCTTGATGAGGGCGATGAGTAAACTATGACTGTGCGGTGCCGGATCAAAATCTGCGGCGTGATGCGACCCGAAGACGCGGTGATGGCGGCGGAGGCCGGCGCCGATGCGATCGGACTGGTGTTTCATCCGCCCAGCCGGCGCTGTGTCAGCGAGGCGCAGGCCGCCCGGATCGTGGCGGCGCTGCCGCCGCTGGTGAGCGCCGTGGGACTGTTCCTGGACGCGGATGCCGCGCAGGTCCGGCGGGTCAGATCAGCTGTTCCGCTGGATCTGCTGCAGTTTCACGGCAATGAGTCGGCGGCGTTCTGCGAACAGTTCGGTGATCGCTACATCAAGGCAGTCGGCATGGCCGGCGGCGATGCCTGGGCGGTGGCCCGCGAGCATCCGGCCGCGGCCGGGCTGCTGCTCGATGGACACCCGCCGGGGGCGGCTGGCGGCAGTGGCGAGGCATTCGACTGGCACCAGTCGCTGCCGGCTGAACCCCGCATCATCGTGGCCGGCGGACTCCGCGTCGATAACGTCGCCGAGGCCGTCGAAGCCATTCGACCCTGGGGCGTCGACTGCAGCAGCGGCGTCGAATCCGCCCCTGGGATCAAGGATCGGCGAAGCATCGCCGCCTTCATAGAAGAGGTCTATCGTGTCGAACGTCATCCAGGCGATTGAAGCCCCCGTCGATTACGGCGAGTTCCCCGACCCGCTCGGGCATTTCGGTCCCTACGGCGGGCGTTTCGTCCCCGAGCTGCTCATGGCGCCGCTCGAGGAGTTGGCCGCCGCCTATGACCGCTTTCGGACGGACGCCGAGTTCCAGGCCGAACTGTATGCCGACCTGCAGTACTACGTCGGCCGGCCGACGCCGCTGTACTTCGCCCGGCACTGGACGGAAAACGTGGGTGGGGCGCAGCTGTACCTCAAGCGCGAGGATCTGGATCACACCGGTGCGCACAAGATCAACAACACCATGGGTCAGGCATTGCTGGCGGTGCGCATGGGCAAGCGCCGGATCGTGGCCGAGACCGGCGCCGGCCAGCACGGGGTGGCAACCGCCGCTGTCTGCGCCCGGCTGGGGCTCGAGTGCATCGTCTACATGGGCGCCGAGGATGTCCGCCGGCAGTCGGTCAATGTCTACCGCATGCGGCTGATGGGTGCCCGGGTGGTGCCGGTGGACTCCGGCACCCGCACCCTCAAGGACGCCCTCAATGAGGCATTCCGCGACTGGGCGGCCAATGTCGATGATACGTTCTACATCATCGGCACCGTCGCCGGACCGCACCCCTATCCGGAAATGGTCCGGGATTTTCAGGCGGTGATCGGCCGCGAAACCCGCGAACAGTGCCTCGAGCAGCACGGGCGGCTGCCCGATGCGCTGGTGGCCTGCGTGGGCGGCGGCTCAAATGCCATCGGCATGTTCCACCCCTTCCTCGGCGATACGGGTGTCGCCATCTACGGGGCCGAGGCCGGTGGTGAGGGCGTCGCCACCGAGCGCCATGCAGCGCCGCTGTCGGCGGGGCGCCCCGGTGTGCTGCATGGCAACCGGACCTACCTGATGGAAAACGCCGACGGCCAGATCATGCCCACCCATTCGGTCTCGGCGGGCCTGGATTATCCGGGGGTCGGGCCAGAGCATGCCTGGCTCAAGGACACCGGGCGTGTCCAGTACGTGGCGGTGGACGATGACGATGCGCTCGCGGCATTCCACAACCTGGCGCAGCTCGAGGGGATCATCCCCGCGCTGGAAACCGCTCACGCCATCGCCTATGCCGAAAAGCTGGCCGCGGACATGTCGCCCGATCAGATCATCGTCATCAACTGTTCGGGTCGTGGCGACAAGGACATCAACACTGTGGCCGAGGTAGAGGGGATGGAACTATGAGCCGGATCGGGCACCGCTTTGAGCAGCGCCGCGCTGAGCAGCGCAAGACCCTGGTCACCTATCTGACCGGCGGCGATCCGCACCCCCGGGCGACGGTCCCGCTCATGCACCGGCTGGTGGACGCCGGCGCCGATGTGATCGAGGTGGGCATGCCGTTTTCCGATCCGATGGCGGACGGGCCGGTCATCCAGTCGGCCTGCGAC
The DNA here is from genome assembly GCF_002813635.1 of Spiribacter roseus. NCBI lineage: Bacteria > Pseudomonadati > Pseudomonadota > Gammaproteobacteria > Chromatiales > Ectothiorhodospiraceae > Spiribacter > Spiribacter roseus. The sequence goes on along the minus strand of NZ_CP016382.1, from coordinate 1,327,008 downwards.
CGTGCGCTCGAGAACGGCACCGGGCTGCGTGGCGTACTCGAGATGGTGCGCGATTTCCGTCGCACCGATAACGATACGCCGGTGGTGCTGATGGGCTATCTCAACCCCATCGAGCAGATCGGTTACCAGGCCTTTGCCCGGGATGCCGCTGCCGCCGGCGTGGACGGCGTCCTTACCGTCGACCTGCCGCCCGAGGAGGGCAGCGAGCTGGTGGCGGCGCTGCTCTCGCACTCGCTGGATCCGATCTGGCTGGTCGCGCCCACCACCCGGATGGAGCGCGTCAACTCGATCTGCGGCCAGGCCAGCGGGTTTGTCTACTATGTCTCGCTCAAGGGTGTGACCGGCGCAGGCACCCTGGATGTGGATGACGTCGGCAGCCATGTCGATACGATCCGTCAGGCCACCCGCACACCGGTGGGTGTCGGGTTCGGGGTGCGGAGCGGCCATGACGCGGCCCGCCTCGGCCAGGTCGCCGACGCGGTCGTGGTGGGCACGGCCATCGTCTCGCGCATCGCCGAGAATGTCGGTGACGACGCCGCCATCGGCGATGCGGTCGAGGCCATCACCCGCGAGCTGCGTGCCGGCCTTGATACACCGCTGGCGGAGGTGGTGGATTGAGCTGGTTTGAAAAGCTCATGCCCTCGCGGATCCGCACCGAGGGCGGGCGCAGTCACAGCATTCCCGAGGGGCTCTGGACCAAGTGCGAGGCCTGCAATGCCGTGCTTTATCGGCCCGAGCTTGAGCGCAATCTCGAAGTCTGCCCCAAGTGTGACGCCCATATGCGCATTGGCGCACGGCGGCGGCTGGCGCTGTTTCTGGACGAAGCCGGGCAGAGCGAGATCGGTGCCGAGCTGCAGCCCGTCGATACGCTGCGGTTCAAGGATTCCAAGCGCTATAAGGATCGGCTGAGTCAGGCGCAGCGCACCACTGGCGAGCGGGACGCGCTGGTGGCCATGCGCGGCACGCTGATGGATCAGCCCGTTGTGGCGGTGGCCTTTGAATTTCGCTTCATGGGCGGGTCCATGGGGGCTGTGGTCGGGGAGCGCTTCGTGCGCGCCGCCGAGCAGGCCCGCGAGTCGGGCTGCCCGCTGGTGTGTTTCAGCGCCAGCGGGGGCGCGCGCATGCAGGAGGCACTGCTCTCGCTCATGCAGATGGCCAAGACCAGTGCCGCACTGAAGCGGCTCTCGGACGCCGGCGTACCATTCGTCAGCGTCCTCACCGATCCCACCATGGGGGGTGTGTCCGCCAGTCTCGCGACCCTGGGCGATATCATCGTCGCCGAACCCGGCGCGCTGATCGGTTTTGCCGGGCCCCGGGTCATTGAGCAGACCGTGCGCGAGACGTTGCCCGAGGGGTTTCAGCGCAGTGAATTTCTGCTTGAACACGGCGCGGTGGACCGGATCATCGACCGCCGTGAGCAGCGTGTGCGCATTGCCTCCCTGCTGGCGATGCTGACCCATGCCCCGGCGCCCCGGCAGGCCGCCGCCGCCCCGAGCTGATCGACGCCAATGGCCGCGACCGTGCTCGAGCGCTGGCTCGCCTGGCTCGAGGGGGTGCATCCGCGCGGGATCGATCTGGGTCTGGAGCGGATCACCGAGGTCGCCCGGCGGCTGGAGCTGCAAAGCGATCCAACGCCGATCATCACCGTGGCGGGAACCAACGGCAAAGGCAGTACCGTGGCCTGCCTCGAATCAATCCTGCAGGCTGCCGGTCATCGCCCGGGTGCCTTCACTTCGCCCCACCTGCTGCGCTACAACGAGCGTATCCGCATTGATGGAAAGCCCGCGGACGACGCCGACATCGTGGCCGCGTTCGAGGCCATTGACCGTGCGCGCGGATCGATCACCCTCACTTACTTCGAGTTCTCGACACTCGCCGCTGTCTGGTGTTTTCGGGCCGCCGGGGCCCATCCATGGGTGCTGGAAGTAGGACTGGGCGGCCGGCTGGATGCGAGCAACTGCCTGGACCCGGAGGTGGCGGTGATCACCACCATCGATCTCGATCACATGGAGTGGCTGGGCGACACCCGCGAGGCCATTGCCGGTGAAAAACTCGGGATCGCCCGGCCGCATCGGCCGATCATCTGCTCCGATCCCCAGCCACCGCAGCGGATTGCCGAGCGGGCTGCGGCGCTACCCGCCCCGCTGCATCAGCTGGGCCGGGACTATGGGTATGCCAGCGGCGATGGGGACTGGTCGTGGCATGACGATCACCGCCACTATGCGCATCTGCCCCGCCCGGAGTGGATGGGCGATGCGGCGCTCGCCAACGCCGCCGGAGCGGTGGCGGCGCTGACCCGTGGCATGCCATCGCTGGGTGTCGACGCCGCCAGTGTCGCCCGGGGGCTCGCCAAGGCGCGTCTTATCGGGCGTCAGTCGCGGGCGCCGGGGCCGGGGGGTGGATGGCTGCTTGATGTCGGTCACAACCCGTCGGCCATCGAGTTGCTCGCCCGCCGACTGGCCGCCCATCGCGAGCACGGCCGGGTGCGTATGGCGTTCGGGTTGATGGCCCGCAAGCCGCTGCGGGTGCTGATCGAGCGGCTCGCCCCGGTGGTTGATGAGTGGTATGCCCTGTCGCTGGACGATCCTCAGAGTCATTCCGCCGAGGCGATTGAACGGGCGCTGGCGGATGTCGGTGCGGTGGTGATTGGCCGTGGTGATGCGGCCGGGGCGCGTCAGCAGCTTGAGCAACGCGCAGCGGGCAGCGATCTGGCGGTGGCCGCGGGATCCTTCCGGGTCGTCGAGGCGTTCATGCAGGCAGGCGTTGTCCCTTGCAACGCGGGCGGCAGCAGCCGAGACTGAGGCGGTGGAGTGACGCGGAGCACAGGGGTGGATCAGCGATTCAGACAGCGGTTGATCGGGGCGATCGTGCTGGTCGCGCTGGGTGTCATCTTCCTGCCGATGCTGCTGAGTGGCCCGGTGGAGCAGACCCGCGTCGATATACAGCTGGACATGCCCGCCGAGCCTTCCCTCGACGCGGCGCCGAGCCTGCCCGAAGACACCACCGACGGGACACCGGAGCCGGTTCCCCCCGAGGAAGCGGCACCATCCGAGGCCCCGGCGCCCGTGAGCCCGGACCCGGCGGCGGGCAGTGGCGCGGGATTTTTCGTGCAGGTCGGCGCGTTTGGCAGTCTCGAGAACGCCCGGCGCCTGTCGGGGCGGCTCGATGAGGATGGCCTGACGGTCCGCATCGCCGAGAATGACCGCGAGGATCGTCTGCGCTATCGCGTTCAGGTGGGCCCGGTGGACACGCGGTCGGCGGCTGAGGCAATGGCCCAGCGCCTGGCTGAGGATCACGATCTGCCCGGCTATATCGTCGAGCCCTAGGCGATCGACTGTTACAATGACGCAATTATGACACCGTTGAACTGGCTGGATCTCGCGTTTATCGGCGTCATCGCGCTGTCGGTGGTCATCGGTGTGATTCGCGGATTCGTCCGCGAGGTCATTTCGGTGCTGGTCTGGGTGGCGGCTTTCTGGGTCGGCGTCCGCTACAGCGCCCAGGTGGGCGATTACCTGTCACCCTGGCTCGCCTCCTCAATGCTACGGCTGGTGGCCGGATTCGCTGGGCTTTTCATCCTGACCCTGCTGGTGGGGGCGCTGGTGAGTTTTCTCGCCCGCATGCTGGTTGGACGGACCGGATTGTCGGGCACCGACCGGCTGCTGGGCGTGGTCTTCGGTGCGCTGCGCGGCCTGCTGCTGATTGGCGTGGTGGTGCTGGGGGCGGGCCTGACCGCGGTCCCCAACGAGACCTGGTGGCGGGAGTCGGTGATCGCGCAGGGTTATCGCCCATGGGTCTGTCATGCACAGGTCGGCAGCTGGCTTGAACAGGCGCGTCAGGTGCCCGGGGTGTCACAGGCACCGGTCAACGGCACGGCGGCGTTCGCCTACTGGGAAGCCTACTGTCAGATCAATTCACAATCCAACGGCGAGAGCGGGAGCTGAATCTATGTGTGGCGTAATCGGCATGGTGGCCCGGGAACCGGTCAACCAGGCCCTTTATGATGGCCTGACGGTCCTCCAGCATCGCGGGCAGGATGCCGCCGGCATCATGACCTTTGATCGCGGCCGGCTGCATCTGCGCAAGGACAACGGTCTGGTGCGCGATGTCTTCAGCACTCAGGACATGATGCAGCTGCAGGGCAACATGGGAATCGGTCACTGCCGCTATCCCACCGCCGGCTGCGCCAGTGCGGCCGAGGCCCAGCCGTTCTACGTCAACTCACCCTACGGCATCAGCATCGCCCACAATGGCAACCTGACCAACGCCGAGGCTATCAAGCGCGATCTCTTTCTCGAAGATCTCCGCCACATCAATACCAGCTCCGATTCCGAAATCCTCCTCAACGTGTTCGCCCATAAGCTCGCCGAGCTGGGTAAGCTGCGGGTGGACGAGTCGGACATCTTCAATGCGGTCACTGGTATTCACGAGCGCTGCCATGGCGGGTACGCCGCCGTGGCCATGATCAACGGCTATGGCGTGCTCGGCTTCCGTGATCCCAATGGCATCCGGCCGCTGTGTTTCGGCAGTCGCGAGACGCCCTCGGGCACCGAGTACATGATCGCCTCGGAGAGCGTCGCGTTGAGCGTTCTCGGCTTCCGGCTCATCCGGGATGTGGCGCCCGGCGAGGCCGTGTTCATCGATCTCGAAGGGCGTCTGCACACCCGCCAGTGCGCCACTGAGACCGCGCTCTCGCCGTGCATTTTCGAATACGTCTACCTGTCCCGGCCCGATTCCATGCTCGATGATGTCTCGGTCTACAAATCGCGGCTGCGGATGGGGCGGACCTTGGCCCGCAAGATCAAACGCGAGTGGGCGCATCACGACATCGACGTGGTCATCCCCATTCCGGATACCAGCCGCACCAGTGCGCTGGATCTGGCCAACGATCTCAACATCCGGTACCGCGAGGGATTCATCAAAAACCGCTATATCGGCCGGACCTTCATCATGCCGGGCCAAGCCGTGCGGAAGAAATCCGTCCGCCAGAAGCTCAATCCCATCGAACTGGAATTCCGCGGCAAGAATGTCCTGCTGCTCGATGACTCCATCGTCCGCGGCACCACGTCGGAGCAGATCATCGAGATGGCCCGCGACGCCGGTGCCAACAAGGTGTTCTTTGCCTCGGCCGCACCGCCGGTGCGTTATCCCAATGTCTATGGCATCGACATGCCGGCGGCCCGGGAGCTGCTCGCGCATGGCCGATCGGTGGAGGATATCCGCCAGACCATCGGCGCCGACGGGATGATCTACCAGGACCTCGAGGATCTGGTGGCCGCGGTACGCGAGGGCAATAGCGGCATCGGCAGCTTTGACTGCTCATGCTTCGACGGCCGCTATGTGACCGGCGACATCAGCGTCGACTACCTGCTGCAGCTTGAGGCGCAGCGCGGCGAGGCGGCGCGTCAGGTGGGCCAGGAGAGCACCGCCGTGAACGAACTCGGGATGGTGCGCTCGTGAGTTGGGGCGACGACACCACCGGCCTGCGTGCGGGCTGGGAGCGGACGCCCGAGCAGGAGCACTCCGAGGCGATATTCCCCACGTCGAGCTTCACCTTTCGGAGCGCGGCCGAGGCGGCGGCACGGTTCAGCGGCGAGGAATCGGGGAATATCTATTCGCGGTTCACCAACCCCACCGTGCGGGCCTTCGAAAACCGTCTGGCGGCGATGGAAGGCGGCGAACGGGCAATCGCCACGGCCTCGGGCATGTCGGCGATTCTCAGCCTGTGCATGGGGCTGCTGCGGACCGGCGATCATGTGATCTGCTCGCTGGGTGTGTTCGGGACCACGAGTTCGCTGTTCGCCAACCAGCTGTCGCGGTTCGGGGTGCACACCGATTTCGTCTCACCGACGGACGTGGATGCCTGGGCAGGGGCGATGCGCCCCGAAACGCAGATGCTGTTCCTCGAAACGCCGTCGAACCCGTTGACCGAAGTGGCGGACATCCGTGCCCTCGCGGATCTGGCCCACGCCCACGATGCGCGGCTGGTGGTGGATAACTGCTTCTGCACCTCGGCCCTGCAGCGGCCGTTGGATTGGGGCGCGGACATCGTCTCGCACTCCGCCACCAAATACCTCGATGGTCAGGGGCGCTGTGTGGGCGGTGCGCTGGTCGGTGACGCCGATACCCTGGATCGGCACATCTTCCCGGTGCTGCGCACGGCCGGGCCGACGATGAGTCCGTTCAATGCCTGGGTATTCCTCAAGGGGCTCGAAACGCTCAACCTGCGCATGCGCGCCCACAGCGAGCAGGCGGCCGCGCTTGCCGAATGGCTGCGCTCGCACCCGGCGGTGACGCGGGTTTTCTACAGCGGCCTGGCGGATCACCCGCAGCATGCGCTGGCGGCCCGTCAGCAGAAGGCGTTCGGCGGCATCGTCTCGTTCGAGGTCGCGGGTGGCCGAGCGGCGGCCTGGAGCGTCATCGACCATACCCGGATGCTCTCGATTACCGCCAACCTCGGCGATACCCGCTCGACCATCACCCATCCGGCCACCACCACCCACGGTCGTGTGCCGGCGGATCAGCGTGAGGCCATGGGCATTCAGGAAGGCCTCGTGCGGGTCTCGGTGGGTCTTGAGGACTTAACTGACATCCAGACCGATCTGGATCATGGGTTGTCGCGAATCCGTCAGGGCGGTTGAACAAGCGTTACTGGTTCCGTACGGTTTTGTTCATCGAAGCCATTGCGGAGCGGTATGACAGACCCAACCGGTCTCTCCATCACACCCCTGGATGCGCCTGACGCATCGTCGACCGCCCCCGGCCTGCCGTCCATCACCGCGCCAACCCAAGGGGCTGTCCGATGACCACCAAGATCTCGGTCGATAACCTCCACAAAGTCTTCGGGCCTGATCCCGATGAGGGCATGCGTCTTCTGGAGGCCGGCTATGAAAAGGACGCGATCTTCGAGAAGACCGGCAACACCGTGGGTGTCCAGCGCGCGTCCTTCGACATCGAAGAGGGCGAAATCTTCGTCATCATGGGGCTGTCCGGCTCCGGTAAATCCACCATCGTGCGGATGTTCAACCGCCTGATCGACGCCACGGCGGGACGGGTTCTGATCGATGGACGTGATGTCACGGCGATGCCGCGTAACGAGCTGATCAACCTGCGTCGCCACGAGATGAGCATGGTGTTTCAGTCGTTCGCGCTGATGCCCCATAAAACGGTGCTGCAGAACGCCGCCTTTGGTCTGGAAGTGGCCGGCAGCGACCGCGAGACCCGCGAAGCGCGGGCCCTTGATGCCCTCGAGCAGGTGGGTCTCAAGCCCAACGCCAGCAGCTTCCCGGAGGAGCTCTCCGGTGGCATGCAACAGCGCGTCGGGCTGGCCCGGGCGCTGGCGGCCGACCCGTCGATCATGCTGATGGACGAGGCGTTCTCGGCGCTTGACCCGCTGATCCGCACCGAGATGCAGGATGAGCTGGTGCAGCTGCAGCGGGAGAACCGCCGCACCATCATTTTCATCTCCCATGATCTCGACGAGGCCATGCGGATCGGCGATCGCATCGCCATCATGCAGGGAGGCCGGGTCGTTCAGGTGGGCACGCCCGAGGAAATCGTCACCCAGCCGGCCAATGAGTATGTGCGCTCGTTTTTCTACGGCGTGGACGTCACCCGGGTGTTCTCGGCGACGGATCTGGCCGATCGCCGTCAGGTCATGGTGTTCGATCGTCCCGGCACCAGCCTGCGCGCAGCGCTGGAGCGCCTGCATGCCAACAACCGCGAGCTGGGCGTGGTCCTGGACACCGACGAGCGCTATCGCGGCACGGTCAGTGCCGATTCGCTGAAAAAGGCGATGGATGCCGGCAATGACGCGGGTTTTGACGCGGCGTTTCTGGACGACGTGACGACACTGCCGGCGGATACGCCCCTCAGTGATGTGGTGACCCGATCGGCGCAGACCGGACATCCGCTGCCGGTGACCGATGCCAGCGGCCATTACGTGGGCAGCATCAGCCGAACCGCCGTTCTCAAGACATTGGATCGCTCAGGAGCAGAATAATGGCTGATTTGCGGGAGATCATTGATATCCCCATCGGCGGATGGGTCGAGGCCGGCGTGGAGTGGGTCCGCTCGACGCTGGCAGGGCCGCTTGATGGATTCGCCACTGGCGTTGGATTCGTCGCCGACGGGCTCGAGTCAGCGCTGCTGTTCCTGCCCGACTTCATCTTGGCCCCTCTGTTGGTGGCGTTTGCCTGGTACCGGGTCGGCTGGCGGTTTGGTCTGTTTGCCGCGCTGGCGCTGCTGCTGGTGGTTGGCATGGGACTGTGGCAGGAGACCATGCAGACCCTGGCGCTGGTGATCGGCGCGAGTCTGATCGCCCTGCTGGTGGGGCTGCCGCTGGGCATCACCATGGCGCGACGCGACGCGGTTGCTATGGTCGTGCGGCCGGTACTGGATTTCATGCAGACCATGCCGCCCTTCGTCTATCTGATCCCGGCGGCCATTTTCTTTGGTCTGGGCAAGGTGCCCGGCACCATCGCCACGGTGATCTTCGCGATGCCGCCGGCGGTTCGCCTGACCAACCTCGGCATCCGTCAGGTCAGTCAGGAGAACGTCGAGGCGGGTCTCGCATTTGGCTGTACTCAGCGCCAGCTGCTTTACAAGGTGCAGGTGCCACTTGCGATGCCCTCGATCATGGCGGGCGTCAACCAGACCATCATGCTGGCCCTTTCCATGGTCGTCATCGCCTCGATGATCGGCGCCGGGGGGTTGGGCAATACCGTTTTGACAGGCATTCAGCGGCTGGACGTCGGCCTCGGTTTCGAGGGCGGACTGGGTGTTGTCATTCTCGCAATCCTGCTGGATCGGATGACGCAGAGCTTTGGCCTGCGCCGTGGCAAGGATTGATTTTTTGTTGCAAGAAAGGAGTAACCCGATGCTAAGGCAATCAACGCGTCTCTTGGTCACCGGAGCGCTGGGGATGGCCCTCGCGGGGGGTGCCCAGGCCCAGGATGACACGATTGAAATTGGCTGGACGGCCTGGTCTGACGCCGAGTTCGTCACCAAGCTCGCCTCGCGGCTGATCAATGAGAACACCGACCACACGGTCGAGCTGGTGCAGACGGACATCGCGCCGCAGTACCAGGGCATCGAGACCGGCGACATCGACGCCATGATGATGGCGTGGCTGCCGGCAACCCACGAGGACTATTACGAGGAAATCGCCTCGAACGTCGAAAACCTCGGCGTGCTCTACAACGGGGCCCGCCTCGGCTGGGTCGTGCCGGACTACATCCCGGAAAGCCAGCTGTCCTCGCTGAGCGATCTGTCCAACGAGTCGGTCCGCGACAAGCTGGACGGGCGCATCACCGGTATCGATCCGGGCGCCGGCCTCACGCAGCTCTCCGAGTCCGCCATCGAGGAGTACGAGCTCGACGGCTATAACCTGCAGACCTCGAGCGGTGCCGGCATGACGGCGGCGCTGGACCGCGCCACCAACCGCGAGGAGTGGGTCGTGGTGACCGGCTGGAGCCCGCACTGGAAGTTCGGTGCTTACGACCTGCGCTATCTCGAGGATCCGCAGGGCGTGCTGGGTGGTCCGGAGCGTGTTCACGTCCTGGCCCGCGCGGGCTTTGATGCGGACTATCCGCAGATCTCTCAGGTGCTGACGCGCATGTATCTGTCGCTCGACGAGCTTCAGGGCTACATGTTCGAGGCGCGCGAGAGCTCCTATGACGAGGCGATCAGCCAGTTCATCGATGAGAACCCGGATCAGGTCAACTACTGGCTGACCGGCGAGTTCTGATCGACGGTGCCTCGGGCACTTCGGGCCGAGCCAATCGGCCGATTCACACCCCGCCGCGTGCGGGGTGTTCTGTTTTAGACTGCGGGAATGAGATTACGGCGAAATCCGCGTCCCGACATTCACGCCCCGGATCCCGCCAGCCGCCGCGCGGCCATCGATGCCGCGGTGGTGGGGCATAACGCATTGCGCCGGGTCGTGACCCACGATCCCGATCGCGGCGTTCGTTGCGCTGCCATCCGCCGACTCCAAGACCTGATCATCCTGCGTCAGGTGTGCGAGTCGGAGAGCGACGAAGTGGTCCGCGAGGCGGCCCGCGTTCGTTACCGGCAGTTGCTCGCCGGCGGCGATACGCTGGATATCGGCTATCGGCATGCAGCGCTGAAGGCCTGTTCCGACGCCCAGATCATCGCCCATGTAGCCCGCAGTGCCCGTGAGCCGAGCCTGCGCCGGGCGGCGCTCGGGTTGATCGACGAATGGGGGTTGCTTGAGGAGATCCGTTGTCACGACCCGGACTCCACCGTCCGGTCCGCTGCCGCCGACCGGTTGATCAACCTTCGAAGCTGAGTGTCTCCAGTCGAGCGGTGCCATGGCCGATGCGCAGCACGCTGCCCTGTTCAAACCAGTCCCCCAGGACGATGCGACGCCCGGCGCCATCGCCCAGGTCCAGGTGGTGAATGGCGGGGCGGTGGGTGTGGCCATGGATCAGGGTCCGCACACCCCAGGTTTCAAGCCGGTCGCGCACGGCCGCAGCGTTGACGTCCATGATCGCGGCGGGCTTGCCGGCCATGGCCTCACCACTGCGCTGGCGCAGGTCGCGCGCCTGCTCCAGCCGTCTGGCAATGGGCTGTGCCAGAAATCCGGCCTGCCACTCCGGGTCGCGGACCTGCGCGCGGAATGCCTGATAGGCGGTATCGTCGGTACACAGCGCATCGCCGTGCTCGAGGAGCACCGCTTCGTCGTCGATCTCCACCCATGTGGGCTCGGCCAGCATCGTGATCCCAGCGGCCTGACAGAACGCCGGGCCAATCAGAAAGTCACGGTTGCCCGCCAGGAAATAGACCGGAGTGCCCTTTGCACTGAGCGCCGCGAGCGCCGGCGCGACGGGATCATCCGCCGGTCGTGCGTCGTCGCCGATCCAAGCCTCGAACAGGTCACCCAGGATGAAAAGCGCGGCCGCGGATGGCGCGCGCGTCTCGACGAAATGGCGGAACGCCTGGATGGCCGCCGGGCGCTGCGGATCCAGGTGCAGATCGGCGATAAACAGCACCGGCGCGCGGGCGGTGTCAAAACGCAGTGGAGTCATGGCGTGACGATGCCCGGGGCGGCAGCTGCATGCAAGGCGCGGTTCCATTACCATTGCGGCGATGAATCATCAGGTCGTTCGCACACGTTTCGCACCCAGCCCGTCGGGCCAGCTTCATGTCGGCAACCTGCGCACGGCGCTTTTCAACTGGCTGCTGGCGCGGCACCACCGGGGCACGTTCGTGCTGCGCATCGAAGACAGTGATGCGGCCCGCAGCGATGCCGAGCGTATCGAGCGGCTGCAGGGCGACCTGGAATGGCTGGGACTCGGCTGGGAGGTGGGGCCGGGGGTCGACTCACCGGTCGCCTGGCAGCAGTCCCGACGGACCGACCTGCATGCCGAAGCGGCCGGGCGCCTGCGGCACATGGACGCCGCCTATTACTGTTTCTGTTCCACCGAGCGGCTTGCCGCGCTGCGCGAGCGTCAGAAAAAGGCCGGCCACCCGCCACGTTATGACGGCTGCTGCGCGGGCCTCGATCCGGTCCGCTCGGCGGAGCGCGTCGCGGCCGGAGAGTCGGCGGTCCTGCGGTTGCGCATGCCGGCTGAAGGCAGTCTCCGATTCATCGACGCGGTGCGCGGCGAGCAGTCATTCCAGGCGGCGGAGCTCGATGATCCGATCATCCAGCGGGCCGACGGGAGTGCCGCATTCCTGTTCGCCAACGCCCTGGATGACGCGCTGATGGGGATTACCCATGTGCTGCGCGGTGAGGATCATCTCTCGAACACGCCCCGCCAGATCGTGCTGCTCGAGCGCCTGGGGCAGTCGGTCCCGGTCTACGGTCACCTGTCGCTGGTGGTCGACGATCAGGGGGCGCCGCTATCGAAGCGCCGCGGTGCGCCGGGTGTCGGGACCCTGCGGGACGAGGGCGTGGAACCGGCGGCCATCGCAAACTACCTGGCCCGGCTGGGCAACCCGGCGCCGGCGGACGGCCTCGAGCCGCTCGACGCGCTGGCGGCGGATTTCGACGTGACCCGCCTCAGCCGGCGGCCGGTCCGGTTTGATCGTCCCCAGCTCGATTACTGGCAGTCGCTGGCGATGGCGGCGGCGCCGGTCGCCCGCCTGCGATCCGCGCTGCAGGTCGACTGCGTGCCGGACGACCGGGTCGCCGCATTCATCCGCCTCGTGCAACCCAACCTGCACCGCGCCGATGAGCTCAATGACTGGGCGCTGCGCCTGTTTTCGCGGCAGTCAGTGCTCGACGGGGCGCTCGAGGCCCGGCTCCGTCCGTCGGGAGCGGCCTTCTTCGAAACCCTGGCCGGGCTGCTCGAGTCGGCGGCCACCGCTGACTGGAAGCCCCTGCGTGCCGAGCTCGAGGCCGCCACCGGACGCCGCGGCGGCGCGCTGATGAAGCCGCTGCGCCAGGCCCTGACGGGGCTTGATCATGGCCCGGCACTGGGCGACATCATTCATCTCATGCCGGCAGATATCCGCCGGCTGCGTTTGCAACAGGCGGCCGCCATCGCCGCCCCGGGAGCCGATACGGATGCTTGAGATCCATGACAGCCTGAGTGGCCGCAAGGCCGCCTTCGTGCCCATCGATCCGCCGCATGTCAGTCTCTATGTGTGCGGCATGACGGTGTACGACTACTGTCATCTCGGCCATGCCCGCGCCATGGTGGTCTTCGACATGGTGGTCCGCTACCTGCGGGCCAGCGGCTACGACGTCCACTATGTGCGCAATATCACCGACATTGACGACAAGATCATCGCCCGGGCCGCCACGCTGGGCGAGTCCATGGACGCGTTGACATCGCGTTTCACCGAGGCGATGCACGCCGACGCCGATGCGCTCGGCTGCCAACGTCCCGACGAAGAACCCCGCGCCACGGCGCATGTCGACGAGATCATTGCCATGATCCAGCGCCTCGTGGACCGCGGCTACGCCTACGCGGCCGGGGGCGATGTGTATTACGCCGTCGGCCAGTTCCCCGATTATGGCCAGCTCTCCGGTAAGCGTCTCGAGGATCTGCGGGCCGGCGCCCGGGTCGAGGCGGGTGAGCACAAGCGCGATCCGGCCGACTTCGCGCTGTGGAAGGCGGCGCGACCCGACGAACCCGGCTGGCCCTCGCCGTGGGGCCTGGGGCGGCCCGGCTGGCATATCGAGTGCTCGGCCATGTCCACCCACTGCCTGGGCCACCACTTCGACATCCACGGTGGTGGTCTCGACCTGAAGTTTCCCCATCACGAGAACGAGATCGCCCAGTCGGAAGCGGCCACCGGCGAGCATTTCGTCAACTACTGGATGCACAACGGCCACGTGCGCATCGACGATGAGAAGATGGCGAAGTCGCTGGGCAACTTCACCACCGTGCGCGACGTCCTCGCCCGGCACGATGCCGAAACGGTCCGCCATTTCCTGCTCTCAAGTCATTACCGCAGCCCGCTCAACTATACCGCTGACGCGCTGTCGCAGGCGCGGAGCGGGATGGAGCGGCTCTACACGGCATTGCGTGACCTGCCCGGGGAACAGACGCAAGCGGGGGACAGCGAGGTGTTCCGCGGCCGCTTTCGGGCGGCGATGGATGACGATTTCAATACACCGCTGGCCCTGGCCGTGCTGTTCGAGCTGGCGCGCACCATCAACCGCGCCCGCGAGGCCGGCGAGGTTGACCGGGCCGATGGTCTGGGCACAACACTGCGCGAGCTGGGTGGCATGCTGGGGCTGCTGGGTCAGTCGCCGATCGCCTATCTGCAGGCGGCGGCGTCAGAGGATGCTGCCGATGCCGCGCGCATCGAGGCGCGACTCGCCGAGCGGGCGGCGGCCCGGGCGGCCCGGGATTTTGCGCGTGCCGATGCCATTCGTGATGAGCTGCTGGCCGAGGGGGTGGTGCTCGAGGATAAGCCTGAGGGCACCCGCTGGCGTCGCGACGGCCACTGAGCCAGGGCTCAGTCTTCGATGGCGGGCGGGGTTTCGCGTGGCCGCACACGCTGCTCAAGGCGGGCCACCTTGACGCGGTTTTCCTCGGCCTGCAGGACCGTGACGGGGTGGCCGTCGATCAGCAGGCTGATGCCCGGCTCGGGAATGGTTTCCAGCTGCTCGAGGATCAGTCCGTTCAGGGTCTTCGGCCCTTCCGCCGGTAAGTCCCAGCCCAGCAGGCGCTTCAGCTCGCGCACGCTGGCGCTGCCGGCGGCCAGGTAGCTGCCGTCGGGCTGGCGGTGGATGTCGCGGATGGCTTCAGCGGGATCGGTGGTGAACTCGCCGACGATCTCCTCGAGGATGTCCTCGAGGGTGACAAGGCCGTGGAACTCGCCGTACTCGTCCACGATCAGGCCGATCCGGCGGCGCTCCGACTGGAAATTCAGCATCTGCTGATGCAGGGGCGTCCCCTCGGGCACGAAATAGGGCTCGCGGACATGCTCGAGCAGCCGTTCGCGGGTCAGTACCCCGTCGAGCATTGCCGTGAGCACCCGGCGCACATGCAGGATGCCGCGGATGGTGTCGACGCCGCCCTCGAACACCGGCAGGCGCGTGTACTCCGAGCTGGCGATCTGCTCGGTAATACGCGACCAGTCATCTCCCAGGTCGATGCCCACCACTTCATTGCGCGGGATCATGATGTCGTCGACGGTGGCCTGATCCAGATCGAGGATGCCGAGCAGCATGCGTTGATGACGACGCGGGATCATCGCACCGGTCTCGTTGACCACCGTGCGCAGCTCCTCGCGGCTGAGCGCGGTCTGGCCCCCTTCGGTGGGATTGACGCCGAGGCTGCGCAGCAGTGTGTTGGCCAGCATGTTGGTGAGCCACACCAGCGGGTAGAGCAGCTTCAACAGTGGGCCGAGGACGAACGCGGCGGGAAAGGCGACGCGCTCGGGCCGCAGCGCCGCCAGGGTCTTGGGGGCCACCTCCGCGAAGATCAGGATGGTCAGGGTCAGCAGACCCGTCGCCGCGGCGATGGCGCCCTGCCCCCCCAGACGCAGGGCGATCAGGGTGGCAATGGACGACGCGAAGATATTCACGAAGTTGTTGCCCAGCAGGATGATGCCGATCAGCCGGTCGGGCCGCTCGAGCAGCCGCTCCGCGCGGCGGGCGCCGCGGTTGCCATGCCGCGACAGGTGCCGCAGCCGGTAGCGGTTGAGCGTCATGAGGGCGGTCTCAGAGCTCGAGAAGCCGCCGGACAGGACGATCAGCGCGCCCAGAATGACGAACAGAACGGGAAGGGGAACAACGTCCAAGCTCGCTCAGGCCCCCCGGCCGATGATCAGCTCGACCACGATTTTACTGCCGAAATACGCCACCGCCAGCAGGGCGAATCCCCATAGCGTCCAGCGGATGGCGGTGCGGCCGCGCCAGCCCGCCACGGTCCGGCCGATGAGCAGCCCGGCGAAGACCAGCCAGCCGATCATCGAGATCACGGTCTTATGCACCAGGTCCTGAGCGAAGAGGTTGTCGACGAATAGCCAGCCGCTGACGAGCGCGACGGACAGCAGCACGAAGCCGATGGCCACCAGGTGGAACAGCAGGGATTCCATGCCCTGCAGGGGCGGGAGAAACCCCAGCACCGGGCCGGCGCGACGTCGGCGCAGGGCGCTCTCCTGCCAGGCCAGCAGGAGCGCCTGAGCGCTGGCGAGCCCCAGGACGGCATACGCGGCCACCGACGAGATGACATGCACATCCACGGGCGCGCCCACCGGCACCATGGTGGCCGTCGGCACACCCAGCGTCTGGGCAAGCACCAACGTCAGCAGGGCGAACGGATAGACGATCAGGCCCAGGCTGTGCAGGGGCTGACGCACCGCCGCGGCGATCAGCGTCAGCGCCATCAGCCAGCCGAGTAACGAGGCGGCGTTGAACAGTGACAGGTCGACGCCTGCCGGCGTCCACAGCGCCTGCCAGAGGCTGACGCCATGCAACACCACGGCGATGGCGGCCAGGGCCAGTGCCAGAGGCTCGGCGCGTTGCACGGCAAGGCGGCCGCGCAGGGCGGCCAGGAGCGCCGCGACGGCGAGCGCGTACAGCGCCGCCGCCATCCAGGGAGTGAGGGTAAGGATCATCTGCGGGTTGTTTACTGCCGTTGCGACTTGACTGGATCATCGCACACAAAATTTGCTTCTTCGACCATCAGTGCTCGAGGAACCGGCATGCGCTGATACAATCATCACCATGACGACCGGCGACTGCGGGGTGCCTGACAGACATGTTCGATAATCTGAGTGATCGCCTCGAGGCGATCGGAAAGCGCCTGAAAGGCAAGGGGCGGCTGACCGAGGACAACATCCAGGAAACACTGCGCGAAGTGCGCATGGCGCTGCTTGAGGCGGATGTCGCCCTGCCGGTGGTCAAGGACTTCGTGGCCAGCGTCCGCGAGCGGGCCCTGGGCACCGAGGTGACCAAGAGCCTGTCGCCCGGACAGGCCTTCGTGAAGATCGTCCACGACCAGCTCGTCGAGGTGATGGGCGCCCGCAACGACGGCCTCGATCTGACCACGCGCCCGCCGGCAGTGGTGATGCTGGCGGGCCTTCAGGGCTCGGGCAAGACCACCAGCATCGCCAAGCTCGGGCGGTTGCTGCGCGAGCGCGAAAAGAAAAAGGTGCTGGCTGTCTCGGTCGACGTCTATCGGCCGGCCGCCATCGATCAGCTGCAGCGTCTGAGTGACGAGGTGGGCATTGATTTCCACCCCACTGATGCATCGGCCGACCCGGTGGCAACGGTCGAGGCGGCGCGCGAGCAGGCCCGTACCGGGTACTACGATGTGCTGCTGGTGGATACGGCGGGTCGTCTGCATGTCGACGGCGAGATGATGGACGAGGCGCGGCGGGTGCATGAGGCGGTGGCGCCGATCGAAACCCTGTTCGTGGTCGACAGCATGACCGGTCAGGATGCCGCGAACACCGCCCGGGCGTTCGACGAGGCCCTGCCGCTGACCGGGGTGATCCTGACCAAGGCCGACGGTGATGCCCGCGGTGGCGCGGCACTGTCAATCCGCCAGATCACCGGCAAACCCATCAAGTTTCTGGGCATCGGCGAGAAGACCGATGCCCTCGAGCCCTTTCATCCCGATCGTATGGCCTCGCGGATCCTGGGGATGGGGGATGTGCTCTCTCTGGTCGAAGAGGTCGAGCGCAAGGTCGACCATCAGAAAGCCGAGCGAATGGCCGGCAAGCTCAAGAAGGGCAAGGGTTTCGACCTTGAGGACATGCGCGAGCAGCTCACCCAGGTCACCCAGATGGGTGGCATGGGTGGGCTGATGGAAAAGCTCCCGGGCATGGGTCAGCTTACCGAGCAGGCCAGCCAGCAGATGAATGACGGCCAGGTCCGGCGGCAGATCGCCATCATCAACTCGATGACGCCGGGCGAACGCCAGCGTCCGGATGTCATCAACGGATCGCGCAAACGGCGGATCGCCCGCGGCTGTGGCATGCAGGTGCAGGACATCAATCGCCTGCTCAAGCAACACAAGCAGATGCAGAAGATGATGAAGCAGTTCAAGAACGGCGGGATGAAGAAAATGATGCGCCAGATGGGCGGCGGCAACGGCATGCCGCCGGGGGGCGGCATGCCACCGGGCGGTGGTCTGCCGCCGGGACTTGGCGGGCGCTGAACACGCAGGTAAACTGCGCGGTTTAGTAGTCACCAGAGTTGACTGGATAACGATATGGTCACGATCCGTCTAGCGCGTGCGGGCGCCAAGAAGCGTCCCTTCTACCACATCGTCGTCACCGACAGCCGGAATGGCCGTGACGGCAAGTTCATCGAGCGCCTCGGTTTTCTCAACCCGGTCGCCCGGGGGCAGGAAGTGCCGTTCCGGCTCGATCTCGAGCGCGCCGAGCACTGGCTGTCGCAGGGCGCCCAGCCGAGTGAGCGGGCGCGGCAGCTGATCCGTCAGTCGCGCCGTGGAGCGGCCGAGGGTGCCGAAAGCGCCTGATCCAGCGACGCCCGCGGATGTCCATGTAGTCATGGGCGAAATTGCGGGAGTCCGGGGGGTCCGCGGCGAGCTGAAGGTCCATTCCTGGACACGGCCGCGGGAGAACCTGCTGGACTATTCAGTCTGGACGCTGCAGCACGGCGACGATGCCCGCGACTGGCGGGTCACGGGTGGCGGCTGGCAGGGCCGGCACCTGGTGGTGCGGCTCAAGGGCATCGACGATCGCGACGCCGCCGAAGCGCTGGTCGGCTGCCCGATCAGGGTGGCCCGGTCGCAGATGCCGCCAGCGGGCCCTGACGAGTTCTACTGGTATGAGCTCGAGGGGCTGGCAGTGGAAAACCGCGATGGAACAAGCCTCGGTCGGGTCGCGGGCCTGATCGAAACCGGCGCCAACGATGTGATGCGGGTGGTTGGCGACCGCGAGCGGCTGATCCCCTATACGCCGGGGGTGCATATTGATCGCATTGACCTGGACGATGGCCGGATGGTCGTCGACTGGGATCCGGAGTTCTGAGCGGACATGCGCTTCGACGTCATTACGCTGTTTCCGGAAATGGTGCACGGCCTGCTGGGCCACGGGGTCATGGGACGGGCGGTCGACCGCGGGTTGATCGAGCTGGTCACCTGGAACCCCCGCGATTACAGCGAGGACCGCCATGCCACGGTGGATGATCGCCCCTATGGGGGTGGCCCGGGCATGGTCATGAAAGTCGAGCCGCTGCGGACCACGATCCGCGCGGCGAGGGTGGCCGCTGCGGCGGCGCCGGTGATCTATCTGTCGCCGGACGGGGAACGGCTTGATGGGCCCCGGGTGCGGCGACTGGCGCAGGACCAGCGGGTGATCCTGCTGTGCGGGCGCTACGAGGGCATCGACGAGCGGCTCATCGACGAGGAGGTCGATCAGTCACTGTCGATTGGCGATTATGTGCTGAGCGGTGGCGAGCTGCCGGCCATGGTGATGATGGACGCCGTCGCCCGGCTGATCCCGGGGGTGCTCGGGCATGCCGAGTCGGCATCCCAGGACGCCTTCGCGGACGGACTGCTAGATTGTCCGCACTACACGCGCCCGGAGCAGATCGATGACCGGCGCGTGCCGGCGGTACTGCTCAGCGGCGACCACCAGGCGGTGGCGCGCTGGCGGCTCAAACAGGCGTTGGGGCGAACGCTGGAAAAACGCCCGGACCTGCTCGATCAGCGGGGGGTCAGTGACGACGAACAGGCACTGCTCGATGAATATCGGGCGGGGCATCAAGGCTAATTACAAGGGGATGCAGGCATGACCAACATCATCGAAGAACTGGAGCGTGAACAGGTCGAGAAAACCGGCCGCTCGCTCGAAGACATCAACTCCGGCGATACGGTGCTCGTCAACGTCTGGGTCCGCGAGGGCAACCGTGAGCGCACCCAGCCCTTCGAGGGTGTGGTGATCGCCAAGCGCAACCGCGGCGTCAATTCGTCGTTCACGCTGCGCAAGGTCTCCCACGGCGAGGGCGTTGAGCGGGTCTTCCAGCTCCACAGCCCATTGATCGAGAGCCTGCAGGTCAAGCGGCGTGGCGATGTCCGCCGGGCCAAGCTCTACTTCCTCCGTGAGCGGCGCGGCAAGGCGGCACGCATCAAGGAGAAGGTGCGGGCGAAGAGCCGCAAGGCCTCCTGATCACCCGACCGCCCGTACGCGCTCAGTGCGGGTTTTCGGCGTCGTTCATACCCATCAGGTAAAGCACCCCGTCCAGGCCGATGGTCGAAATCGCCTGACGGGCGCTTTTCTGCACTAGCGGCTTGGCGTGAAACGCGATCCCCAGTCCGGCTGACCGCAGCATGGGCAGATCGTTGGCGCCGTCACCGACGGCGATCACCTGTGCCAAGTCGATGCCCATCTCGCCTGCCAGGCGCTCGAGCAGTTGCGCCTTGCGCTCGCCGTCGACAATCGGCCCCGCCACCTGACCGGTAAGACGGCCGTCGACGATTTCGAGCCGGTTGGCGTACACCGTGTCCAGATCCAGACGCCGCTGCAGGTGGTGGCCGAAAAAATCGAACCCGCCGGAAATGACGGCCGTGCGGTAACCGAGCGTCTGCAGGGTCTTCATCAGCCGCTCCGCTCCCTCGGTCAGGGTCAGCCGCTCGGCCACCCTGGCGAGCACCGCTTCATCCAGGCCTTCAAGGCAGGCAACACGCTGGGCAAGGCTGTCGCGAAAGTCGATGTCACCGCGCATGGCCGCCTCGGTGACCGCGGCCACCTGATCGCCTACGCCGGCCTCGTGGGCCAGTTCATCGATGACCTCCTCGTGGATCAGCGTCGAGTCCATGTCGAACACCACCAGGCGCCGATTGCGCCGGTAGAAGTTGTCCTCCTGGAATGAGATGTCGATATCCATTTCCCGGGAGATGGACAGGAACGCCGCTTTCATCGCATCGGCATCACTGGGCTCGCCGCGCAGGCTCAGTTCCAGGCAGGCCCGGCTTTCCTCGCGCTCGTCATGCAGGGGGCTGCGGGCCGACAGGCGGACGATGTCCTCGATATTGAGGGCATGCTGCGTGGTGACGCGCGCAATCCGGGCGATCTGCGCGGCGGTCACCCGCCGGCCCAGCAGTGTCAGGACATAGGCCGACTGGCGCTCGCCGCGCACCCATTGCTGGTACTCGTTCGCTGGCACTGGCTGAAAGCGCACGCGGAGCTCGAGCTGATGAGCTTCGTAGAGCAGATCCTTGAGTACGGCGGCCGAGTCCGCCGCCCCCGAGAGCTTGATCAGGATCGCCAGGGCGAGGTTTTCGTGGACCATCGCCTGGCTGATGTCCAGGACGCGGACCGGATAGTCGGCGAGTATCCCCATCAGTGCCGCGGTGACGCCGGGGCGGTCACTGCCTGAGATGTTGATCAG
The DNA here is from genome assembly GCF_002813635.1 of Spiribacter roseus. NCBI lineage: Bacteria > Pseudomonadati > Pseudomonadota > Gammaproteobacteria > Chromatiales > Ectothiorhodospiraceae > Spiribacter > Spiribacter roseus. The sequence continues at coordinate 1,306,214 of NZ_CP016382.1, read as the reverse complement.
GATGATTTCGCTGTCGGATTCGATGTCGTTCATGGATTCGCTCAGTGACGGCCCGGCGCGATATTGTAGGGGAAATTGCCAAGGAGCCCACGTCCATGACCGATTCGCGCGATCCCCGCAACACCGACTGGCGGCAGCAGCTGACGCCGGCGCAGTATCGGGTCGCCCGCGAGGGTGGCACCGAACCGCCGTTCAGCGGCGAATACAATAACCTCAAGGCCGACGGCGTCTTTCGCTGTGTCTGCTGCGGACGGCCGCTGTTCGACAGCGAGCAGAAGTTCGACTCCGGTACCGGTTGGCCGAGTTTCTGGGCACCGACACGGGACGACGCCGTTGCCACCGAGGCGGACAGCAGCCTTGGCATGCGGCGGACCGAGGTCCATTGCCCGGACTGCCAGGGCCATCTCGGTCATGTATTTCCGGACGGGCCGAAGCCCACCGGATTGCGCTACTGCATCAATTCTCTGTCACTTCAGTTCGAGCCCCGCGGGGACAGCGGCTGAGGCTTGCCGCCCGGCCTGACGCCTCGGTATAGTCGTGAGATAAGTCACTGATTTCAGGATGTCACCATGAATGAACCCGCTCCCTCCATCGACGCCGATCCCAACGGCCATTCCCCCCGCGAGCAGTCCGGCCATCCGCGTGCCGGCGAGGTCATGAGCGGGGCGGAGATGGTCGTCGAGGTCATGGCACAGGAGGGGGTCGACACCATCTTCGGGTATAGCGGTGGCGCCATCCTGCCCACCTACGATGCGATCTTTCGCTACAACGAGCGGGAACGGACCGACGCCAGTCACGACCCCATGCAGCTCGTGGTGCCCGCCAACGAGCAGGGCGCGGGCTTCATGGCCGCCGGTTATGCGCGCAGCACCGGTGATGTCGGCGTCTTTCTGGTGACCTCGGGGCCCGGGGCCACCAACACCGTGACGCCGATCCGTGACTGCATGGCCGATTCCGTGCCGGTGGTGCTCATCACCGGCCAGGTGGCGCGCGCCGCCATGGGGACTGACGCCTTCCAGGAGGCGCCCATCGTCAACATCATGGGCAACTGCGCCAAGCACGTGTTTCTGGTCACGCGCCCCGAGCGCCTCGAGGAAACCATCCGCACGGCGTTTGAAGTGGCGCGCTCAGGCCGCCCGGGTCCCGTGGTGGTGGATCTGCCCAAGGACGTCCAGAACTGGGTGGGCGAGTACAAGGGCAGTGGTCTGCTGGGTATCCGCGGCTATCGCCAGCGCATGGAATCACTGCGCCAGACGCCGCTCGCCGAGAGCAAGGCCCGGCAGTTCTTCGACATGCTCGAGCAGTCCCGCCGGCCCCTGTTGTACGTTGGCGGGGGCGCCATCCATGGTGAAGGCAGTGAGGCCCTGACCGCCTTTGCCCACGAGTACGGGATCCCCAGCGTCAGTACCGTCATGGGTCTGGGTGCCATCGATTCCACCGAGGACCTGCACCTGCACATGCTGGGTATGCACGGGACAGCCTACGCCAACTACGCCGTCGAGGACTGCGATTTCATCATCGCCGTCGGCTCGCGGTTTGACGACCGGGTGGCCGCCAAGGCGGAGCTGTTTGCGCCCAACGCCGAGAACATCGCTCACATCGACATCGACGCCGCCGAGATCGGCAAGGTCAAGCAGGTGACCTGGTCGCACATCGGTGAGGCCGGCAGCACCCTTCGACAGCTCCTCGACTATGGGCGCGACAGCGGCTTTGGCGCGGACTACACCAGCTGGGGCCAGCACTGCCAGGAGCTGCGTGAGCGTCACCCGATGAATTTCAAGCCGGACGGCGAATTCATCCAGCCCCAGGCGGTGATGCGCTCGCTCAATCGCCTGACCGGTGGCAATGCCATCGTCAGCACCGGAGTGGGTCAGCATCAGATGTGGGCCGCCCAGTATCTGGACTTCCGTCGGCCGCGTCTGTGGATGACCTCGGGCTCCATGGGCACCATGGGTTTCGGCCTGCCCGCCGCCATTGGGGCCCAGTTCGCCAACCCTGACGAGCTGGTCATCGACATTGACGGCGATGGCAGCCTGCGAATGAACCTGGGCGAGATGGAAACGGTGACCACTTACGGCCTGCCGGTAAAGATCCTGCTGCTCAATAACGCCGGCGACGGCATGGTGCGGCAGTGGCAGAAGCTCTACTTCGGTGATCGCTTCTCGGGCAGCGACAAGTCCCTGCACCGCAAGAACTTCATCAAGGCCGCCGAGGCCGACGGCTTCGAGTTCGCCCGCAATGTGTCGGATCCGGCCGAAATGGAAGACACGCTGGCGGCGTTCATCGGCTTTGACGGCCCGGCCTTTCTCGAGGTCAACGTCGATCCCGACGCCTCGGTGTATCCGATGGTCGGCCCCGGCATGGGCTACAAGCAGATGGTGACCGGTGAGTACATCCCGGCGCGCGAGATACCCGAGATCGGCCGACACGGCCGGGTTGGTCCCAGCGAATCATTCTGAGCGCATTGAAAACATGACCGCCCGACCCCATTACGCGGCAAGGTTCGGGACGAAACGGAAACAGGAATGAGCAACAACGACGCACAAGCCGCGGAAACCCACGAATTCCAGGCCGAGGTCCGGCAGCTGCTGGACCTCATGATCCACTCCCTCTACAGCAATCGCGAGATCTTTCTGCGCGAGCTCGTCTCCAACGCCGCCGATGCGGCCGACCGGCTGCGGTTCGAGGCGATACAGGATGAATCACTGCTCGAGGACGATCCGAAGCCACGGGTGAGCATTCAGGTGGATGCCGATGCCCGGACACTGACCATCAGTGACAACGGCGTGGGCATGAATCGAGAGGATGTCATCGACAACCTCGGCACCATCGCGCGCTCCGGTACGCGACGCTTCCTTGATGCCATGACCGGCGACCAGAAGCAGGACGCCCAGCTCATCGGCCAGTTCGGGGTCGGCTTCTACTCGGCGTTCATCGTGGCCGACTCGGTCAGCGTGCACACCCGCCGCGCCGGCGAATCCGCCGATCAGGGCGTGCTGTGGCGCTCCGACGGCAAGGGCGCCTTCACCCTCGAACCGGCACCGCGGGAGCGGCGCGGCACGGCAGTGACGCTGCATCTGGCCGAGGGCCAGGATGAATTCCTCGAGCGGCAGCGGCTGCGCCAGATCGTGCGCCGCTACTCCGATCACATCGCTCTGCCCATCGAACTCGAGGACGAACAGGGTGAGATGGAGACCGTCAACCAGGCCTCGGCACTGTGGATGCGGCCCAAGTCGGAGATCAGTGACGAGGACTATCAGCAGTTCTACCAGCAGCTGACCTACGATCCGGAGCCGCCGCTGGAGTGGCTGCACAACAAGGTGGAGGGCAATCAGTCCTACACATCGCTGCTCTACATCCCTGCCCAGCGGCCGTTCGATCTGTTCGAGGCGGACACCCAGCAGGGGCTGCGTCTGTACGTGCGGCGCGTGTTCATCATGGAGGACCGCGAGAACCGGCTGCTGCCGCGCTATCTGCGGTTTGTGCGCGGGCTGGTGGATTCGGATGACCTGCCGCTCAACGTCTCCCGTGAGCTGCTCCAGCACAATCGGCTGATCGATCGCATCCGCAGCGCCTCGGTCAAGCGCGTGCTCGACAGCCTTGAGCGTATGGCCCGGGATGATGCCGAACGCTACGTGCGGTTCTGGTCGTCCTTTGGCACCGTACTCAAGGAAGGGCCGGTGGAAGATCCCGGCAACGCCGAGAAAGTCGCGGGGCTGCTGCGCTTTCACTCGACCCACGGCGACGGCGGTCAGACGGTCTCGCTGGCGGACTATCTTGCGCGTCGTCACGAGGGTCAGACCGCGATCTATTATCTCACCGGGGAAAGCCTGGCTGCGGTGCGCAACAGCCCCCATCTGGAGATCTTCCGTCAGCGCGATATCGAAGTGCTGCTGCTGGCCGAGCCCATCGACGAGTGGCTGGTCGCGCATCTGAGCGAATACGACGGCGTGCCGCTGCAGAGCGTCGCCAAGGGCGATCTCAATCTGGACGGACTGGGTGACAGCCCTGAGGAAAAACCCGAACAGCCCGAGACCAGCGAGCCCGTCGATGCGCTGATCGGCCGGATCCGCGAGGCGTTGGGCGACCAGGTCTCGGAGGTGCGCGCCAGCAGCCGGCTGACGGATTCGCCGGCCTGCATCGTGGTCGGGGATGACGAGTTCGGTCTGAACATGCAGCGCATGCTCAAGGCGGCCGGTCACGAACTGCCGCAGCAGAAGCCGGTGCTTGAGATCAATCCCCAGCATTCCATCATCGAGCGGCTGGCGGCGAGCGATGACGCACCGATCGATGAGTGGGCCACGCTGCTGCTCGAGCAGTCGGTGCTCATGGACGGCGGTCGGCTGGATGACCCGGCCGGCTTCGTCCGACGCATGAACCGGCTGCTCGACTGATGGCAGTCAATGCGCCGGCCGGTGCGGCCTTCGATCTCAAGGGGCGGATGGCGCCGTTTACGGTGCTCCAGGTCCGGACGGCCGATGTTGACGCGGTACTGGCTCAGCTCGATGCGCGGCTCGCGCAGGCACCGGACTTTTTTGCCGGTATGCCCCTCGTGGTGGCGCCCGCCGAGGCGGTGAGCCTTGAGGGGGCCAGCCTCGACGCCCTAGTGACTGGCCTGCGTGAGCGTTCACTGCTGCCGGTGGCGGCGTCGGGGCTGCCCGCTGAAACCGCCGCGGTTGCCGGGCTGGGACTGATCCGCAATCTCGAGGCCGCGCGATCGGGGTCCGCTGAAGGCGGGCGTCGCGAGGCCCCGGCCAAAGCCGCGGCCGGCGCGGCTCGGCTGGTCACCCAGCCGGTGCGCTCCGGGCAGCAGGTGTATGCGCGTGGGGGCGATCTGGTGGTGACGGCGCCGGTGAGTGCCGGTGCCGAGCTGATGGCCGATGGCCATATCCATGTCTATGACACCCTGCGCGGTCGGGCACTGGCCGGTGTGCAGGGGGACGAGAATGCGCGTATCTTCTGTCGATCGCTCAAGGCTGAACTGATCGCGATTGCCGGGCAGTACCGGCTCAGCGACCAGATCGACGCCGAGCTGCGTGGCGCGGCGGCAATGGCCTCGCTGCGTGACGGCGAGCTTGAACTCAACGCGCTCTGACAATCGGGAGGTGAATGTGGCGCGAATCGTGGTTGTAACATCCGGCAAGGGGGGCGTTGGAAAAACGACCACCAGTGCTGCATTCGGGGCGGGTCTGGCCCGCGCGGGCTATCGCACGGTGGTGGTCGACTTCGATGTCGGGCTGCGCAACCTCGACCTCATCATGGGGTGCGAGCGGCGGGTGGTCTATGACTTCGTCAACGTCATCAATGGCGAGGCCAATCTCAATCAGGCCCTGATCCGGGACAAGCGTGTCGACGGCCTCGAGATCCTCCCGGCCTCGCAGACCCGTGACAAGGACGCGCTCACTTTCGAAGGTGTCCAGTCGGTGCTCGAGACGCTGGCGAGCACCCATGACTATGTGATCTGCGACTCACCGGCGGGCATCGAGCGCGGGGCGCACCTGGCGATGTACTTTGCCGATGATGCGCTGGTGGTGACCAATCCCGAGGTCTCCTCGGTGCGTGACTCCGATCGGGTGCTGGGGCTGCTTTCAAGCAAGACCCGACGTGCCGAACAGGGCGACGAGCCCGTCCGGGAGCACCTGGTGGTGACCCGCTACGCGGCGGCCCGGGTGGGCAAGGGCGAGATGCTGAGCATCGAGGACATCTGCGAGATCCTCTCGATTGATCTGCTTGGTGTGGTGCCGGAGTCCAGCGCCGTGCTCAACGCCTCGAACGCCGGCGTGCCGGTGATCATGGAGGAAAAGACCGACGCCGGTCAGGCCTACGATGACATCGTCTCGCGCTATCTCGGCGAAGCGCGCGATCATCGCTTCCTGACCGAGAAAAAGGGACTGTTCGGCCGACTGTTCAAGGGCTAGCGCAATGGCTTTTCTGGATTATTTCCGCTCGGAGAAAAAACGCAGCGCATCGCTGGCCAAGGAGCGATTGCAGGTCATCGTCGCGCGTGAGCGGGGCAACCGGGGTGGCCCGGATTATCTCCCGGCGCTGCAACAGGAGATCCTGCAGGTCATCCGCCGCTATATCGAGGTCGACGACGACGCCGTCCGCATCGAGGTTGACCGCGAAGGCGACTGCGAGGTGCTCGAGCTGAACGTCACCCTGCCCGACAGCGATTAGCCGCTGCGGGCTGAGCCGCGATGGGGCCGCTCAGGGACTGCTCTGGGCGGTCACGTCGACACGCATGCGCAGGGACTGCCCGGGCTGCAGGTAGGCATCGGCGGACAGATCGTTCCAGCGCTGCAGATCGTTAATGCTCACGTTGAACTGCCGGGCGATGCGATACAGCGAATCCCCCTCGCGGACCGAGTAGGTCACCGACTGTAGGCGATCGCCCGCCGCAATTCCGGGCCGGGCGCGGCGATCGGGCTGCGGGTCGCTGCTCCCGCGCTGCGTCCAGACCACCAGCTGCTCGCCAACACCCAGCGTGTCCCCGGGGGCCATGCCATTCCAGCGCGCCAGCGGGCGCACGCCGACCCCGAAACGCTGGGCGATGGACCAGAAGCTGTCCCCGGAGCGGACCGTGTAGAGGCGACGCTCGCCTTCATCGCGCTGGCGGTTGCGGGTCTTCTGCTGCCGGGCCCCGGCGGTCATCACATACTCGCCGGTGGGCCGGCTGGCGATGGGGACCAGTAGGTGATCACCGGCCCGGATCAGGGCGCCGTCGAGGTCGTTGGCCGAGCGCAGCGAGTCGACCGTGATGTGGTACTGCGCGGCGATGCCACCAAGGGTTTCACCGCGGGCGATCTGGTGGCGCTGCCAGCGCATCCAGGCGTTGTCGGGCTGCTCGGCCAGCCGGGCGCGGAATGCCCGGGCGCGGTCACGGGGTAGCAGCAGCCGATGAGGCCCGGTGGGCGGAGTGGCCCAGCGATTGTAGCCGGGGTTGAGGCGGTAGAGCGTTTCCATGTCGATGTCGGCAAGGTCGGCCGCCAGGGCCAGATCGATCTGGCGGTCGAGTTCGATCTGTTCCACCGCCGGTCGGTTGGCGATGGGCTCGAGCTCAATGCCGTGGCGTTCAGGATCGGCCACCAGCTCGCTGATCGCCAGCAGCCGGGGTACGTAGTTCATGGTCTCCTCGGGCAGATCCAGCGACCAGTAATCGGTCGGCCGGCCGGCCCGGCGATTGCGCTCGATGGCCCGCTGAACAGTGCCTTCTCCGGCATTGTAGGCGGCAATCGCCAGCAGCCAGTCGCCCTCGAACATCTCGCCGAGATAGGTCAGGTAGTCGACCGCCGCCTCTGTGGCGGCCAGGACGTCACGGCGCCCGTCGTACCACCAGTTCTGCTCAAGGCCGTAGTGCCGTCCCGTGGCTGGAATGAACTGCCATATGCCGGCGGCCCGGCCGTGGGAGTAGGCAAATGGGCGGAATGCGCTCTCGACGATCGGAAGCAGCGCCAGCTCCAGCGGGATCCCGCGGTCATCGAGGGTTTCGACGATGGGATGGAGGTAGGGCTGCGCGCGTCGCGAGACCCGCAACCAGTAATCGCCGTAGGACGCATAGTCATTGAACTGACGGGCAACCCGCGGGTTGTCATGCCCGGGTATGGCGTAGCCGCGGCGGATCCGCTCCCAGAGGTCATCCGGCGGCGCGGCCTCGTCCGTTGCCTGGCGGCTGCCCGGCGGATCCGAGACCGCCCGGTTGCCGGTCATTAACGGCGGCGGCGATGCCGATGCCTGCGGGTCGGTGGCGGCGGTCCCGTCACCGGTGCCGGTCGCGTCCTCGGGTGGGACACTGGCACAGCCGGCGAGGGTGAGGGCCGCGATGAGCGGTAGCAGGAGGGAGCGATTCACGGGTGTGTTCCTTAGAAGTTGTCTTTCCAGTCGCGAAGGATGGCAAAGACGTCTGCTGGCCCCTCCGGTGTCCGCCCGGCATGCTCGCCGGCGTGCCGGCGTACCGCGTCACTGTCCCAGCGCATGAAGGGATTGGTGGCGCGCTCCTCGCCGATGGTTGAGGGCAATGTGATGGCGCCGCGCTGACGCTGCTCGTGCACGCGCTCGGCCCGCGCCTGCAGCGCCGTATTCTCGGGCTCGACCGCCCGGGCGAAGGCCAGGTTGGCCTGGGTGTATTCGTGGCCACAGTAGACCCGCGTCGCCGGCGGCAGTGCCCGCAGCTTGGCAAGATAGCCCTGCATGGGGGCCGGGGTACCCTCGAACATGCGCCCGCATCCGCCGGCAAACAGGGCATCCCCGGCAAACAGACTGGCGTCGCCCAGGTAGGCGATATGATCAAGGGTATGACCGGGGACCGCGATCACTTCGAACTCGACGCCGAGGCCGCCGGGGGTGATCCGGTCGCCATGTTTTAATGGCTGGGTGAGGTGCGGGATATCGCTGTCAGCCGGACCGTAGACGGGGATGGCGTCATCCCGCAGGCCCGCGATGCCGGCGACATGATCGCCGTGGTGATGGGTGATGAGGATCGCGCTCAGCGTCAGGCCCAGGCTTTCAAGGGCATGGGCCACCGGAGCCGCCTCGCCCGGGTCGACCACCACGGCAGCGGTTGACTGCGGGTGATGGATGAGCCACGTATAGTTGTCGCTGAGGACGGGAATCGGGGTAATTTCCAGCATCGTCGCATGCTACCCCGACCGACCGCTTGCCTCAATTGCCCATCCAGCGACCAACGGGGAGGAGTCATCAATGCGTGCGCTGCATGAGTGGTTTGCCACCCCGACCGGGCAGGATCTGGCCGAGCGCGAATCGCGGCTGCTGACGCGGCGGCTCGCCGGGCTCTACGCCCGTCGGGTCCTGCAGGTCGGCGCCTACGGCCAGGGACGCAGTCCGGCCGTGTTCGGCAATGTCCGCCAGTGGGTGGTGGATGACTGGTCCGGTGGACCGATCGACCTCGAGGCTGACAGCCGGGTCATGCCGCTGGCCTCCAGCAGCGTCGATGTGGTGGTGCTGATCCATCAACTCGAATTTACCGCCGCGCCGCATCAGGTGATCCGCGAAGCGGCGCGGGTGCTCGCGCCCGAGGGGCATCTGCTGGTGATGGGCTTCAATCCCCACAGCCTGTGGGGACTGCGTCGCATCGTCGCGACGGGCCCCGGGACACCGCCATGGTCGGGCCGGTATCTTGCACCGCGACGCGTCGCCGACTGGATGCAGCTGCTCGGGATGGTGCCGCGCCGCCCCGAGGGGCTGGCGATCCTGCCGCCGCCGCTGCGCCGCTGGTGGCAGCAGCAGCACACGGCCCAGCTCCACCGCGGCCGCGAGTCGCTGGGGCCGGGGCTGAGCTGGATCGGCGGCGTCAATCTGGTGATTGGCCAGAAACGCGTGAACGGGACGGCCAACCCGCCGCAGCAATGGCGACGGCGATTCGAACTCATCCCCGGCGGACTGAACCAGGCCGGTGCCGGGGCCACCCGCAGTCAAAGGGAGAGCTGGCATGACGCCGGTTGAGATTTACACGGACGGCGCCTGCCGGGGCAACCCGGGGCCAGGGGGCTGGGGCGTTCTGATGCGCTACGATGGAGTCGAGAAAACGCTCCACGGGGGAGAGGCCCGGACCACCAATAACCGGATGGAGCTGATGGCCGCCATCCAGGCGCTGGAGGCGCTGAGTCGCCCCTGCTCCGTGGATCTGACCACTGATTCGCAGTACGTGCGCAAGGGCATCACCGAGTGGATGGCCGCATGGAAACGGCGGGGCTGGAAAACCGCCAGCCGCCAGCCGGTCAAGAACCGCGACCTCTGGGAGCGTCTCGATACGCTTTCCCAGCGTCATGAGATACGCTGGCACTGGGTGCGCGGGCATACCGGCCATGATGGCAATGAGCGCGTGGACGATCTTGCCAACCGCGGAATCGATGAGCTGGAAGGGGCAGACAACTGATGCGACAGATTATCCTCGATACCGAGACCACCGGGCTCGAGCCTGAGAATGGTCACCGGATCATCGAGATCGGTGGATATGAGATTGAGCAGCGTCGACCCACCGGGCGACGCTTTCACGAATACCTCAACCCCGATCGCAGCGTCGACCCCGAAGCGGTGGAAGTGCACGGCATCACCGATCAGGACTTGATGGACAAGCCCCGGTTCGCCGACATCGCGGCCCGTTTCATCGACTTCGTCACCGACGCCGAGCTGATCATCCACAACGCCCCTTTCGACGTCGGGTTCCTCGACAGCGAATTCTCGCGCCTGGGCGCGCAATGGGGGCAGCTGGCCGACTACTGCCGGGTCACCGACAGTCTGGCACTGGCCCGGCGCCGCCATCCCGGGCAGCGCAACAGCCTTGACGCACTGTGCCGGCGGTATGCCATTGATAACAGCGGGCGTAGCCTGCATGGCGCGCTGCTCGACGCCGAAATCCTCGCCGAAGTCTATCTGGCCATGACCGGCGGGCAGGTCACCCTGCACCTGGGGGCCCGCGATAATGAGGGGCCGGCCCAGCCGGTGGCGGGCGACCAGGCGGTGAGTGCCGATCGTCGCCGTCTGCCGGTCATCGAGCCCACCGCCGAGGAAGCGGCCGCGCATGCCGCATGGCTGGAGCAGCTCGACCGTGACAGCGATGGCGCATGTGTCTGGCGGTCGCTGACCGGGGAGGCCCGCGCGTGACGCAGCGTTCGCTCAATGCGCCCATTGGCGCGGTCACTTTCGATCTCGACTTCACCCTCTGGGATCTCAACGGTGTCCTCCAGCATGCCGAGGCGGTCTGCCAGGGCCTGCTCGAACAGCATTACCCGGCGGTGGCGGCACGTTTCGACTCGCAGGGCCTGAGGACCCTGCGCGACGGGATCGCCGCTGAGCGCCCGGATATCGCTCATGATGTCACCGCACTGCGCCGCGCGGGGCTGCGTCGGGCCGGTGAGGTGTCGGGCTATCGGGGCGCGGCCCTGGATACACTGGTGGAGGAGGCCTTTGAGGTATTCCTCGAGGCCCGCCATGCCGTTCGGCTCTATCCGGACACGCTGCCCCTGCTGCGGGCCCTGCATGGCCGCCTCCCCATCGGCGCGATCACCAATGGCAACGCCGAGATCGCCCGCGTGGGGCTGCAGGGGTACTTCGACTTTTCGCTGTCCGCTGTTGATCTGGGCGCCGCTAAGCCTTCACACCTGGTGTTCGAGACGGCCGCGGTACGCGCCGGCGTTGCGCCCGAGCGCATCATCCATATCGGCGACGACGTGCACAGCGATGTCTACGGGGCGGCGACCAGTGGCCTGCAGGCCGTCTGGCTGAATCGTGATGATGCCGGCTGGCCCGATGATGTGCCCGATGTGCCGCATACCCGCGTCGACAGCCTCGCGGGCCTCGAGGGCATGCTGCTGGGACTGATCCGGGAGTCGGTGTGATGGCTGAATCGGTACAGGGCTTCGGCCTGATCGTGATCGGAGATGAACTCCTCTCCGGCAAGCGCCGCGACAAACACTTCCCGCACCTGGTGGGCCTGCTCGCCGATCGCGGGCTCGAGCTGCGCTGGGTGCGCATGATCAGCGATGAGCCGGCTCTGGTGACCCGAACCCTCGAGGAAACCTTTGCCGGGGACGATGTGGTGTTCAGCTGTGGCGGCATCGGTGCCACGCCCGATGATCGCACGCGCCAGTGCGCCGCGGCCGCGCTTGGACGGCCGCTGGCGTTTCACCCTGAAGGGGTCGCCATGCTGGAGGCGCGGTTCGGCCGGCCGGTCGAGCCCTCACGCCGGCTGCATCTAGTGGAGTTTCCCGAAGGCGCATCGGTGATCCCCAACCCGGTCAATCAGGTGCCGGGGTTCAGCGTCGCCGGCCATCACTTTATGCCCGGCTTCCCGAGCATGGCCTGGCCCATGATGGAGTGGGTTCTCGATGAGCACTATGGCGGGTGGCAGGACCCGGATCGGCTGACCGAGGCATCGATCATCGTCCACGATGCCCGGGAAAGCGATGTGATCCCGCTCCTCGAGCGCTTCGAGGGGGATTATCCCGAGCTGCGCCTGTCCTGCCTGCCAACGCTGCGCGAGGACGGCTACTCGCTGGAGCTGGGGCTGCGCGGCGCACCGGCCGCGGTGGAGGCCGCCATGCGGGCGCTCCGCGAGGCGGTGGAGGCCATGGGCTTCAGCGTGCGCCCTGCGCCGGTGAGCGGTGGCGATGGCGACTGAGGTGCTCGAGAGGCGAGGCCGCTCGCACCTGCGCCAGGCCCTGGCTGTGGTGGCCCTCATGATCATGGCACCGCTGCTCGGCCGGCTGCTCGCCGGCGGCGACCCCGAGGTCTATCTGCGCTTTCCGCCAAGGCCGCTGGAACCGGCGCCGGGGAGTTTCTCGCTGCCGGTCTTCACGCTCTATGCGGTGCTCATCGTCGGCACGCTGCTGCCGTTCGTGGTCCGCATCATTGTGGCCAACCGGCGCACCGCCGATGGCGCGCCGGCGCCACGGACAGCGTCGGCGGCATGGCCGCGCTGGGGCAGTGTGGCGCTGGTGGCTCTGCTGATTGTCTGGGTGATCGCCTGGGTGCCGATCCCGGGGCTCGAGGCACTGCGCCGCTACAGCTTTACGCCCCTGTGGCTCGCTTATATCGGCGTGATCAGTGCCTGGATCCGGCAGCGCGGCGGGCGGGTGTTATTGTGTGAGCAACCCCGGCGGTTTCTGGCGCTATTCCCGGCGAGCGCCCTGTTCTGGTATCTGTTCGAGTACCTCAACCAGTTCACCGGCAACTGGATCTATACCGGCACCGGCGTGGCCGAGCATGATGCGCTCAACTGGTTCGTGCGCTCGGCGCTGCCGTTCAGCACGGTGCTGCCGGCCGTGCTCGTCACCCGTGACCTGTTCGCCACCTGGCCGACGCTGTCCCGCGGGCTGGATGATTTCATTCGGATAAGCCCGCCGCAGCCGGTGGCGACCGCCTGGGCGGTGCTGGTGGCGGGTGGTCTCGGGCTTGTGGCGATTGCGATCCGGCCGGATACGTTCTTCTCACTGGTCTGGGTCGGGCCGCCGATGCTGATCGTCGCCATTCAGGCGATCAGCGGCGAGCGTCATCTGTTCAGCGGTGTCGCCACCGGGCAGTGGCGCGACGCCTGGCTGGCGGTGTTGGCGGCACTCTTCTGCGGCCTGTGCTGGGAGCTGTGGAATGTATTCAGTCTGGCGCGCTGGACGTACCATATCCCCAACGCTCAGGTGCTCCACATCTTCGAGATGCCACTGCTCGGGTACGCGGGCTATCTGCCCTTCGGGCTGACCTGCGTGGTGGCGGCGCAGCTGCTGACCGGTACCGACCCCCGGGCGCGCTACGACTGACAATCGCCAAGGATGTCCGTGATGAGTGACTATCGCCGACGCGGCAATCGAACGCTGGCGTGGCTGGCCGTGGCCATTGTCGTGGCCTATGTGGTGCCCTACGGGCTGCTGCGAGATCAGCCCGTGTGGCACGGCGCGTTTCTGGTCTGGCTGGTGTTTGGTGCGGTGGCGATCGGTCTGATCGCGCGCCTCGTTTCGGGCTGGCGGCCATGACCCCGGGCCTGATCGCGGCGCTGACCGTCTACGCCCTGATCGGCATTGGTGTCGCCTTCGCCGCGCGCCGTGGGTTGGGCGCGGGGGCGGCGGAGTATTATCTGGCCGGACGCCGGGCGGGTGGCATCATCTCGGCGCTCAGTTACGGCGCGACCACCTACAGCGCGTTCATGATGGTGGGGCTCGCCGGGCTGACCTATGCCGGCGGTGTCGGTGCCCTGGGCTTCGAGCTGGTGTATCTGGCCGGTCTCGGACTGGTGGCGATCTTTGGCCCGCGGTTCTGGCTGGCCAGTCGCGCTTTCGGCTTCATTACGCCCGCCGAGATGCTCAGCCATCGCTACGCCAGCCGCTGGGTGGGGGCGGTCATGGCGCTGACCGCCTGCGTCTTCCTGATCCCCTACAGCGCGGTCCAGCTCATGGGCATCGGCTACCTGGTCTCGGGGGTGACTGACGCGGCAATCGGCTTTGAGCAGGGGATCCTGATCGGCGCCGCACTGGCGCTGATCTGGACGCTGGCGGCGGGCATGCGCTCGGTGCTCTGGACCGACGCATTGCAGGTGGTCGTCATGCTGGTGACCAGCCTGATCGCGGCTGGCTTCGTGATCGCCGCGCTGGGCGGCCCGGTGGCGTTCCTCGAATCGACCCGGGCCGACCACGGCGAATGGCTGAGCGTGCCGGGTCCCGGCCTGTTCAGCCTGACCACGTTCATCGGTCTGACCGTGCCGTGGTTTTTCTTCTCGATCAGCAACCCGCAGGTCAGTCAGCGGCTGTTCACCACCGAGTCCATCGGTGCCATGCGCACCATGCTGCTGGGCTTTCTGATTCTTGGCTTTGTCTACACCCTGATCTCGGTCATCTGGGGATTCTCCGCCCTGCAGCTGGTGCCCGATCTGGACCAGCCCGACCTCGCCACACCGCGTCTGCTGGCCACCGATGCGGTCCCGGCGCCGGTGGCGATCGTGCTGGTGGTGGGGATCGTCGCCGCGGCCGTGTCCACGGTGGACTCGATTCTGCTGAGCCTGTCCGCGCTGGCCGCGCGGGACCTTTATCGACCCCTCGCCCCGAGCGGTGGCCATCAGATGATCGCCGGTCAGGCGGTGATACTGATCGTCACCGCGCTGGCCATCCTCTTTGCCCGGCTGCAGCTCGACCTGATCACCGTGCTGTCGGTGGCGGCGTCGTCGGGGTTACTGGTGACGGTGCCGAGCATTGTCGGCTGCTTTTTCTGGCGGCGGGGTACGGCAAGCGGCGCCATTGTCAGCATGCTCGGAGCGGGCGTGGTGGTGACGGCCCTGCAGCTGACCGGTTTCGATCCATTGGGCATTCCCGCCTCGATCTGCGGTGGCGCACTCGCCGTGGCCCTTTTCGTGGGCGTCAGCCTGGCGACCCGGGCGGATTCGGCCCGGGCCGATGCGTTTCTGGCGCCAGTCGAGGCGGGACTCGCGGAGCACCGCATCCGCTGATCAGTCGGTTCCGGAGGACTCCGCGCCTGCCAGCAGATCCCGGCGCAGTCCGCGGGACAGCGGATCGTCGGCATCCAGCCAGATCCCGAAATACGCCGCGGCGAAATCGCCCCCGGCCACCTGACCGACCGGCTTGCCGTTGAATGCAAGGCGTGTCCCCTCACCGGGAATGTATTCCATGCGGTAGCGATCGCCGTCCGAGACGGCCTGGAACAGCGCGTGGAAGCGGTCGATCTTTGGCTGAAGCCGGGTCTGCCGGGCCGGACTCAGCTGCTCGTCGAGCTTGGTGTTGGCGGCCCGGATGATGTCCTCGGCACTGATGTCATGGAAATACTCGATTTCCAGGCGCCGGGGCGTGTCCGTGGCCAGTGCCTGATCGGCATCCGCATCGGGCGGCAGATACAGACCCGCGGCATAGACGGTGAACACGATCCGGTATTTGGCGACGCCCGTGCCGGTCAGGCGCAGTCGCTCACCGGCCTGCTCGATGCGTTCATCGAAACGCGCGCCGTTCTGCTCCACCGTGGCACCCGTCAGCGTCGGCACCATCAGCATGATGGCGGTGAGTCCCGCGATCAGAAGGTTACCCATTGTCTGCCTCCCCGGCATCGTCGCGCCGGAAGAACAGCGTCACCGTCCCGACCCGGAAGCCGAACTTGGTCACCTCGGCGGTATTCACCAGGGTGTTGTCGTCGTGCAGATACATCCAGTCGTCGAACTGCACGTTCCAGGTCCGGTCGCCCACTTCGAGGGCGAGGGTGTACTGCCAGTTGAAGGCATTGCCATAGCGCTTGCCCTTGGCCACGCCGACCACATCACCGGCCGTGCCCTCATAGGTGTGCTCGTCGATGCGCTCGATCTCCCAGACCCGGCGGTCGGTTTCGCCATCCGCATAGGCAAACCGTTCATCCAGGGTGATCCGGTCGCCCTCGACGGTCCCGGTGATGTCCACGGTGAACCGCCGCTTCACCTCGCCGCTGCGCGACTGGAACATCCCCCAGGCGGTCACCTCGCCGTCGAAGTATTCCTCCAGGCGCAGTTCGGGTGAGGTGCCCGCGTAGTCCTCGGGCGCTACCCCCGCGCAGCCGGCGAGGACAAGGGTGACCGCTGTGACAAGGGACAGGGCCAGCAGGCGAAATCGCGTCATGAAAACCTCCGGGGCATGCGTTGATAGATTGGGTTATGCCTCATTTGACCCTATCATGCACGTAGAATTCTCAACCGTGGGATGCGCCATGTCAGACGATCAAAGCCTTCGGGAGCTGGCCGCCAGCGCGGACGTTGTCGTGTTTCATTCCACCGTCACCGACCTGGGCGGGCTTGATGAGCTGCTCGAGGACTCGGGGCGCGACTGGCGGGCGGTGGAAATGGGCATGGGTTCAGCGGAAAACCGCGAGCAGTTCGCCCGTCTGAAGGCCCTGACCGGCTCCGCGACATTGCCCCAGGTGTTCATCGGGGGCCACTTTGTCGGTGGTCTGCGCGCCGCCAGCGCCCGTCTGCAGGCCGAGGGGCGGCACCGCATGGCAGCGGACTGGATGGGCTATCTGGGCCTGATCCCGTTCGCCGCCACCGCGGCGGGTCCCTGGCTGGGCATGGCCTGGACCAGCGACTGGCTGCTCGCCTATGGCGCGGTGATCCTGTCGTTCATCGGCGCGATCCATTGGGGGCTCGCCATGGGTCAGCGCAATCCGCCGCCAGCCGCTTTCTACACCTCGGTGATCCCGGCGCTGGTCGCCTGGGTGGTGCTGATGCTGCCAGTGATCATCGCATTGCCAGTGATGGCCGCCGCCTTCATCGCTTGGCGCTATGGCGAGTACCGATTCGTTGAGCCGACGCTGCCGCGCTGGTTCCGGCGACTGCGCACGGTGCTGAGTGTGGGGGCGGCCGTTGCCCTGGCGGCCGGATGGCTGGCGCTGCTGCCGTTCACAGGTACGGCGTAAACAGCCACGCAATGGCGTCGCGGATGCGCGGCAGCATCGGTCGCTCGTCGAGTTCGCTGAGTGTCACGCGGTGTGCCTCGCGCCGCGCCGCCTCGATATGGCGGGCCATGCGCCCGCCGAAGTCCGTGTCATAGACCTCGAGCATGATCTCGAAATTAAGCCGCAGGCTGCGGGCATCGAGGTTGGCGGATCCGACCTGAGTGTAATGCCGGTCCACCACGATCAGCTTGGTGTGATCGAATGGGCCGGGCTGGTAGTAGACGCCGACGTTCCATTTGACCAGCTCCCAGAGCATGTTGCGGCTCGCCCAGTGCATGAATGGCAGATTGTTGTGGCCGGGCAGGATGATGTCGACGCGGGTGCCGCGCACAGCGGCCGCCTGCAGCGCCGCGACCAGCTCCCGGGGTGGAAGGAAGTAGGGCGTCATGATGGCGATGTGCTCGCGCGCGGCTGCCACCGCCCCCACCAGCACCATGGTCAGCCGATGCAGGTCCTCGTTGGGGCCGTCGACCAGGGTACGACCGAGGGCGGCGCCACCGGCCGTCGGCGCGCTTGATGATGGCGGATCAGGGCGCTCACCGGTAATGAACTCCCAGTCGTCGAGGAAGACATCCTCGAGCTGCCGGGTGACCGGTCCGTTGACGCGGAAGTGGATATCGCGGATGCCCTCGCGGTGATCCGGCCGCTCGATGAGATGGCGATCGCCGATATTCATGCCACCGACGAACACCGTCCCGCCGTCGGTGATGAGCAGCTTGCGGTGGTTGCGCAGGTTGATGACCGGGCTCGGGGGGATCAGCCGCGGGGGCAGGAAGCGCTCGACGCGCACGCCGTCACGGCGCAGGCGATGGCGGATCGCCGGCCGGTTGTAGAATTCGCCGGCGCCGTCCAGCAGCACCCGCACGTCAACGCCACGCGCCGTGGCGGCGGCCAGCGCATCGGCGAATCGCTGGCCGGTCTGATTGCTCTCGAAGATATAGGTGGACAGATAGACCCGGTCGGTGGCCTGCTCGATGGCTTCGAGCATCGCGGGGTAGGCCGCCTCGCCGCCAACCAGACTCTCGATGCGGTTGTCGTGGGTCATGGGCAGCCCGGTCACCGCCCGCGATATCTGGGCCTGCGTGCGAAAGGCGGTGGGGATGGATTCGGGCACGCTGGCGTTCGCCACGTCGAGCCCGGCCAGCTGCTCGCCGCGCAGGCGTCGGGCGCGCATGCGGATGCGGTTGATCCCCAGCAGGTAGTAGAAGATCGGGCCGACCACCGGAAACAGCAGGCAGAAGGCGATCCAGCCGAACGCCGCCGCCGGCTCGCGCTTGAACAGCAGCGCGTGGACGGCGCTGGCGGTCGAGACGAGGGCGACAGCCACCACGAGAATCCATTGTACCGGCTGCATTGTCTGCGCCCCTCTCCAAGAC
Source organism: Spiribacter roseus (assembly GCF_002813635.1). NCBI lineage: Bacteria > Pseudomonadati > Pseudomonadota > Gammaproteobacteria > Chromatiales > Ectothiorhodospiraceae > Spiribacter > Spiribacter roseus. The sequence continues at coordinate 1,287,915 of NZ_CP016382.1, read as the reverse complement.
TACTATCCTAATGAGGTGTCCATCCCCACAGTGAGGGTGTCATGTTAACCCTTCGACGTATCCTGCAAACCGGCCTGCTGCTGGCGGCTGCGGGCCCGGCGGCCGCTGCACCCCCGGCCAGCCTGCCCGTACCGGCGGCGCTGGAGCCGGCCATTGCCTTCTGGGAGCGCATCTACACCGACGTAGGGGTGGGTGAGGGCGTGATCCACGACACCGACGGGCAGATGCGGATCATCGCCCGTATCGATGTGCCGCGACCGCCCCAATGGCAGGCCCGCCGCGACGCGATTGAGGCGGCGTTGGCGCGGCATCGCAAGGCATTGAACGCCGCAGGTTCGCCGGCGCTGGCCGAACGGCTGCGTTTTCAGGGCGGGCTGCGCGAGCGTTTCCGCGAGGGGCTGGTGCGCTCCGGGCGCTGGCGGTCGCATATTCGCACCGCACTGGCTGAACGCGGTGTGCCCGCGGCACTGGCGGCACTCCCCCACGTCGAGTCGTCGTTCAATCCCCGGGCCCGTTCGCACGCCGGTGCCGCTGGCCTGTGGCAGTTCACGGCCGGCACCGGGCGCCGGTTCCTGCGTATCGATCCGTTGATCGACGAGCGGCTTGACCCGTGGCGGAGCACCACTGCGGCGGCCGCGCTCCTGGCCCACAATTACGCCGAGATCGGCCACTGGCCACTGGCCATCACCGCCTACAACCACGGCCTTAATGGCATGCGTCGTGCGGTCCGCGCTGTCGGCTCGACGCACTACATGGAGATCCGCGAGCACTACGAGGGGGCGCGTTTCGGGTTTTCATCGAAGAATTTCTATCCGGCCCTGATCGCCGCTGCCCGGGTGGACCGGGATGCCCGCAGGTACTTTCCTGATCTGGAGCGCGAGGCACCAGCCCCGGTCATGCGCGTCGAGCTGCCGCACTACACACCGGTCGATACCCTGCTGACGGAGCTGGCCATCGACCGGGGCACGCTGCAGCGCCTCAACCCCGCCCTCGGTCCGTCGGTCTGGGACGGCCGCAAGTTCATCCCACGCGGCTACGGTCTGGTCCTGCCGCGGGCGGATCAGGGCGACTGGTCAGCTGCCGTGGCGCGACTGCCCGGGGATCGACTGTATCAGGATCAGCGCCCCAGTCAGGTGCATCGTGTGCAGGCCGGGCAGACCCTGTCCGGCATTGCCATGCGATATGACGTCGATGTCCCGACGCTGATGGCTGCCAATGGCCTCGCCGATCCACGCCGGCTGCGGGCCGGCCAGCGCCTGGATCTGCCCCTCGCCGGGTCCGACCCTCGCAGCGTGGGCCGCCGGCAGTATGAAGTCCGGCCGGGGGACACCCTCGGTGCCATCGCGGTGCGTCACGATGTTGGCACCGATCAGCTGATGCGTCTGAATGAACTCGATCATCCCGACCGGATCCAAGCGGGCCAGCAGCTGATTGTCAGCCGCGCCGCGTCGGTCGCCGTGGTCGACATGGCCGACGAGCCCTGATAAGAGGGACGTTCCGGATGAACGCAACCAGGTCCTCGAGATGATTGAAGCCATCAAGCAGTTCTACGAAACGCGGATCAACCCGGGCGCAGCGACCGCCGACGACCCGGAGCCGCATCGGCTGCAGCTCGCCACGGCGGCACTCCTCATCGAAATGGCGCAGGCCGACAACCAGCGCCATAGCGTCGAATTCCAGGCCATTCACGACGGCATCATCGAGGTCTTCGAGCTCACGCCCGAGGAAACTTCAGAAGTCATCGATCTGGCCGATCAGGAGGTCCACGAGGCGGTGGATCAGTTTGAGTTCACCCAGCTGATCAACCAGCAGTTTGACTACGCCCGCAAGTGCCGGGTGGTGGAGCTGCTGTGGCGCGTATGCCTTGCCGACGCCGAAATGGACCGCTACGAAGAGCATCTGGTGCGCAAGATCGCCGAACTGCTCTACATCGAGCACAGCGACTTCATCGCCGCCAAGCTCAAGGTCCAGCGGGACTACACCGCCACCAGTCACCTCGGCGACTACGACGACTACGAGTAATGGCGGCATTCCGGGCCCGACAGGTTGCACGCATCCGCGATGCGATCGCGGCGGGTCGCCAGGCGGTCCGCCAGGCCGGTAGCCGCGATCGGCTGACGTTTGCCCGGGCGTTTGTTGATGCCGGGGGGCCGCAGGTCCCCGGTGATCGCAGTGGCGAGGCCAGTACGGCGCTGGCCGAGCGGCTGATGCAGGCGGTCACGGCGGGCCGCACCCGGGCCGTCGATGATCCAGATCTCGATCGCGAACTCCTGCGGGCGCACAACGAAACCGACTGGGCGCTTGCCCTCGATGACGAACGGGTCATCGGGTTTCTGCTCGATCTGCCCGAAGCGGCCCTGGAAACGCCAACCGTCGAAGCCCTGGCGCATCAGAGTCAGGGACTTGGACCGGGGGTGTTCCGGAAGGCCGATATCCTGGTCCTGCAGCCGGAGTGCGACGGCGCCCGGTTCATCCCCGTTACTGATCACGACATCGAGTGCTGAGGCCCGCCGGCCCGGGTTGACTTGTGCCTGTGTTGGGTTAAGCTGGCATCAACTACACAACATGTAGTGGGCATCGCGAGGAATCCCGATACATGTTGTGGATAACCGCCGGCAAGCCGCCTCTGTCGCGGTTCCCGAGATGAATCGAACAGCGCAAGGAGACTCCCATGACGACCGCAACAAAATTGCGTGCGCTCCCCAAGGCCGTAACGGATATCCCCATTCAACCCGCCTCGGCGGATATCTGGGACAAAAAGTACCGGCTCAAGTCCAAGGAAGACGTGGTCGTCGACAAGACGGTTGACGATACCTACAAGCGGGTCGCCCGGGCGCTCGCCGATGTCGAGCCCGAGAAAGACCGTGAGCACTGGTACGAGCAGTTCCTCTGGGCGCTGCGCCACGGGGCCATCCCCGCCGGCCGCATTACGTCCAATGCCGGTGCCTGGGACCACAAGCCCGCCACCTCGACGATCAACTGCACCGTCTCGTCCACCGTGGGCGATTCCATGGACGACATCCTCGACAAGGTTCACGAGGCGGGTCTGACGCTGAAGGCCGGTTGCGGCATCGGTTACGAGTTCTCGACGCTGCGCCCCAAGGGCGCCTATGTCTCCGGTGCCGGCGCCTACACTTCGGGACCGCTGTCGTTCATGGATATCTACGACAAGATGTGCTTTACGGTGTCGTCCGCCGGTGGCCGTCGCGGCGCTCAGATGGCGACCTTCGACGTCGGCCATCCCGACGTCATGGACTTCATCCGCGCCAAGCGCGAGGACGGGCGGCTGCGTCAGTTCAATCTCTCGCTGCTGATCACCGACGGCTTCATGCAGGCCGTGCGCGAGGGCAGCGACTGGCCGCTGGCGTTCCCGATCAAGCCCGACGAGGCCGAGAGCGAGGGGGTCGATGTCAACGATCCCGATCAGGTCCTCTGGCGCGAGTGGCCCAACCGTAAAAGCGGCTATCTGACCCGCGAGGACGGGCTGGTGGCCTGCCGGATCTATCGCTGGGTCAAGGCGCAGCGGATCTGGGACATGATCATGACCTCGACCTACGACTATGCCGAGCCGGGGTTCGTGCTCATCGATCGCGTCAACGAGATGAACAACAACTGGTTCTGCGAGGAAATCCGCGCCACCAACCCCTGCGGTGAGCAGCCCCTGCCGCCCTATGGCGCCTGCCTGCTGGGCTCGGTCAACCTGACCAAGTTCGTTCGTGAGCCCTTCACCGAGCGCGCCCACTTCGACTGGGACGAGTACCGCCGGGTGGTGGCGCTGTTCACCCGCATGCTTGATAACGTGGTGGAGATCAACGGCCTGCCGCTGGACAGGCAGCGCGAAGAGATCGAGCGCAAGCGCCGTCACGGCATGGGCTTTCTGGGGCTGGGCTCCACGGTGACCATGCTGCGCATGAAGTATGGCGAGCCGGAGTCGCTGGCCTTTACCGAGGACGTCTCCCGCGAGATGGCCCTGGAGGGATGGCGCGAGGCGCTGCGCCTTGCCGAGGAAAAGGGCCCGGCGCCGATCATGGAAGAGGATTTCACGCTGACCGAGCGCATGATGGCCTGGCGCCCCGAGCTGCGTGATGCCGGCTATAAGGTGGGTGACAGCATCAAGGGTCGGGTGCTCTGGGGGCGCTACAGCCGCTACATGCAGCGGGTCGCCGGCGAGGCGCCGGAGCTTGTCGACGCACTGGTCGAAAAGGGGGCCCGGTTCACGCACCACACTTCGATCGCGCCCACGGGCACCATCAGCCTGTCGCTGGCGAATAATGCCTCCAACGGCATCGAGCCGAGCTTTGCCCATCACTACTTCCGCAATGTGATCCGGGAGGGCAAGAAGTCGAAGGAGAAGGTGGACGTATTCAGTTTTGAGCTGCTTGCGTATCGCACGCTCATCAACGAAAACGCGCTGCCGAGCATGGATGCGGAGACCCGCAATCTGCCCGACTACTTCATCGCCGCTGACGATGTGACGCCGAAGCAGCACGTCGACATCCAGTCCGCGGCCCAGAAATGGGTGGACTCGAGCATCTCGAAGACCGCCAACGTGCCCACCGAGTATCCCTACGAGGACTTCAAGGGCATCTATCAGTACGCCTACGAAAACGGCCTCAAGGGCTGCACCACGTTCCGCTTCAACCCTGAGGCGTTCCAGGGTGTGCTGGTCAAGGAGTCGGATCTGGAGAACACGATCTATCGGTTCAAGCTCGAGGATGGTCGCACCGTCGAGGTGAGAGGCGGCGACGAGGTCGAGTACGACGGCGAAGTGCACACCGCCGCGAACCTCTATGACGCCCTCAAGGAAGGGTACTACGGGAAATTCTGAGGACACACGCCATGGCAGTAAAAATCGATACCAAGATCGTCGACTACGAAGTCGGTCAGGCCGACGCTGAGGCCGAAGCCGCGGCGGCCAATGACGCCGGCGCACCGTCCGCGGCCGCCATCGAACACATGCACGAGGAGCTGCAGCGCCCGGAGCGACTCGAGGGGCAGACCTACAAGATCAAGACGCCCCTGTCCGAGCATGCGCTGTACGTGACGGTGAACGATCTGATCCTCAACGAGGGGACCGAGCACGAGCTGCGCCGGCCGTTCGAGGTGTTTATCAATTCCAAGAACATGGACCACTTCCAGTGGATCGTGGCCCTGACCCGCATCATCTCGGCGGTGTTCCGCAAGGGCGGGGACTGCACCTTTCTGGTCGAGGAACTGCGCAGCGTGTTTGATCCACGCGGCGGATATTTCAAGAAGGGTGGTCGGTTCATGCCGTCGCTGGTTGCCGAGATCGGCGAGGTGCTCGAGCAGCATCTGCGATCCATCGGCATGATCGAGTCGGAGGGCCTCGACGAGCACCAGCGTCGCTACATCGAGCAGAAAAAGGCCGAGGCCATGGCGCGGGGTGAACAGGCGGAGACCGCCGAGCCCGCGGACGAGGCCCGCGACGATGGTTATCCCGCCGGCGCCGAGCTGTGTGGCAAGTGTCACGTCAAGGCGATGGTCGTCATGGACGGATGCCTCACCTGCCTCAACTGCGGCGACAGCAAGTGCGGCTGACCGCAATGGCCTGACGGATCGGGGCGACCGATGAGCGGTGGCCCCGGCTGATCGCCGGCTTGCTAGTCTGGAGCCATGCGCTCCCTCTCCCGATCCGTTCCCCCGTACCGTCAGACCGGCAGCTCGCTGGTGGAGGTTTTGGCGGCCTCGAGCCTGCTCGCCATTGGCGTGCTGGGCCTGGTGATGGGCCAATCGCGAGCCTCCCTTGACCTGCGCCAGATGCATGAACATGTCCAGGCGCAATTTCTGGCCATGGACCTGGCCGAGCAGGCCCGCGCCTACCGTCCGGGGCCGCTGCCGGCCAGCCGCCTCATCGCCTGGCGCGAGCGGGTCGCCGAGCAGTTGCCCCGGGGTGAGGCCCGCGTGCAATGGCCCGGTCCCCCGCCCACTCCGGGCACATTGACCATCACTTGGCGTGTCAGCGACCGGTCGGATCCTGGGTCCCTGAACTACGTGTTTCGCCCATGATCGGGCTCGCCCCGCGGCAGCGGGGGTTCACCCTGATGGAACTGCTGATCGCCTCGGCACTCGGGGCAATGGTCGTGCTCACCGCCGGCGAGGTTCTGGTGATGTCGCGGGCCATTGAACGGGCCGATCAGACGGAGGCCGAGCAGTTGGATGCGTTGCATCTGGCGCTGACACTCATGGCGCGCTCGGTGCGGCAGGCGGGCTATCCGGGCTGTCACCCGAGCAGGCGCCAATCGTTGATCAGTGCCGGCCATGACTGGGTCGAGCCGGTGGTCGCCACCGGCGATGGGCTGACCCTTCGGTCAATGCGCCACCAGGCACAGGCCCGGGTGAACGACGCGCCCACGCGCAGCGACCGCCTTGTGCTGGATCGGCGGCATGGCATTGCACCGGGTGCGCCGGTGATGGTGGTCAACCGGCGCGGCACGGACTGCGTGCTGTTCCGTCATGCCGGCGACGACCCGTCCGTGTTGAACCGTGGCCCCGGCGTGGCGGGTATCAACGAGCGGCCCACCCGGGGGCATGGCCCGCTGGGCGAGGCCATCGAAATCCTCGTGCCGGCGCGGACCGAGTACTACATCGACACCTCGGTGGGCGGTGACCGCCTCAGCCTTTTCCGCCGCCGACGGGCAAACAGCGGTCACCGTGAGGAGCTGGTGGTGGGCGTGGAATCGCTGAGCGCCACCGCAGGGGTCGACATCGTTGGCGATGGCGCTGTCGATCGCTGGGTGTCGGGCAATGCCGACCTGGCGGGTGCAGCGGTGGTGGCGGTCCGCATCCGGCTGCAGGCCCAGTCGGTGGATCTGGCCACCACCGTCGCGCTGCGCAACGGTCGCCCATGAGACGCCGGCAACGCGGGATCGCGCTTGTCGGGGTTCTGGGCGTGGTGTTGATCGTCTCGCTCATTACGCTGACGGCACTCGAGCGCGCCCGTCTGCAGATTCGCACCGTCACGGCGACCATCGATCAGGCCCAGGCCCTCGAGGCGGCGGAGTTCGCCCTGCGCGAGGCGGCCCGGCAGGCCGCGCAGTGGTCCCGGCCGGCCCTGCAGCCCACGCCGGTGCCCCGCCGGCGTGCCTGGCGGGCGGTGCTTATGGCCGAGGGCCGGACGCTGTCGCTGCCCCACCGGACAGACGATGGCGCGCCACCCCTGCGGGTTCTCGTCGAACGGCTTCGCCCGGTAAGCAGGCCCGACTGCAGCGACGGTGGCTGCGGCTATCGCATCTCAGCGCTCGCCGGTGGCCGTGGTGCCACCCGGGCCAGTGTGCTGCTGCAGGCGAGGCTCGTGGACGGTTCACCGCTGCGAACCTGGCGGGCGCTGCAGTGATATCCTTGATGCTCATCCGTGCCGGGGGGAAGTCGAGAGATGTCGCGCATCGTTTACGTCAACGGCGAGTTTCTGCCTGAGGACGCCGCCTGCCTGTCCGTCTTTGATCGCGGCGTCCTCTTTGCCGATGCGGTCTACGAAGTCACCGCCGTGGTGGATGGCGGGATGGTGGATTTCGAGGCCCACCAGCAGCGGCTGTGCCGAAGCCTTGCCGAGCTCGGCATCGATTTCGACCTCCGGGCTGCCGGACTGCTCGAGCTGCATCGCGAGCTCATCCGCCGTAATGCCCTGAACGAGGGGCTGGTCTATCTGCAGGTCAGCCGAGGCGTGGCGGATCGCAGCTTTCTCCAGCCCACCACCTGCCAACCCTCGGTCGTGCTCTTCACCCAGGCTCAGTCGCTGCTCGAGACCGCCGCCACCGGGACCGGGCTGAGGGTGATCACCCAGCCGGATCTGCGCTGGCACCGGCGTGACATCAAGACCACCCAGCTGCTCTACCCATCAATGATGAAGACCCTGGCGGTGGAGCAGGGCGCGGATGATGTCTGGATGGTGGAAGGAGGAACGGTCACTGAGGGCAGCTCCAGCAACGCGCACATCATCCGTGCCGACGGGGCGCTCGTCACCCGGCCTACGTCGCCGGATATCCTCCACGGGATCACCCGCGCGGCGGTTCTGGATTACTCGCGGGAGACCGGCGCTGCGGTCATCGAGCGCCCATTCACGGTGGCCGAGGCCCAGCAGGCGCGCGAGGCGTTCATCACCAGTGCCACGGCGTTCGTGACCCCGGTGGTGGCGGTGGACGGCGTGGCCATCGGTGATGGCAGGCCGGGGCCGGCCACCCACCGGATCCGCTCGCACTATATTCAGCGCAGCCGCGAGCGGCTGCAGTACTGATTACTCGGGCTTTGCCCCGCCCATCACATCGATGAGCCGCTCGCCACGCGGCAGGCCGCGCACCAGGCGGATATCGCCACTGTCGTCGCGGTAGTAGACCGAGGGCGTACCGCGAATCCCCAGTCGGCTCATCAATTCGTTATTGGATGCCACGGCCTGCTGACTGGACGCCGGGATGGACTCGGCGGGTGGCGTACCACCACTGTCGAAACGGGCCTCATGTTCGGCCAGTGCGGCGGCCGGATCATCCGCCGCCAGCAGAGTCGCGGCTTTGCCGAGACTGTCCTCGCGCAGGACACCCACCATGACGTGGCGGATCTGCACGGCCCCGGCATCCACCCAGTCGCGGGTCTGCTCGTAGAAACGGCTGCAGTAGGGGCAGTTCGGGTCGGTAAAGGCATAGATCACACGCTCGGCCGAGTCGCTGCCATCGGCGATCCAGCTGGCGTTGGCCACCTCATCCCATTCGCTCTGTGGCCGCGCGGCGTTGGCTGCCGCGGACAGGACCGGCTGGGACAGGTTGGTGCCGTCACCGTCGAGGAGCGTGCCCACGACCACATGATCCTGAGCGTTGGTGACATAAGCGGTGAGGGTCTGACCCTGAAAGCTCACGGTATACCCGGTGAGGCCGCCCGGTGCGTCAAAGGTCTCACCGATGGTCGCCCCCCGGTCCTCCAGGGCCGCGATCGGATCGGGCAGTGCCGGGTCCTGGGCCTGGGCGCCGGCCAGGCCGGGGATCAGAAGAATGAGGGTCGCAAGTAGGGATCGGGTCATGCCAGGTGGCCTCCGGTGGCGGGCTTGGGGGCTAGCGGCTGTGGGGGCGAAAAAACCCCCGGCTCGCGGCGCGAGCCCGGGGGTTGCAGGGCGTTGACGCGGACGGCTGTCAGCCGCTGGCACGCACCCAGGCGCTGCACCAGCCGTTGGTGTTGACCGCCTTGCCGGGGAAGGCCGTGCAGCCGCCCCACTCGTCGCCGCGGCTGCCGAGGTAGAGGCGGCAGTTGGCGCAGACAGCGTCCGGCTCACGCATGTCGTCCTTTTCAGTGGCGTCATGCACATAATTGAGGGCGATCGCCTGGGGATCGTCCTCGGCGAGCTTGGGCATGTCCTGCGCCAGAGCGTTGGAGCCGCGCAGACCCATGTAACCGATGGGCGCAGCGGCAATGCCCATCAGCGCGCCCCGCAGCAGGCGCCGGCGATCGTTACGGAAGTTATTGTCAGTCATTGATTTTCCCCTTGATGGTCATCAGGAAATTGATTTGTAAACGTTTCAATCTCCATGCGTACGGTAACCGCTGCGACGGCTGCGGGAAAGCCTTGGGGCGGCAGGAGTTGATCTGGCGCAAGTTCGATTCCGGCGCACGGATCGGTCATTCGGGCACACAGATCTGGCCCCGACTGGCGGCCCGGATGGTGAGTACGATCAGCCATGCAATCACCGCGCTGGTGACTGCGAGCAGCAGCCCGCTCAGGCCCAGGGCCCAGTTCGCGGCTGTCTGCTGGTAGTAGACCATCGCGGCGATGGTCATTGCGGCCAGCGGGAAGGAGTAGGCCCAGAACGACAGAAAGAACGACAGGGCGGCAAACCGCCGGACCTGCGTGACCAGCAGCAGCGTCATGAACAGCGCGGTGTTGAACAGGATACGACTGAACGGATCAATGTCGCCGACCATTCCCTCGTAGGCGATGAAGCCCACGGCGGGCGGCGCGACCAGGATGAACAGCGTTGGCAGGAGCCGCCCCGGGAGCGGGTCATGGAAGATCACCCGGTAGAAAATGATGGTCAGCAGGATGATCCAGAAAACCAGGCCAATGCTGAAGAAAAACCACGAAATCGAGACTTGGCCATGGGTCATGCCGGCGATGGGGATGAGGATGTTGCCTACCGCGGGAATGAACCAGGCCGGGTTGATGTGGATGATCTGAAAGTGTTCGTGATGCATCCAGCGATTGACGATGAACAGGGTTAGCACCAGATGCAGCGCCGCACCGATGCCCCAGAGCACGATCGAAAGGTCGGGCAGGGAGTGCCGTGTAGCGGTGCCCAGCAGAATCAGGCTGATGCTGATGGTGGGGAAAAAGCTGAGCTTGACCGGGTGATCGAGCTCCGCACGCACCGCGTCACGATAGCGGACCGCCTTGAGGGCATAGGCGAGCAGTAGCACGGTGAACAGTCCCCCGGTCAGGACTAGAAGGCCCTGACCGATCGCGGGGGACAGCGGGAGCATTGTCGCGGATTTCTGCCAGACCAGTGTCAGGCCCGACAGGCCCATCACCATGGCGAACAGGGCAATGGGCAGGTGCTGCAGTCGCGAGTGTTCGCTCATGGATCAGGCGGTTTTCCTCAGTAACAGTTGAACGGGCGGATACACCGCGCAGGCCGCGGCAAAACCGATGCCCACGCCCGCCGCAATGATGGCGAGATAGTCGACCAGACTCTGCAGCTGGGTCAGGCCGGCGCCGGTCCAGACGGGAAAGTACAGCGCCGCCGCGAGGCCCAGCACAACGCCGATGCTGGCCGCCGTGCGGAGCCCGCGTGCCACGTTCAGGCGCCGATGCCGGCCGATGACGATGGCCAGTAGCAAAAGATCGGCCGCAATCAGGACTCCCAGCGGCAGAAGGATCGGCCGGAACAGCTCGAGAACAACGGCCAGAATGCCAAAAATCGAAAATTCCATGACAGGCCTCCTTATACCCGGCCGCGCATCATCGCGTTGTAGGCGGCATGCAGCATGCGTTCCTTGAGAAACCATGGGGCCCACTGCGGCTCGAACGGATTGAGGAAGTCGAACGAGGGCGTCATCTCGAGGCTGAAGTCGAACTCGACCAGCATGGCCTGGCCCTTCTCGGTAATGAGCGGGCAGGAGGTATAGCCCGTCCATTCCATGGGGAGTTCGCGGTCCTCGATGGCGGCCACCACGTTGTCGGCGACCACCGGTGCCTGGGCCTTGACACTGGCAGCGGTCTTGCCCACCGGCGTGCCCACCACGTCACCGGCACCGAAGACGTTCGGGTAGCGGCGGTGCTGCAGGCTGTACTGATCCACTTCCATCCAGCCCTGGAAATCGCCTTCCTGCCAGCCCAGATCGCCATAGCGGATCATGTCCGGGGCCGACATGGGCGGTACGACATGGATGAAGTCGTAGTCGATTGTCTGCGCCCCCTCCGGCGTGCCGAAGGTCGCCCGCCGGTTGCCCGGGTCGATGCCGGTCAGCGGATGACTCCAGTCAATGGCGATATCCCGCTGTTCGGGGAAATAGCTTTTGAGAAACTCGTGGATGTCGGGCTGCGAGAACAGCCCCTCACCGGGCGGCAGATAATGCATCTCCGCCTCGGCCCGGGTGCCGTTGTTCTGCAGCTCATCCTCGATGAGCATGGTCACCTTCAGCGGTGCGCCGGCACATTTGATCGGCCCCGGGGGACGGGTGAAAAGCCCGACGCCGCCTTCATCGATATACTGCCGGGCCGCCTCCCAGGTGCGCGAGGCATTCTGTGGACTGGCATAGACACAGCCGATTCCGTCGCTGCCAATCAGGCTTGGGTCCATGCCCTCGATCTCATCGAAGTTCAGTTGCAGCCCGGTGGTGACGACCAGATAGTCGTAGTCGACCCGACTGCCCCCCGACGTCTCGACCTGGTTGCTGTCGGGGTGGAAGGCAACGACGTCATCGCGGATCCATTCCGCCTGATCGGGGATGTATCGGGCATTTCGATCCTCAACCTGGGCAGGTTCCCAGATGCCTGTGCCAACCAGCGTCAATCCGGGCTGGTAGAGATGGATCTCGCGGCTGTCGATGAGGGTGATGCGGGCGCCGTCCAGCTGCCGGCTCAGACGGGTGGCGATGGAAAGCCCCGCGGCGCCGGCACCGGCGATGACGATGCGCGCATTGGTCGACACCGCCCGGGCACTGCCGCTTTTGAAAAGGGCGCCGCCGGCGATGCCGCTGGCGGCCGCACCGGCCGCCATGGCGGAACCGGCAAGAAACCGCCGGCGGGAGGTCTTTACGGGATCTGAATCAGTCATTCTGTCCTCCTAGGGGAAGGTCTTTATGCCTTCATGCCATGATCATGGCGCGGCAATCGGTGGGGGGACAGTGACAATGTCACCGAGCCCCGGCGTCATCTCTGCAAGACTGTCGGATTATCCATTGAAGACGGATAGCCATGGATAACGATAACCCCCCAAGTGAGTCCTCACCCTGCCTGGTGCTGGATGCCGTTTCCCCTGCCGTCCTTGGGGCAAGCGTCATGGATCGGCTACGCCAGCTGGCGACCCAGCATGCTTCAGTTCCCGCAGGGACCACCCTCTACCGGCAGGGTGAGCCTTTTCAGGCGATCTATGCGGTGCGCGTCGGGGCCGTAAAAACCGTTGTCAACGATGCTGCGGGCGACGAGCAGGTCCTGTCCTTCCGTCTGCCGGGTGAATTCTTTGGCCTGACCGCCATTCATGCCGGTCACTACGTCAACACCGCCATTGCCCTTGAGCGAACCGCCGTGTGTTCGCTGTCCTTTCCGGCGCTGTCCCGCGTCGCCGATGAGCACCCGGCGCTACGGCGTCAACTCATGCGCCTGATGAGCGGGGTCATCCTCAATGAGCAGGATGCCCACGCGGCCCTGGCCGGTCATGCGGCACCGGCCAGGCTGGCGTTCATCCTGCTGGCGCTGCGCCGTCGCATGCCCGAGCCAGAGGCTTCGGCCGAGACCCTGCGATTGCCGATGTCGAGGGCGGATCTGGGGCAGTCGGTCGGGCTGACGCCGGAGACGACGAGCCGGGTCTTCGGTCAGTTCCGGCGCCACGGCCTGATTCACGCGAGCGGCCGCCGGGTGCGGTTCCTGGATACGGTGCGTCTGCAGGCAATGGCCGCCTCGATCAGTCCAGCGGCGCCCTCCCGTCAGGTCCCGCAGAACGTGGCGGGCACGACCTCGGCCAACGACGGCGGCCGTTGCAGCCAGGCCGCCGACGGCGGGGGGTGATAGGGCGACTGGAGCGCGTCGATCAGTTGCCGGGCCGGCGCCATGTCGCCTTGCCGGGCGGCGTCGAGGGCGGCTTCGACCTGATGGTTGCGGGGAATCACGGCCGGATTGGCGTGGTTCATCCGCGACTGGCGTGTGGATTCGGCAATGCCCGCCGCCTGCAGACGCGCGGCGTAATCATCCATCCATTGCGCCAGGGCGTCGTCGTGCCCCAGCCACTCGCCCATCGCCCGGCACTGGCCGGGTGAATCGGGCCGGTCTGTGGCGAGCACCCGCCAGGTGTTGGTGAAGTCCGCTTCATGCCGGGCCATCAGTCCAAGCAAACGCTCAGCGAGCTCGGCATCTTCCCCGGTGGCTTCCTCCCCGACGGCCGGGTCCGTGCCTCCGCGCAGGTCCGTGAGCCCCAGTTTGGCTGACAGTGCGCGGTTGTAGTGCGCCTCGAAGCGGCCCGGGTAGGTGGCAAGGATCCGCTCCGCCCGCTGTGTGGCGCTCGCTTCATCGGGGTCGAGCAACGGCAGCAGGCATTCGGCCAGACGTGTCAGGTTCCAGTGCCCGATGCGCGGCTGCTGGTTCCAGGCGTAGCGCCCACGCACATCAATGGAGCTGTAGACTCGATCGGGCCGGAATCCGTCCATGAAGGCACATGGGCCGTAGTCGAGGGTTTCGCCACTGAGGGTCATGTTGTCGGTGTTCATCACCCCGTGAATGAAACCCACCCGCAACCATTCGCTGATCAGCGCCGCGGTGCGCTCGACCACGCGGTCGAGCAGGGCGGCGGCGCGCTCGCTGGCCGAGGCATCGCGCCAGTCCGGGTCATGCCAGTCGATGGCCATGTCGACCAGTGCCTGCAGTCCGTCGGTATCGCCGCGATGGGCAAAATACTCGAAACTGCCAAAGCGCAGATGACTGGCCGCGACGCGGGTCAGGACCGCGCCGGGCTCGGGGCCGAACTGCCGCTCGAGCGTTGCGCCGGTGGTGGCCACGGTCAGCGCCCGGGTGGTCGGGATACCCAGCGCGTGCATCGCCTCGCTGACGATATACTCCCGAAGCACCGGCCCGAGCGCCGCCTGTCCGTCGCCGCCACGCGAGAAAGGCGTGCGTCCGGAGCCTTTCAACTGCAGGTCAACGACGGCGCCGTCACGGGTGGTGACCTGTCCCAGAATCAGGGCCCGGCCGTCGCCAAGCTGCGGCACCGGCTGGCCGAACTGATGCCCGGCATAGGCCAGTGCAACGGGTCGTGTGCCGGCGAGGGGCCCGTTGCCGGTCCATAGCGCGGCGCCATCGGCACCCTGCAACCACGATGGCGCGATGTTGAGGGCTTCGGCGAGTGGTTCATTGACCAGCAGCAGCGCCGGCGCCGGAGCGGGGGCCGGGTCGCAGTGTGCGTAGCCGGTCGCCGGGAGTGCGTCGGGATAACGGTTGTCGAGTGTGAATTGCGTCATAACGTCACCGTATCCGATGGCCCATGGGGATGGCGAGGCCGTCCCCCATTCGGCAAACTGGGCGGATGATGGCATTCCTTCAGCGCCAGTGGCGCCGACCCGCACATATCAACGGCCTGCTGGCACTGATCTGCTTCGCGCTGGTGGCGATTGCCCTGGTGCTTGAGTGGGTGGGTGGCATGGAACCCTGTCCGCTGTGCGTATTCCAGCGCATCGCCTTTATTGCCATGGGTGTCGTGCTGCTCGCGGGAATGGTGGTGCCGGGTCGCAGCGTCGCGGTGCTGACCGTGCTCGCCTGCCTCGGTGGCATCGGTCTCGCCGGGCGGCACCTCTGGCTGCAGTCGCTGCCGGCGGATCAGGTGCCGGCCTGCGGCCCGGGTCTGGACTATCTTCTGGGGGTGTTTCCAGTCACTGAGGTGATCACGCTGGTGCTGTCGGGATCCGGTGAGTGCGCGGCCGTGGATCGGGTGCTGGGTGTGAGTATTCCGGCCTGGACGCTGCTGACCTATGGGGTCATCGGGGGGCTGGCCGTTGCCGCCAACCTTCGCGGCCGCCGCGCGGCGGGTGGCCAATGACCGACGATGCCGCGCTGGATCGCGCGCTCGCCGCCGATGGACCGCTGGCCGACCTGCTCGATGACTACTCGCCCCGTGAAGAGCAGCAGCGTATGGCGCAGGCCGTGGCGGCGGCCATTGAGGCCGAGGACTCGCTGGTGGTCGAGGCTGGTACGGGCACCGGCAAGACGCTCGCCTATCTGATCCCCGCGCTGCACTCGGGCAAGCGTGTGGTGATCTCCACCGGCACGCGCACGCTCCAGGATCAGCTCTATCATCGCGATCTGCCGATTGCCCGGGCGGCACTCGAGCGGCCTGTCCGCATGGCACTGCTCAAGGGGCGCGGCAACTATCTGTGTCTCTATCGCATGGAGCGCACCGCCGAAGAGGGCCGTCTCGAGACCGCGGCGATGGCCGATGGGCTGCAAAAGCTGCGGGCCTGGGCGGGGCGCACCCGAAGTGGTGATCTGGCCGAAGCGCCGGCCGGCAGCGTGGACGGGCGTCTGCAGCCGCGGGTCACGTCCACCGCCGACAACTGTCTGGGCCAGAACTGCCCGCTCTACAGTGAATGCTTTTTGATGGAGGCCCGCCGTGAGGCGCAGGAGGCGGATGTGGTCGTCGTCAACCACCATCTGCTGATGGCGGACTGGGCGCTGCGTGAGGGTGGCTACGGCGAGGTGCTGCCCAGTGCCGATGTGTATATCCTCGATGAAGCCCACCAGCTGCCCGAGACGGCGGCCCGGTTCTTCGGGGTGACGGTTTCAAGCCGCCAGCTACAGGATCTGGTGCGGGATACGCGTCTCGAGCAGCAGCGCGAGGCCGGTGACTCCCCGGATCTGGCGGAGCACGCCGCGCGGGTCGAGCGTGCCGCGGCCGAGTTGCGCCGGGCGCTGGGGGAGAGCTCGCGCATGGCATGGGCGGATGCCGGCGAGGCACCCCACGAGGCGGCGGCCGAGCTGGCGGCGGCCCTTGAATCGCTGACCGCGGCCCTCGCCCCCCAGGCGCCCCGGGGACGCGGCCTCGAGAACTGTCACAAACGCAGCGATGAGCTGCAGTCGTCGCTACGCGGGTTTCTGGCCAATGATGCCGAGTCCCGTGAAGTGGCCTGGGTCGAGACCCGCGGCCAGGGGTTTGCGCTGCGGCTGACGCCACTGGATGTCGCCGAGCATTTCCGTCGCAGCCGCGCCCGGCACGGTCAGTCCTGGGTGCTTACTTCGGCGACGCTGGGCGTGAACGGCTCATTCGAGCATTTCCAGCGTCGCCTGGGGATCGACTCGGCGCAGACCCTGCAGCTCGACAGCCCCTTTGATTATGCCCGCAATACCCGGCTTTATCTCCCGGCGTCACTGCCAGAGCCGCGCGACCCGCGCTTTGACGAGGCCTACCTGCAGGCCGTCGAGCCCGTGCTCGAGGCCAGCGAGGGGCGGGCTTTCATGCTGTTCACCAGTCATCGCGCCCTGCGTCATGCCGCCGACTGGCTGCGGGCGCGGGGCTGGTCGGCATTGATGGTCCAAGGGGATGCCGCACCCAAGCAGCTGCTGGAGCGGTTCCGGGCCACGCAGGGCGCGATCCTGCTGGGCACACAGTCGTTCTGGGAGGGAGTGGATGTCCGCGGCCCGGCCCTGTCCTGTGTGATGATCGACCGCCTGCCGTTTGCCTCACCCGGTGATCCGGTCCTGCAGGCGAGGGCCGCCTGGCTGAAGGATCAGGGGCGGAGCTCCTTCGCCGACCATCAACTGCCGGAGGCCATTATCGGCCTCCGGCAGGGGGTGGGGCGGCTGATCCGCGACACCGCCGATCGCGGCGTCCTGGTACTCGGCGATACGCGCCTCATCAGCAAGCCCTATGGCCGGCTGTTCCGCGCCAGTCTGCCGCCGATGCCACTGGTCCGCGACATCGAGGCGGTCAACGACTTTTTCGCCGATCAGTCCTCGACGAGCTCGTAGGAGCCATCGGCATCATGGGTCTCGCGACCCGTGACCGGCGGGTTGAACGCGCAGATCAGGCGCATGTCCTCGGTGCCGCCGCGCAGGACATGGCGGTCATTCTGATCCAGCGCATAGAGCACGCCGTCGCGCAGCTCATGGCGCTCGCCGGTGGCCAGGTCCTCGACGCTGCCATTGCCCTCAACGCAGTAGACCGCCTCGAGATGGTTCTTGTACCACAGCGTCATTTCGGCACCCGCGGGAATGATGGTCTCGTGAAACGAGAACCCCATCCCGTCCTTTCTCAGCAATAGCCGCCGGCTGGTCCAGCCCGGGCCGTGGACTTCGCGCTCGGAACCCTTGATGACCTCAAGATCGACGATTTTCATTCTTTCTCCCCTGTTCGGAGTGACTGCGGTGTGTGGGTGACTGGGTGCTCACGGCGCCAGCTGGTTGAGCGCCGATGGCCGGTAGGGGCCGATGGTGAACAGCTCCTCCGCCGAGTGGCCATTGTCCGGGAAATCCTCCGCCCGAAAGCAGGGGCTGATCTGGCAGTCGGTGTCGAGCTCGCGCGCCATCGACTGGAAAAGGGCCCGTGAGGCTTCGTTATCCGGCGCAATGGTCGTCTCGAGCATGCTCGCCCGATCGGCCCCGGGCTGACGCAGGAAGGCCGCAATCAGCCGCTTGCCCAGTCCCTGTCCCTGCAGTCCGGGCCGGATCCCCACCTGCCAGAGGAACACCACCTCGGGATGCCGCGGGCGGCGATAGCCGCTGGCGAAGCCGACGATCCGGCCCTCGTGTTCTGCAATGACGCAGGTGTCCGCGAAGTCGCGGGCCAGCAGCATATAGAGATAGCTCGAGTTCAGGTCCAGCGTCTGCGTGTCTCTCGCCACCGACCACATGGCGCCCCCCTCATCGGCATTGGGCGAGCGCAGCCGGATGCCCTGGTCGGGGATTTCCTCGTCGATCAATACTGTCTCCCTCGTGCATTGGCGGGTGTCGCCTGTGATAGTAGCAATGCCGGGGCAGGTCGACTATCCTCGGCACACCCCCGTAGACGCACTCCCGACGCCACCACCGGTACCCGCATGCAGCGCACGATCTCACCGTTTATCGCACTGTTCGTTTCATTCGGACTGCTGCTGAGCGGCGGGGGGCTGCTGACCACCCTGGTGGGTGTGCGCATGTCCGAGGAGGCCTTCGACACCCGCGTCATCGGCCTCGTCACCGCCTGCTATTCGGTGGGTTTCGTCATGGCGACCTGGGTGTGCGCCGGGCTCATTGCCCGGGTGGGACACATCCGCAGCTTTGCGGCCTTCGCGGCCATGGCGGCAATCAGCACATTGGCCTATCCGCTGTTGCTCGAACCCTGGCTGTGGGGGCTGATGCGCCTCGCCTTCGGGTTCAGCCTGGCGGGCCTGTATATGGTGACCGAGAGCTGGCTCAACGATCGCACGCCCAGTGAGCGACGCGGCCAGGTGCTGGGCGTTTACAGCATCGTCAGCTATGTCGGCCTTGGCGGCGGGCAGTTCCTGCTGATGGTGGGCGCGCCCGGCGGTTTTGAACTGTTCAGTCTGGCCGCCATGCTGATTGCCGCTGCGGTGGTGCCGGTGACGATCACCCGAATCGCTTCACCGGCGCTGCCGGTGGTGGAGCGGGTCGGCCTGCGGGACCTGTTCGATGCCTCGCCACTGGGTGTGGTGGGCTCGGCGCTGGCCGGGACGGTGGGTGGGGCGTTTCTGGGCCTGGCGCCGGTGTATGCCCGCGGCGTCGGGTTCAGCGACGGCCATATCGCCTGGCTCATGGGCCTGAGCATCCTCGGCGGCTTTGTCCTGCAGTGGCCGATCGGCCACCTGTCGGATCGTTTCAATCGGCGCGATGTCCTGATGGGAGTCAGTTTTTTGATGACCGCGACGAGCCTCGGCATTGTCTACATGACCGGTGCCCATGAATGGGCCGTGATCGGCATGGCGGTGGTCTGGGGCGGGCTTGCGTTCACCCTCTACCCCATCTCGCTGTCGCTCGCCAACGACTTTCTCGAGCCCCAGCAGATGCTGGGCGCCAGCGCCAGCCTGCTGCTGGTGCATGGGGCGGGGATGATCTTCGGCCCGCTGATCGCCACCCAGCTGATGACCCTGCTCGGCCCGGCCGGGCTGTTCTGGACCCTCGCGGGGGCTGGCCTGCTTCTGGGCGGGTTTGCCTGGCTGCGCCAGCGCATCGGTCCGCCGATCCCCGTGGGCGAGCCGTCCACCTACCGCGTCGTCCCCCAGGAAGCGGTCTATGCCGGTGGGCTCGACCCGCGCTATGAGGCGGTGCAGCTGGAGCTGGATTTTGAGACCGATACAACTGAGGCGCCCGAGCCGGAGGCTGAACCATGACGGCATCCCCCGTTATCCTGGGCATCGACGCCACCACCGGGGTCTGCACCGTGGCGCTGGCGGTGGGTGATACGATTATCACTCGAACCACCCGCCAGCGACAGGGTCAGACCCGGGCGGTACTGGCGGCCGCCGATGCGCTGCTGGCAGAGGCAGGTCTCGGCCGTACCGGCGTCGATGCCGTCGCCTGTACCCGTGGCCCGGGCGGGTTCACCGGCGTGCGGGTGACCACCGGCGTCGGTCAGGGCCTCGCGCTGGGTCTTGATCGGCCGGTGGTGGCACTGTCGACCTTGCAGGTGGTGGCCGAGACGGCCTGGCGGAACGATCCCACACCCACAGGCACGCTGGTGCTGCTGGACGCGCGCATGGGCGAGGTCTATGGCGGGCTTTTCCGGCATCCGCCGACCGCGGAGCCCGGGACGCTGCCGGTGGGTGATGAATGGCTGGGTGCGCCGGTCTGCCCGCCGCTGCCCGCGGGGCAGTGGTCCGGGGCCGGCAGCGGCTTCGCCGCCTGGCCGGCCATCGCCGATGGGGCGGGACTGAGCGCGGTGAATGCCGACTGCGATCCGGATATCGCCGCGGCCATGCCGCTGGCACGGCAGCGTCTGGCTGCCGGTGAGGCGGTCGCGGCGGCGGCGCTTGAACCGGTCTATCTGCGCAACCGCGTGACCCACGCGCAAAAGAGGTGAGGCGGATGAGCGCTTTCCCGGGCGAGGACCATGACCATCAGCGTTGCATTGATGCCGCGCTGGGCGAGGCTGAGAGACTCTGTCTGCAGCGTGGCCGGCGACTCACGCCGCTGCGCCGGCGGGTGCTCGAGCTGATCTGGGAGAGCCACCAGCCGGTCAAGGCGTATGATCTTTTGGCACGACTGCGTCAGGGCTCGGCATCGGCGGCGCCGCCGACGGTGTACCGCACGCTGGATTTTCTGATGGCCGAGCGCTTTGTCCACCGGCTGGCGTCGATCAATGCCTATGTCGGCTGCGGGCATCCTGAACACAGTCATAACGGCCAGTTCCTGATCTGCCGCCACTGCCACCGTGTGGCCGAGCTTGACGACCACGGCATCGAGGCGGCGCTCGCCCAGCGCGCTGGCGATCTGGGCTTCGCCCAACTGGCCCAGACCGTCGAGATCGAGGGCGTCTGCCCGGCCTGTCGCGGGGAATGAAATCATGATCCGATTGACTCGAACCCTTGGTCTGCTGCTTGGCCTCCTGCCGCTGGTCGCCGGCGCGCTCGACATCGACGGTCCACGGCGGCAGGGCGGGCTGCTGCATGGCGAGGCGCCCCCCGGCGCCGAGGTGCGGGCCCTCGGCCACACGATCCCCGTAGATTCAGCCGGGCGTTTCGTGCTGGGGCTGGGCCGCGATGCGCCGGCCGTGGTCACGGTGACGGCGGTCAGCCCGGATGGCACGCGTCGCCAGCGCACCCTGGAGGTTGCCCAGCGGCGCTATGACGTCCAGCGCATTGACGGGCTTGACCGCAACCAGGTCAGTCCCGACGCCGAGACCCTCGATCGGATCCGGCGCGATGCATCGGCGGTGCGGGCAGCACGCGCCAGGCGCCTGCCGGCGCGGCACTTCGATGCCGGCTGGATCTGGCCGGTGACCGGGCCGATTTCCGGGATCTACGGCAGTCAGCGGATTCTCAATGGCGAACCGCGTCAGCCCCACTACGGCATTGATATCGCCCGGCCCACCGGGACGCCGGTGCGGGCCCCGTCCGATGGCGTGGTCACCCTGGCCGCCGAGGATCTGTTCTTCTCGGGCGGCACGCTGATCCTCGATCACGGTCAGGGCCTGTCGTCGAGCTTCCTGCACCTGTCGGCGATGCGCGTGGCGGTGGGTGATAGGGTCCGCCAGGGCGAGGTCATCGCCGAGGTCGGCGCGAGCGGGCGGGTGACCGGTGCCCATCTCGACTGGCGGATGAACTGGTTCGATCAACGCATCGACCCCTCGATGCTGGTTCCACCGATGACGGAGGCCTCCACCCAATGAACACGCTCCGCCGGCTTATCGTGGTGCAGGCCGATCAGCTTGATCGCAATGGTCCGCTCCTCAGTGACATCGACCCCGCCCGGGACGCGGTCTGGATGGCCGAGACCGTCAATCAACCGGCCGGGGGCGCGCCGCATCAGCAACGCCTGGTGCTGTATTGGTCGGCCATGCGGCACCTGCGCGATGCCCTGCGCCAGCAGGGCGTCGCCGTGCACTACCATGCCGCCGACGCGGGTCCCGGGGCGGCATTGACCGATACCACCCTGCCCGGGCAGCTGGCCGAGGACCTGGCGGCACTCGGACCGGCCAGCGTGGTCATGATGGAGGCCGGCGACTGGTCCCTGGAACAGGCCCTGCTCGAGTGCATTGAGCCACTGGATGTCGCGTTGGAGTGGCACCGCGACTGGCATTTCATGGCAAGCCGTGAGGCGTTCCAGGAGTGGGCGTCGAATCGCAAGAGCCTGACCATGGAATACTTCTACCGCAGCATGCGAAAGCGCCATGACGTGCTGATGGACGGTGGCCAGCCGCGCGGCGGGGCGTGGAATTTCGACAAGGACAACCGCGCGGCCTTTGGCGCCGGCGGGCCGGGTGATCTGCCGGGCCATCCGGTGTTCGAGCCGGATGCCACCACTCAGGCCGTGATCGCGCTGGTGGCCGAGCGTTACGGGCATTTCCCCGGTCGTGCCGCCGACTTTGATCAACCGGTGACGCCGGCGCAGGCGGAGACCGCGCTCGACGATTTCATCCGTCATCGACTGCCGGCCTTCGGCACCTGGCAGGACGCCATCTGGGTGGGTGAGCCGCTGCTCTACCATGCCCGCCTGTCGACTTCGCTCAACCTGCATCTGCTCGACCCGCGGCGTTGTCTGGCCCGCGCCGAGGCGGCGCTGGACGCCGGTGCCGCACCGATCAATGCCGTGGAAGGTTTTGTCCGCCAGATCCTTGGCTGGCGAGAGTTCATCCGCGGCGTGTACTGGCTGCGGATGCCCGGGTATGCCGAGCTCAATGCCCTTGATCATCAGGCCGAGCTGCCGGCGTTTTTCTGGGACGGGCAGACCGACATGGCCTGTGTGGCCGATGCGATGGCGGCGCTGCTGCGCCACGGGTACGCCCATCATATCCAGCGTCTGATGGTGCTGGGCCTGTTCGCCCAGCTCTATGGCGTGCACCCCTACCGATTCCATGAATGGCATGCGGCGCTGTATCTGGACGCCGCCGACTGGGTCAGCCTGCCCAACGCCCTGGGGATGAGCCAGTTTGGCGACGGCGGGGTGGTCGGCACCAAGCCCTACTGCGCCAGCGGTGCCTACATCGACCGAATGAGCAATGCCTGCAGCCAGTGCCGGTTCAATCCGCGGGAGGCCGTCGGCGAGACGGCCTGCCCGTTCACCACGCTGTACTGGGACTTCCTGGACCGTCATGAGGCCCAGCTCGCCGGCAATCGGCGCCTGCAGTTTCAGTTCCGCAATCTGCAGCGCAAAAGCGAGGATCAGCGCGCCGCGATCCGGGCCCAGGCCGAGTCACTCCGCAGCCGGATGGGGGCGGAGCACGACCCTGCCACAAAGGGTTGAGAGGAAAGGCGAGGGGTGCTATATTGCATCGCAACACAGTTAGTTCTCTCTCTCCTCCTCTTGGCCGACGATCCCGTCGGCTTTTTTTTGCGCGGTCCTAGCCCGGATCCACGGCGAACACCCCTTCACCGCTGGTCACATAACGGCGGCGGCCGGCACGCCGGTGGATCAGTGCCCCGCCGGTCAGCCCGCCAAATGCTGGCAGTACCAGCCCGACATCCGGGGCTTCGACAAAAGCGGGCAGACGCAGGCTGTCGCCGGCGGCGCTGAGTCGCACCACCGGGTGCCAGTGGCCGGCAAGCCAGGGCGTATCCACCGGGCCCTCTGGCGGATGATGGCGCAGACTCAGGCCATGATGCAGGAGCCCCTCGGCCGCACAGGGGAGGGCGGGCTCGAGGCCACGGATATCCCGGTCATGGTTGCCGACAATGGCGATCATCTCGACTGTCGGATGGCGGGCGCGCCAGGCGAGCAGTGTGTCGCGCAGCGCCGGATCGGCGGCCAGCGAGGCGTGCAGGATGTCCCCCAGAAGGATGAGCGTGGCGGGCCGCCGCGCTTCGATCAGCGCATCGACGCGCGCCAGTGTCGCCTGATTGTCGCCCTCGGGGACTGCCAGCCCGGCGCGGCGGAAACGCGCGGCCTTGCCCAGGTGCAGATCGGCCAGCAGCAATGTCGCGGTTGCCGGCCAGAACACGGCGCGTTCGGGCAGCAGCTCGAGGCGCTGGCCGTTCAGATCAACGACAGGGCCGGTCATGGCCGATCCGCGGCCTTTTCAAGCTGGGCGACCATGCGGGCTACGCGATCCTGCCAGCTCTGGGTGCTGAGCCGGTTACGCAGCCGCTCCGCCCAGAGGGGG
Source organism: Spiribacter roseus (assembly GCF_002813635.1). Taxonomy (NCBI): domain Bacteria; kingdom Pseudomonadati; phylum Pseudomonadota; class Gammaproteobacteria; order Chromatiales; family Ectothiorhodospiraceae; genus Spiribacter; species Spiribacter roseus. The sequence goes on along the minus strand of NZ_CP016382.1, from coordinate 1,263,967 downwards.
AAAGCCAGTGGCGTGAATCGCGCCGGGTGATGGAGGGCCAGTTCAGCGGCGGCCATCTGCTGCAGCGCCGCGCGCAGGCGATCCACCTCGAGGGCGCTGTCAAGGACTTCACGCCGGGCCTGGTCGAGCAGGCGGTTGTCGGGATCATAGCGGTCAATGGTGTCGAACATGAGCCCGCTCGAGGCCTGGAGCTGGCGTGCACTCTTGCCCTTGCCCGGATAGCCCTGAAACACCAGTCCCGCCACCCGGGCGATATCACGGAACTGGCGACGCGCGAGCTCGCTGGCATTCATCGCCGCCGCCAGATCCTCGACCAGCCCATCGGCATCAAACAGGGACCGCCAGTCGTCAGTGCTCAGCTCAGGGAGATCGCGGCCCAGCAGTTCAAAGCCATAATCATTCACTGACAGGCTGTAGGTGGCCGGCGTGATCTGCCCGAGCCGCCAGGCGCAGAGGGTGGCCAGACCCTCGTGGGCCAGGCGGCCGGCGAATGGATAGATGAAGACATGCTCGCCCTCGCGGGAGGTCGTGCGCTCGATGATCAGTCGACCCGGGCGGGGTAGCTCGGACCACTGCGACTGGACCGTCAGCAGCGGGCGGATGGCGCGCATCTCGGGCTCGTCGAAGTGGCCGCCAGCCGCCTCGGCCAGCAGACTCAGGACGCGGTCGGCGAGGGCGGTGGACAGGGGCAGGCGCCCGCCCTGCCAGCGCGGAACCGCCTGGCGGCGGGCGCTGGCGAGGCGGACGTACGCGGTCAGATCACGCACCCGCACCAGGGCCAGGCTTCGGCCGGCGAACAGGAAGACATCGCCGGGACGCAGGCGAGCGATGAAGCTCTCCTCAATGGTGCCGATGTGTCCGCCGCCCTGATAGCGCACGGCGATGGCGGCGTCGCTGGTGATGGTGCCAATGCTCATGCGGTGCCGGCTGGCATGGCCACGACCGGCGATCCGGTAGCGGCCGTCGATGCCCGCGACCACACGCTGGAAGTCGGGGTAGGCGGCCAGAACCGGTCCGCCGCGGGTCACAAAGTCCAGTGTCCACTGCCAGGCCGCCTCATCCAGACCAGCGTAGGCGAAGGTGGTCCGCACCTCGGCATAAAGGGCGTCCGGTTCAAAGCCGTCGCCGGCCGCGAGGGTCACCAGATGCTGTGCGAGCACATCCAGGCTCTCGCGCAGAGGCGGCCGGGATTCCACCTCACCGGCTGCCCACGCCTGCCGCGCGGCGGCGATCTCGATCATCTCGAGGGCGTTGGTGGGCACGCACAGGATCTGACTGTGCCGCCCGGGCTGATGACCACTGCGCCCGGCACGCTGGGCGAGTCGCGCCACGCCCTTGGGGCTGCCGATCTGGATCACCCGGTCCACCGGGGCAAAGTCGACCCCCAGATCGAGGCTTGAGGTGGCCACCACGCAGCGGAATGCCCCGGCGGCGAGTCCCGCCTCGATGCGATCGCGCAGGGACCGGTCGATGGAGCCGTGATGCAGCCCCAGGCCCTCGATCCAGTCGGGCCGTGCCCGCACCAGCGCTTCGAACCAGCGCTCGGCCTGCGATCGGGTATTGGTGAACAGCAGGCAGGTGCCGTCTCCCTCGAGAGCCTCGATCACCCCGTCAATCAGTTGGGTACCGAGGTGCCCCGCCCACGGAAAGCGCTCCTCCTGGGTCGGTTCCAGGGTGCGGATATGGATGGGCCGGGCCGGCGGGCCCTGGATCAGGCGCCCGTCGCGGGCGCTACCACCCAGCAGGCAGTCCCGGGCCTCGTCGAGGTTGCCAAGGGTGGCGGAGAGTCCCCAGGTCCGCAGGCCCGGCGCCAGCGCCCGCAGTCGCGCCAGTGCCAGTTCAAGCTGCACACCGCGTTTGGTCCCGATGAGCTCGTGCCATTCATCGACGATCACGGCCCGCAGCGGCACGAACTGGCGCGCCGCATCGCGGTAGGAGAGCAGCAGCGACAGGCTCTCGGGGGTGGTGACCAGCGCCTCCGGCGGACGCCGCCGCTGCCGGGTCCGAGCGCCGCCCGAGGTGTCCCCGGTGCGCTTTTCGATGCGCCAGTCCAGTCCGACGCCGGCGGCGGCGGTGCGCAGACTGTCGAGCGTATCGCCGGCAAGGGCGCGCAGCGGCGTGATCCACAGCACCCGGAAACCCGCCGCCGTCTGATGCCCGGCGGCGGCCTGTTCAAGCCCCTCAAGCAGCGGCCCACCCCAGGCCGCCAGGGACTTGCCTGACCCCGTAGCCGAGTGGATCAGCCCGCTCTCGCCCGCGGCGTAGGCCGCCCAGGCGGTCTGCTGGAACTCGGCCGGAGTCCAGCCATTGCCGGCGAACCATTCGGTCAACCGGTTCGACGCCGCCACGGTCATGGCAGCAATGCCCGGGCCTGATCGAGGGTATCGGCATCACCGGGGCCCAGATCCTCGCGCCAGCGGCTGATGCGTGGAAAGCGCAGGGCAAGCCCGGATTTGTGGCGTGACGACGGGCTGATGCCCTCGAATGCCAGCTCGAACACCTGGACCGGCTCCACCGAGCGGACCGGACCGAATCGCTCGCGGGTATTGCGCCGGATCCATCGATCCAGCCGGCGGATTTCGGCATCGTCGAGGCCCGAATAGGCCTTGGCGATTGGCACCAGCTGGTCACCGTCGGGCACGGCGAAGCTGTAGTCGGTGTACAGGTTGGCGCGTCGGCCATGACCGGGCTGGGCGTAGAGCAGGATGACGTCGAGCGTCAGCGGGCTGATCTTCCACTTCCACCACGGCCCGCGTGGCCGCCCGGTGGCGTAGGCCGTGTGACGGCCCTTGAGCATGATCCCCTCGACGCCCCGGTCGCGGGATTCGTCGCGACGTGCGGCCAGCGTGGCCCAGTCCGGTGCATCGATCAGTGGCGAGAGCATCAGCGGCGGCTCGGCGTCCTCGAGCAGGGCCTCGAGCCGGGCCCGGCGGGATTGCAGCGGATCGTCCCGCCGATCCCTGCCAGCGGATTCGAGCAGATCGTAGGCCATCAGTCGCACCGGCACCTCGTTCATGAAGCGCCGCGTCACGCGCTTGCGACCCAGTCGTCGCTGCAGCTGTGCGAACGGCAGGACCTGATCGCGCCAGGCAAGGATCTCGCCATCAAGGACGGTATCCGCGGGCATTGCCCGGGCGGCTTCGATCAGTTCCGGAAAGGTATCGGTGACCAGTGCTTCGCCGCGCGACCACAGGTACACCGCATCGGCGCGGCGCACGAGCTGCGCCCGGATGCCGTCCCACTTCCACTCGAGCTGCCAGGCATCGATCGCGCCCAGGGCGTCCGCGGGGTCGCCCTCCAGCGGATGGGCGAGAAAGAACGGGTAGGGGCGCGAGGCATCTTCCTCGCCGGACCGGGCATCGAACAGTCCCTCGAAAAAAGCTGGCTCGGGGCGCCACTGACCCATCATGCGGTGGGCAATCACCGGACGGGGCAAGCCGCTCGCCCGGGCCAGTGCCCGCTCGACAAGTGTCTGCGATACGCCAACGCGCAGGGCCCCGGTGAGCAGTTTGGTATGCAGAAAGCGCTCCGCTTCGTCGAGCTCGCGCCAGGCCGCCGTTACCGCCGCGCGACGCTGCCCGTCGTCGCAGTCGCGCAGGGACTGGATGCGTGTTTCGACCCAGTGGGCAAGCCCCGGATCGGGCGCCGCGTCGCCGTCCACCGGGGTGTCGAGCATGAGTGCGACCGTCTCGGCGAGATCACCGACATGCTGATGGGTCTCGTCGACCAGCCAGGCCGGCAGACCGGTCATCTGCGCCAGCCATTCGCGCAGCTGCACGGGGCCGATGAGGCGTTTCAGGCGTCGTCCGCTGAGAAAGTACACCGCCCAGGCGCCGTCCGCGGCGGATACCCGGCTGAAATAGTCCGCCATGGCCGCGACCTTGGCGTTGGTGCCGCGCTGCTCGTCGAGGGCGCGGAACAGTTCGGCGAACCCCTGCATCAGTCATCCTCTCCGGCGTCGCCATAGAGCGTGGCCAGAGGCCGGGCGTCGAGGCCGCGTTCGCCCAGGTAGCGCACCAGCTCATCCGCGCGGCCGTGGGTGGTCAGGATCTCGCGGGCGCCGGTGTCTTCGATGGTCTGCAAAAGCCCGGGCCAGTCAACGTGATCCGAGATGACGAAGCCGCGGTCATAGCCCCGCCGGCGGCGGTTGCCACGAATGCGCATCCAGCCCGAGGCAAACCCCAGAGCGGGCTGACGGAAGCGTCGCATCCAGGTTGAACCCGCCGCGCTCGGCGGTGCGATCACCAGCGCCCGGCCATAGTCCTCGTCACCGGGTGCCTCACTGACGCGATGGGTGGGCGGCAGTTCGATGCCGGCGTCGCGATAGTCCTGGGTGAGCGGGGCGACGGCGCCGTGCAGATAGATGGGACCGGGGTGGGGGGCCGGCAGCGCCGCCATCAGCCGCTGGGCCTTGCCGAGGGCGTACGAGAACAGCACCGTGGTGCGCCCGTTCGCCGCATTGTTGTGCCACCACTGGTGGATGTCCGCGGCGACCGTCTCCACCGCGGGCCAGCGGTAGACGGGCAGTGCGAAGGTCGCCTCGGTGATGAAGGTGTCGCAGGCCACCGGCTCGAAGGGGGCGCAGGTCGGATCCGGATCCCGTTTGTAGTCGCCGGATGCCACCCACACCGCGCCTTCGTGCTCGACGCGGATCTGCGCCGAGCCGAGGACATGACCGGCCGGGTGAAAGCTGACGCTGACCGGGCCGAACTGCAGCCGCTCGCCCTCGTCCACCGTGTTCAGGCAGGCCCTGCCACCGAGCCGCCGGCGCATCAGCCCGAGTCCGTCGCGCAGGCTCCAGTACGCCTCACTGCCGGGGCGTGCGTGATCGGCATGGGCGTGGGTGATCAGCGCCCGGGGCACCGGTCGCCAGGGGTCGATATGAAAATCACCGGCCGCACAGTAGAGACCGTGCCGGGTGGGCTGAATGAGCGGGGCTGCCATAATGGGCATTGTAACGCGGCAGAAGGAATCGATTGATGGAAACGCTCGATCACGGCTCGAATGTCCTGGTGGTCGGCGCCAGCGGCGGGATTGGTGCGGCGCTGGTGGAGCAGCTGCTGGCCGGCTCGTCGGCGCGTCGGGTCTGGGCGGCCACACGTACCCCGGACAGCCCCCGGCTGACCGCCCTGCGCGAAGCCTATGGCGAGCGCTGTATGCCGCTGGCCGTGGATATCCTCGATGAGGCCAGCATCGCTGCGATGGCGGCGACACTGCGGGCCGATCAGCCGCGGCTGCACCTGCTGATCAATGCGTTTGGCCTGCTCCATGACGAGGCGCAGGGCATCTGGCCGGAAAAGCGCGTCGAGTCGATCAGCGCCGAGGGCATGCTCACCAGCTATCGGGTCAATACCCTGGCGCCGGCGCTGATCGCCCGTGAGTGCCTGGGGCTTCTCAACCACTCGCAGCGCGCGGTGTTTGCCAGCCTCTCCGCGCGGGTGGGCAGCATCGGCGACAACCGTCTGGGCGGGTGGTATGCCTATCGCACCAGCAAGGCGGCCCAGAACATGCTCACCCGCGACCTGGCCATCGAATGCACGCGTCGGGCCCGTCGGGTGATCTGCCTGGCGCTGCACCCCGGCACCACCCGCACCGATCTGTCTGAACCGTTTCAGGCGCGCGTCCCCGAGGGCAAACTGTTCACCCCGGCGTTCGCCGCCGGCAAGCTGCTCGCCCGCATCGATGCCGCCACGACGGCGGACAATGGCGGGTTCTATGCCTGGGACGGCGCACCGATCCCTTGGTAGGCGTCGGCTAGTCGGCGGCTGACTGCGCGGCCAGTGCCTCGGCCACCACACCGCTCAGGCGCTGGGCCATGGGCATGTGCAGGAACTCGTTGGGCCCATGGGCGTTGGAGCCGGGGCCCAGGACGCCCGTGACCAGGAACCGCGCCGCCGGGAAGTGCGCCCCAAGCAGGTTCATCAGCGGGATGCTGCCGCCCTCGCCCATGAACACGGCGGGTTGACCGAACCAGGCCCGGGAGCTGGCACCGAGGCTGTCACCCAGCCAGCCGGCGAACGCCGGGGCATTCCAGCCGTTGGCGGCACCCGCGGGATGGAACTGCACCTCGGCACTCTGCGGCGGGGCCTCGGTCAGGGTCTGCTGGAGTGCGCGGGTGGCCGCCTCGCCGTCCACCGTCGGTGGCAGTCGCAGTGACAGCCGCAGGGTGGTCGCCGGGCGCAGCACGTTCCCGGCCTCGGTGCGGGGCGGCAGTCCATCGGCACCGATCACTTCCAGGGCCGGGCGCCATGTGCGGTTGAGGATCAGGGTCGGCGTCGACTCGCTGTTGGGCCGGGTGGCGCTCGCCCACGGGTACTTGTCGGCCAGATCGGACCCGATCACTGACGCGGCAAGCTCGGCCTGCTCCACCCGCTCGGCGGGGATCTCGGCCTGCAGCGCCGGCAGGCGGATCGCCCCCGTGGCGGCGTCTTCGATCCGCTCGAGCAGTGCCCGGGCGATCCGGAAACTCGACGGCACCACGCCGCCGGCGTCCCCCGAGTGGACGCCCTGATCGAGCACCCGCACCGTCAGGTCACCGGCGGCCATCCCGCGCAGCGAGGTGGTGACCCAGAGCTGCTCGTAGTTCGCGCAGCCCGAGTCGAGGCAGACCACCAGCCCCGGCTGCCCGAGGCGCGGACCGAGATGCTCGATGTAGGCGGGCAGATCGGGGCTGCCGCTTTCCTCGGCGCACTCGATCAACAGCATGCAGCGCGGGCAGGGAACGCCCTGTTCGTGGAGCAGCCGCACCGCCTCGAGCGAGGAGAAAACGGCATAGCCGTCATCCGCCGCGCCGCGGCCATACAGCCGATCGCCCTCGACCACCGGTGTCCAGGGGCCCTTGTCGCTGTCCCAGCCGCTGGCTTCGGGCTGTTTGTCGAGATGCCCATAGAGCAGGGTCTCGCCCGGGCCGGTGCCCGGTATATCCACCCAGAGCAGGGGCGTGCGACCCCGCAGCCGGATCACTTCGACATGACTGCCCGCGGGCGCCTGGGCCCGGCACCAGGCCTCGACCTGGGCGACGGCCTCGTCAATGTACCCGTTTGCCGACCAGTCGCGGTCAAAGGCGGGCGACTTCGCGGGAATGCGGATGAACGCCTCGAGTGCCGGGCGAATGCTTTCGCGCCAGTCCGACTCGACCATGGCCTGTGCCTGTTCCAGATTGAGATAGCCGCTCATGTACGCCTCTGATTGTCTGTCCGGGCTTGGAGGGCTCAGCCTATCGATCCGTTCCTAGAGGGGCCAGACCCGGGGGATGATCAGCAATGCCAACAGCATGGCGATCAGATTCAGGGGCAGGCCGAAGCGGACATAGTCGCCGAACCGGTAGCCGCCCGGTCCGAACACCATGAGGTTGGTCTGATAGCCGATGGGCGTGGCAAAGGCCGCCGAGGCCGCGATCATGATGGTCACGGCGAACGGCGTCGATGAGACCCCGAGGGATTCCGCCGCCGCCATGGCAATGGGAAAGATCAGCACGGCGGCGGCGTTGTTGGTGATCATCTCGGTGGTGACCAGCGTCAGTAGATAGATCGCCGCGAGGGTCAGCAGCGGGCGATCGGCGGTCAGGGCGATGACCTGGCTGCCGATGGCCGCGGCGGCCCCACTGTTGTCCATGGCCTGACCGACGCCCAATGCCGCACCGATGACCAGCAGGACGTTCCAGTTGACGTTGCGGATGGCCTCGCCCAGCTCGATGCAGCGCGTGATCACCAGGGCCATTGCCGCGAGCAGGGCGGCATTGAGCATGCTCATCCACGGGCTTGCCGCCAGGGCCACCATGCCGATCAGGATCGGGATGGCCAGTCCGGCCTTATCATGCTGGGGGGGTGCCGAGTCCTCGACGCCGCTGACCAGATAGAAGTCGCGGGCGTCGCGCTGGCGACGCACAAAGCTCGGGTGGGTTTCGAGCAACAGGGTATCGCCCGGGCGCAGCACGATGTCGCCGATCTTGCCGGGCAGCTGGCGACCGCCTCGGGCCACCGCGATGACCGCCGCCTGATAGCGCTCGCGGAAACGGCCATCGCGAATGCTGCGGCCCACCAGCGGGCACGCTTCAGAGACCACGGCCTCCACCAGGCACCGTTCCCGGCGCGGCTCGTCCAGGTCTTCCACCGCCCGGGTGGCCGGTCGCAGTCCGCGCATCTTGTGCAGGTCGACCACGGACTCCAGCACCCCGACAAACACCAGTCGGTCGCCGGCGCGGAGTTTTTCGGTGGGCCCCACCGCCGGAATGACCTCGCCCTGACGCTCGATTTCGGCCAGGAACAGGCCGGGCAGATGGCGCAGCCCCGCCTCCTCGATGCGTTTGCCGACCAGCGGGCCGTCCTGGACCACTTCCACCTCGACGGTGTACTGGCGGGGGTCGAGTCGGTCGGCGCTCAGGTCACGGCGGTCCGGCAGCAGCCAGGGCGAGGCCGCCAGCAGATAGATCAGCCCCACCGCGGTGATGGGCACACCCACCCAGGCCAGCTCGAACAGGCCCAGCCCCGGCAGGCCGCGGCCGTCGCGGGCGAGCTCGTTGATGATCAGGTTGGTGCTGGTGCCAATGAGCGTGCATGTCCCGCCCAGAATGGCGGCATAGCTCAGGGGCAGATAGAGCCGCGAGGCCGGCAGCTGAAGGCGCCGCGCCAGGTCATCGACCACCGGCAGGAAGACGGCGACGATGGGGGTGTTGTTGAGAAAGGCGCTGAGCCCCGCCACCGGCGTCAACAGCCCCAGCTGCGCGGAGCGGAGGCCGCGCGAGCGGGTGATCAGCGGGTCGGCGATCATGGCGATGGCGCCGGTCCGGGTCAGCCCGGACGCGACCACGAACAGCAGCCCGACGGTGATCAGGCCGCTGCTGCCGAACCCCTGGGCGGCGCTGGCGGCGTCGAGCAGCTGCCCGCTGCCACTGACCGCCGTCGCCGTGACCAGTACGGCCAGTGCGGCGAACAGCACCCCGACCGGCGAGGCAATGCCGCTCGCCAGCCCTGCCAATACCGACAGGACCACAAGAATCGTCAGCCAGCCTTCCCAACCCATCGGCATTACTCCGTTGCCGTTCAAGCCCCCGGTCTGATCTCGGTCGGCGTCGCGGTTCGCCATGCCCCGGGAGCGGGGTCGGCGCTCGATCCAGTGCCAAGGAGATGGGCGACGATCTCCAGCCCCGTCACGGCGGCCGGCCCCGGGCGACTGAAGAATCGGTTGCCGTCGAGCAGATGGACCCGGGCGTCCAGGACGGCGGGCAGTTCGCTCCAGCCGGGGCGCCCGCGCAGGCGCCGCAACCCTTCCTCCGCCCCCGCCAGCGACTGGCCGCAGGGTAGCACCAGAATATGTGAGGGGGCGAAAGCGCGCACCGCGTCCCAGTCGATGACCACCGAGTGATCGCCCGGCGCGTTGAGCGGCCGCCCCCCGGCGCTGACGATCATATCGGGCACCCAGTGCCCCCCGACGAACAGCGGCTCGGGCCATTCCACCGCCAGTACCCGGGGCCGCTCGCCGGTCGCGGGTGCAATGGCGTGACGCCGCCGGTCGAGTGCCGCGATGAGTGCCTCGCCACGGGCCAGCACACCGGCGGCCTCCGCCACCCGTCGGATGTCCTGCAGCAGGCCGGAGAGGTCACGCCCATCGAGTGCGAGCACGGTCGCGGCGCCGATGGCCTCGGCGGTCAGGCTGGCGGGCGTCGCCGCGCATACGTCACACAGCGACTGCGAGAGGATCAGATCCGGACGCAGGGCCCGAAGCGTTTCCGGGTCGGCCTGGAAAAGCGGGGCCCCTCGGGCGAGTCGGTCGCGGACTTCGCGGTCAATCGCCGCCGGGTCGCTTTCGGTGGTTTCCAGTGCGGCCAGACTGACCCGCGGGCGATCCATCAGCGCCGGTGGCTGATCACACTCCGCCGAAATCCCCACCAGCTGATCGCCGAGTCCCAGTGCGGCGACGATTTCGGTGGCACCGGGGAGCAGGGAGACAATGCGCTGGCTCATGGTCAGCCGGCGCTAGCGTCGACGGCGCTGGCCCGAGTGGTGGCTGTCGATCCAGGCCTGCCGATTGCGATGGGACTCCAGGTCACGGCGCAGCCGCTGCTCGAACGCGCGTGCTTCGAGCTCCTGGTCGATCTGGCCGCGCAGCGCGTCAAGCGCCTCCCGGCTCAACGCCTTCAGATCAATGCTCCGGTTCAATGATAGGTCCTGCTGCGAAAGGTTGAATTGATTACTGATTGAAGCGGTTGGCGAGCTGCTCGAGTTTTTCCTGACGCTGGCGGGCCTCGGCTTCCTCCGCCTGCTGGCGTTTGCGCTCCGCGCTGCGCTGTTTCTGCTCGGCGCGCTGTTCGCGGGCGCGGCTGATGGCCGATTCGGTCACTGCCTCGACCGGCTCGCCCTGTAGATTGACCCGGTCATGGCCGGCGATGATGGCGTTCAGATAGGCGGGTGCCCGCGTATACCGGGCGAGTGCCTGGCGGATGAGCCAGTTGGGGATCGGCTCGTCGGCGGGCGGGTCATCGAGGTCGCTGCGCAATGCCTTCTCAATACCGATCTCCAGGGGACGGATCCGGTCCCGCTGGCGGGCAAAGCACGCCGGATAGCGCTGGCTGAGTTCGTTGAGGAATTCGCGGGTGCGCTCGGCGCGCCGCTGCCTCTGGCGATTGGAATTAGACATGGCTAAAGCATACGCGATGCGGATATGGGTCAACAGACCGGCGGTCGGGTTGTATGATGCAACCATGAAACATGTGACTGCAAAGGTGGATTCGATGAGAGCAGAGCCCGTTATCCCCAAGCAAGAGCTCCTGCAGATTCTCGAAGACAATCCATTCGAGCACCTCTCGAGCAGCGTCCACGTCATGGACAATCAGCGGGGCAGCGGCCATGAGCTGGCGGGCGTGTCCCTGTACTCCAACGCCCGCGGCTGGATGGCGCAGGTCAACTGGCGGGCGATTGTCGACGCCGACGAGATCACGCTGCGCGTGGGCGATGGCGACAGCGGGGAGCGCGCCTACGAGCTGCGCGACGCGGATCACTTCCGCCTCGCCGTCGGCGACGATGGGGGTGATCCCGTCAGCGCCGACGAGGTCTCGGCACTGGTGGCCCAGTCGCCACTCGCCAAGAGCTGGGAAGAAGACGTCGTGGGCGTGCTCAAGGAATCCCGCGAGCGTCAGGCCACCGTGCACTGACATGCGGACCCTGCCCGGCGCCCTGCGCGAGCGCTTTCGCACGGCGGCCGCCGGGCTCACCGGTCGCGATGATGCGGTCTATGCCGCCGCCGGGCGGGACCCGACCGAACCGATATTCGGTCTCGGTCCGGCGGATGCTCGCATTGCCTTTTTCGGTCGCGACCCGGGGCGCGATGAGGTGCATGTCGGCGTGCCCTTCATCGGCGCCGGCGGCCGGCAGGTCCGACGGGTGCTGCACGAGCGCCGGTTTCACGCCCCGCTCACCGACACCGCCGGGGCGCTGGCCGCCGGTGAGCCCTATTTCTGGGCCAACACCGTCCCCTACAAACCCGTTGGCAACAAGGCCTGGCCCATGGGCGTCAAACGACACTTCCAGCCCCTGGTCGCCGAACTGTTGCTGGATCAATGGCAGGGGCGCGAGGTGATCACCCTCGGGCGCGAAGCCTTCTTCTGGTTCGGTCTTGAACAGTCGCCGGCCGAGCGCCGGCGGCTGGATGATCACTGGCGGCTTGATGGGCGTTTCTCAAAATCCCTCGACATGGCATTCCACGGCCCGGATGGACGGCGACGGTCGCTGCGATTGCATCCGCTGCCGCATCCCTCGCCGCTCAATGCAACCTGGTTCAAGCGCTTCCCGGGTCTGCTGGCGGCGCGCCTGGACGCGCTGGAGGGCCAGGCATGACCGCCCACGACTGGGCCGACCACACCACCCATTCCCTGCGCGACGATATCAGCGAGGCGAGTGTCGCACTGCTGCCGCTGGGGGCCATAGAGCAGCACGGGGGGCACCTGCCACTGGCCACTGACGCCTGGATCGCGGAGGGGCTCTCAAAAGCGGCCATGCAGCGCTGTGATAAGCGGGTGCACGTGTTGCGGATGCCTACCCAGGCACTGGGACAGGGTGTTGAGCACATGGATTGGGCCGGTACCCTGGCGCTTTCCCCGGCCACCTTCGAGGCCATGCTCTATGATCTGGGGGCGTCGCTGGCCCGCGCCGGGCTGCGCCGCGTGGTGATGTTCTCCGCGCATGGTGGCAACCTGGCGGCGATGGCTACCGCGGCGCTGCGGCTGCGCCGGGATTTTGGTCTGCTGGTGGTGCAGGCCTGTTATTTCGACTTTCCGCCCCCTGCTGATGCGCTGACCGCCCGCGAGGCCCGCGAGGGGCTGCACGGCGGCGCGCTGGAGACGGCGTTGATGTGGCACTTCGCGCCGCAGCAGGTGGTGGCCAGCGCGATTGCCCATCATACCTCGGTGGAGTTCGAGGCCCTGGCGGCGTTTGAGTGGATCGGTGCCGAGTCGCGCCCGGCACGATTCGCCTGGCTGGCCGGCGACCTCAATCCGGCCGGCGTCTGCGGGGATGCCCGGTTGGCGGATGCGGCGCTGGGTGCCCGCCTGGCCCGGCACTATGCCGATGCACTGGCCGCCATTCTGACCGAGGCGGCGGATTTCCCCCTGGCGTGCCTGTCGCCGCCAGCGCCCGGGTACTAGCGGGGCTGTTCGCCCACCGACTGCGAAACCACATCATCCAGCCAGTGGCCCGCGCGCTCCGCCTTGGTGGTCAGGTAGCGCTCGTTGTGGCGGTTGAGTGCGCCGTGAACCGCCTCGCGGCCGGCGATCTGAATGCCGTGCCGCTCGAGGGCCGCAATCTTGCCGGGGTTGTTGGTCATCAGGCGGACGCGGCTGATCCCCAGATCGTCGAGCATGGCCGCGGCCACCTCATAACGGCGTTCATCCGCGCCGAAGCCCAGCAGCCGATCGGCGTCGACGGTATCGAGGCCCGTGTCCTGGAGACCGTAGGCCCTCAGTTTATTGGCAAGACCAATGCCGCGCCCCTCCTGGGCGAGGTAGAGCAGGATCCCGCCGCCCTCATCGGCGATCGTGCCCACGGCACTGCGCAGCTGCTCGCCGCAGTCGCAGCGCAGCGATCCGAACAGATCCCCGGTGAGGCAGGCCGAGTGCATACGCAGCGCCGGCGTGTCCGGCCAGTGGTCGGGATCGCCCACCATCAGCGCGACATGCTCGAGCAGCCCGTCCGCCTCGCGGTAGAGAATGAACCGCGATTGCTCTGAATCGGCCAGCGGGACCTGCGCTTCGCTGATGCGCTCCGGCTGGCGGGCATTCTCGATACCCGCTGCGTGGATATCCGCGACATCAACCGAGAGGATTTCGCCATTGCGGATGTCATCGACCAATGCGCGGTCGTTGTCATGGGTATCGATGGCGATCAGCGCTGGCAGCAGTGTGGCCTGACGGGCCAGATCCAGGGCAGCCTGCTCGTCGGCGCGGGCATTACGGGCCACCGGCTCGGCGCTGCGGGTAGTGAGATCGCCGGCCAGTGTGACCGCGGTCGCGACGCCGTCATCGGTATCCAGGGGAACGGCCAGATCCTCGCCGGGAGCGGTTTCCATGCCGATGGCCCGTGCCCGGTGGCGGGTCATCAGCAGCCGCGCCTCCCCGGAGGCCAGCGACCGCGCCCGGGCCATCAGACCGTCGCTGAGGTTTTCCAGTGCCAGCACCAGCATCGCGCCGGCGGGATGGGTCACGTGGACGGGCTCACCCCGTCTGAGGTCGATCAGTGCGCGCCGGATGCGCTGCATGCCTGCTCCTTGGAATCAACTTTTCGCAATAGACCGTTCATGCCTGCAACAATTCCGTCAATATGACACAGCATAACCGATCCCGCGGGGCGGCGGCCCCACCGCCGATGGGCTGGGAAGCGCTCGTCGCCCAGTGCCGGCGCTGTTCCCTGCCCGCTGCGGCGCAACCGGTGGAATGGCCGGCGGATATCGGCGGAATCGCTGCCGAGGCCGTCGCCCCGGCACTGCAGGCGCGCTATGCCCCGTTGCTCGCCCCGGTCCGGCAACGGCCGCGGGTGGTCGCGCAGCTTGGCCAGAGCCTCGACGGGCGTATCGCCACGGCAACCGGGCATTCCCATTACGTGACGGGCGCCGCTGACCGGGCCCACCTGCATCGCCTGCGGGCGCTCTGCGATGCGGTGCTGGTCGGCGCCGGGACCGTCGTCGCCGACAATCCACGCCTGACCGTCCGTGAAGTGGCGGGACCCAACCCGGTTCGAGCGGTGATCATGAGTCGCAGCGGGCTGCCGGCTGACGCGGCGCTCCTGCGGGATGGCGCGGCCCCCACCTGGGCGCTGACCGGCCCGTCGGTGGCGGCTCCCGCGGTGGATCGCCGTTTTGCGCTGCCCGATCTGGCGCCGGCCACAGCGCTGCAGTGCCTGGCCGCGGCGGGTGTGCAGCGACTGCTGGTGGAAGGTGGGGCCAGAACCGTTTCCGCATGGCTGGCGGCGGGCCTGGTAGATACGCTCTATCTGGTGGTCGCGCCGGTGATCATTGGATCAGGGCCAACCGGCCTGAATCTGCCGCGCATCGATCACATGGACGAGGCCCTGCGCCCCGCGGTGACGCCCTTCGACCTGGGGGATGATCGGCTCTACCGGCTCGATTTCAACGCCGTATCAGCATGATCAGACCGGGCGTGCTGGCCGCCAGTGACAGCGCGCCGTAGAGTACCGCAGCGGTGATGCCCTCCGCCGCGGGCAACCCGGCCAGCGGCCAGAGCAGGGCGGCCGCCCCCTCGCGTAGTCCCCATCCCGCGATGCTTGCGGGGATCAGCATGGTGAACAGGACCAGTGGTATCAGTGGCAGCCAGGCGGACGCCGGTGCCGCCGGATCCAGTGCCAGGACGCAGCAGGCGTAGACCGCGATATAGCTGGCCGCGACGGCCAGGGAAGCGGCCAGCTGGATGGGCAGCACGCGGGGGGTCAGCAGCGCCGAGTGCAGTGCGCGGCGCCAGTCGCCGAGCCAGGCGCGCCGGTGGCGCGGAATCAGGCCGATGGCGATGACCACCGCGGCGGCCGTCAGCGCGGTCAATGCCAGGCCGCCCGACGAAATGGGCAGGCTCAGCGCGCCACCGGGTGGCCAGTAGACCCATACGCCCACCGCGATGGCCACCATGGCGAGCTGACCCGATAGCCGCTCGATGACCACCGCCTGAAAGGCCGGTCCACGCCGCGGCATGCCCTGACTATGGCGCCAGGCGCGCTGAGCGTCGCCTACCACACCGCCGGGCAGCACCTGATTGACCAGCGTCGCCAGGTAGTACTCGCCCACGGCGCGGCCCGCCGGCAGCGCGATCTGCAGCCGGGCCGCGGTAAATCGCCAACGCCATGCCGACAGCAGCACCTGGGCAACGGTGATGGACAACCCCACGATCATCCAGCCCGGCTCGATGGCCTGCAGCCGCTCGAGCACGCCGGCCCCGAATTGCCGGGCGATCAGGCCCAGAATGGCCAGGCTGACCAGCAGCCGGATCAGTCGCGGCACGGAATGACCAGCAGGTCCTGATGCCCGACCGTGATGAAACTGTGCTCGAGCGCGCGCAGGCGCTCGTCCCTCCAGCGATCGATGACCGCGGCGGCGTCGGGTTGCTGGGCTCGGGCGGCGGCATGCCAGCCCTCGATGAGTGGCCGCTGCAGCGCAGCCTGTTCCGGCGTGAGATGCCAGTCGCTGGCCCGGCAGTCAACGCTTGCCCCGCGCTCGCGGAACATCTGCGCTGCAACGGCGGGGGCATCCGGGCCCAGCGCCGGTCCCATGTCCTTGGCTCCGCGCTGGTGGGCAAGGACCGCGGCCTCGACCTGCTGGTCAGCCTCCAGCGTGGGGGAAAACGCCAGGCGGCCGTCCACGTTGAGTGCGAACAGGGCCGGCAGACCGCGCCGGCAGCAGGTGTCCACCACCCGCCGCAGCCAGGCGTCCGGCACCAGATCGAGCAGGGCCGAGGCGGTGAGCAGATCGGGCGTTGTGTCGAGGCAGTCGGGGAATGTGCCGAGATCGGCCGGGTGGGCCCGGGCCTGAACCCGTGCCACGTGGCGATCGTCGCCGGCTGGATGCGCCAGGGCCACCGCCTGGTCGAGCAGCCCGCGATCGTGATCGATGAGCGTCCACGCCTGCGCCCGGGGCAGGCGTGGGCCCAGGTAGCGCAGGTTGCTGCCGGCACCGGCGCCCAGATCGGTGATACGGATCGTTCGATCCCGCGGCAGGACGTCGATCAGGGGCGTGAGTAGCGTGTCGTCACGGGCCGCATGGTCGGCCGGCTCACGCAGGGTCAGCCAGCGGGCGGCAAACTGCTCGGGCATGGCGATGCCTCCTCGATGAGAGCCATGAAAAGCGCGACGCTCCGATCCCAGTCATTGAGCTCGCGGCGGGCGCGACGGGCCCCCCGCGCCAGGGCCTGACGTCGGGAGGGGTCATCCAGTAGCGCGGCGATGGCGTCGCGCAGCGCTGTCGGGTCGTCCGGCGGGACAGCGATGCCGGCCTCCGGCGGAAGGGTGGTTGCCAGCGCACCACCGGTGGTGGTGATTACCGGCAGCCCGTAGGCGACGGCCTCGCTGATCACCATGCCGTAGCCCTCGTAGAGCGACGGCAGGACGAACAGCTCGGCCTGGCGATAGGCCTCGTCCAGACGCTGCTCGTCGGCGGCGCCGGTGAGGGTGATGCGGTCCTGCAGGCCCTCGGCGTCGCGCTGTCTGGCGATGGCGGCGGCATAGTCGGGATCCAGATCCAAGGCGCCGATGAGCTGGCACTGCCAGGGTCGGTCGACCAGCCCGGCTAGCGCCTCGATCAGGCGATGCTGGGCCTTGCGCGGCGTGATCGAGGCGACGCAGAGCAGCAACGGCGGCTGCCCCGGCCGTCCCGTGGCGAGCGGTCGCGGCGTGCATCCGGGTGGGATGACGCTGACTTCGCCCGCGTTCAACCCCAGCGTCCGCAGCCGTTGGGCGGTGAAGGCGCTGGTGGCGATGACGCGGGTCGCCGCGCCCAGCGCACGGGCTTCGTCATGGATCAGTTGCTCCACCCGGGCGGGGTCATGGTCGGTTTCATCGGCCAGGGGGTGATGCACCAGCGCATGAATGCGAAGGCGCCCGGCGTGCGGGGCCACCGTCGACGCCAGTCGTCCCAGCACCAGACCGTCGATCACCACCACCCGACCATCCGGGATCCGCGCAAGCGCGGCATCCACGGCCTCGCGGGCGGTGGGGTCGGCATCCGGAAAGCAGCCGGGTAGGGCGTCGACGTCGACGCTAACGCCCGCACCGCGCAGGCCGTCGATGATCCGGCGGTCATAACGGCTTCCCCCGGTGGGTCGGTCCAGTGACCCCGGCACCAGGAAATGGCAGACGGTCACAGCTGGAGCGAGCGCTCGTAGGCGGCCGAGGCGATGTGCGACTCGTGCAGGGTGATCCGCAGTCGATCCAGGGTGCGGGCGGTTTCGCCCAGTTCACCGGCGTGAATGGCGGTCGCCAGCGCATCGGCGATATGCCGGGCGAGAAACTCCGTGGTGGTGTTGACGCCCTCGAACTCCGGCAGGCTGTCGAGGTTGACGAGGTTGTAGCGCGACAGGATGTCGTGCAGCACCGTGCTGGCGCGGGCAATGTCCACCACCACATTGTCATCGTCGAGGCCGTCGCGAAAGAACGTGGCATCGGTGACGTAAGTGGCGCCGTGCAGGGCCTGGGCGGGCCCGAATGTCTCGCCCTGAAAGCTGTGGGCGATCATGAAGTGATCGCGGACGTTGACGCTGTACATTCTGTCTCCTTAGTACTTGATGCGGTGACACAGACCCGGCCGGGTGACGATCGAGTCCATCGTCGCTGGCAGATCATCAAAGGCGGTCTCGCCGTCGATCAGACAATCCCAGTGGGTGCGATGAGCCAGCAGTTCCAGGGCCTTGCGCATGCGTCGGCCATGGTCCCAGCGCGGGCGCATGACCGGGGCGAGCTGTCCGACCTGGCTGGCGCGCAGGGTCAGGCGGCGCGAGTGAAAGGCCTCGCCCAGTGGCACCTGGGGCGGGTGGTCACCAAACCAGCTTGCCTCGATCAGCATGGCCTCGTCTGCGGCGATCCTCAGGGCCAGGGCCAGGCCGGACTCGCTGGCGCTCGCGTGAATGACCCGGTCGTTGTCGGGGCGCGCGGCATCGGGTGTGGCAAAGGCGACACCCAGCGGCGCCGCAAGCGCGTGGCGATCCGGATTGATGTCCACCAGCTCCACCTCGGTGCCGGGGATTTCGGCGCAGAGCGCGGCGGCGAGCGCACCCACCACGCCCGCGCCGATCACGCTGATGCGCTCGCCGGCTCGGGGTTCGGCGTCCCAGCAGATGTTCAGGGCGGTCTCGACGTTGGCGGCCAGTACCGCGCGCTCCGGCGGCAGGCCCGCCGGCAGTGGATGGGCGGCGGCAAGCGGCACGGTGTAGCGGCGCTGGTGGGGGTAGAGGCAGAACACCGTCTGTCCGATCAATGCCTCGGCGCCGGACTCGACCACGCCGACACTGGCATAGCCATACTTGACCGGCGCTGGAAACTCGCCGGCCTGGAAAGGTGCGCGCATGCGGGTCTGCTGGCTGACAGGGATCCGCGCCTGCCAGACCAGCGACTCGGTGCCATGACTGATGCCCGAGTAAAGGGCGCGGATGCCCACCGAATCGTCGTCGGCTACCGCGACCGATTCATCGCGGATCCCGCCGCTGCGCGGCGCCACGATCCAGAAGGCCTGACTGCTATGTTGACGGGTCACGCCGGTGCGGTCCTCATGCTGCTAGACTTGGCGAATTGACTCGGAAAACGGAGCGTAGCATTGGTTCCCCCCGGGACGGACGATTCACCCCTGCAGATCCTACCCGACCTGCTGGTGGCGGCCATTGTGCTGACCGCCGCCGCCGGCGGGTTGCAGCAGACGCTGGATCTGCCCGCCGGGGTGCTGCCGCTGGCGCTGGCCGCCTATGCCGCGCTGGCCCTGCTGGTGTGGCGGCTGGTGGGCAACCGGGTACTGACCCCCGCTGATCGGGTGACCATGGGGCGCGGCCTGCTCGTGATGTTGCTGGTCGGGCTCCTGCCCGCTGCCGGGAGCGGGCCGAACGTCGCCATGCTGCCCTTCGCGCTCGGCATGACGGCCTTTGTGCTGGATGGCATCGATGGCTGGGTGGCGCGGCGTCTGGGTTGTCAGACCCCTGCAGGGGCGCGCTTTGATATGGAGCTGGATGCCGTGCTGCTGCTGGTGCTGGCACTGTGGCTGCTCCGGCTTGATCTCGCGGGTGCCTGGGTGCTCGCCATCGGTGGCTGGCGCTATGCGTTCATCCTTGCCGGTTACTGGCGTCCCGCGCTGCGCCGGCCCCTGCCGCCCTCACAGCGTCGCCGGGTGATCTGCGGGGTGCAGACCGGTGCCCTCGTGGTGTTGCTGGCACCGGACTTTCCCGCCGCCTGGGTGCCGCCGTCGGCCGCCGTGCTGCTGATCCTGCTCAGTTATTCCTTTATCGTGGACGGGGTCACTTTATCGCGGACAGCCGATCATTGAGGAGGTCTCTCATGGTTCACAATGCAATGCGCGCGCTGGCCCCGTTGCTCGCGCTGGGCCTGATGACGGCACCGGTCCAGGCCGAGCCGGAGCGTTTCCGGCTGGATGAAAGCCATGTCAGTGTCGGTTTCCTGATCGGGCATGCCCGCTTTGCCGATGTCCTCGGCCAGTTCACCGATGTCAGCGGCGGGTTCCGTTATGACGCGGAGACCCGAACGCTTGAATCGGGGCGGGTCGAAGTGGCGGCCGACAGCGTCTTTACCGGCCACGATGAACGCGATGGTCATGTGCGCGACGGGGACTTCCTGGCCGCGGACGCCCATCCGACGATCGTCTTTGAGGCCAGCGGCTATGAACCCACCGGCGAGGGCGAGGGCATCCTGCGCGGCGAGCTGACGATGCTCGGCGTCACGCGCCCCATTGAGCTCGATCTGACCCTCAATCGCCGCGGTGAGCATCCCATTGGCGGTGCCGACACCCTGGGCGGATCGGCGCGTGGCGCGATCCGGCGCAGCGAGTTCGGCATGGACTACGCGCTCGAGAATGAGCTGGTGGGTGACCGGGTCGAACTGATCATCGAGTTCGAGGCCATCCGCGAGGATGACTGAGTCACGCCCGTCGCCGCCGGGCGGGCGCATCGGCCTCGCCCTGGGCGGCGGCGCGGCGCGCGGCTGGGCACACATCGGCGTCATCCGCGCCCTGCGTCAGCAGGGCATCGAGCCGTCAATCATCGCCGGGACGTCAGTGGGTGCCATCGTCGCCGCGATGTTCTGCAACGGCCGGCTGGACGCGTTCGAGACCTGGGTGCGATCGCTCAAGCGCCGCGATGTCCTGAGCTACATCGACGTCAATCTGGGGCATGGCGGTTTCATCCAGGGGCATCGATTGATGGCGCAGCTCGACCGCACCCTGGGGGCAGTGGATTTTGCTGACCTGCAGCGCCCGCTGGGGGTGGTGGCCACGGACCTGTACAGCGGCCAGGAGCGCTGGCTGCGCAGGGGGGATCTGGCCAGCGCGGTGCGCGCGTCAATGGCGCTGCCGGGGCTCTTTACCCCGGTCTACCGGGATTCCGAGTGGCTGGCGGATGGCGGGCTGGTCAATCCGGTGCCCATTTCACTGTGCCACGCGATGGGGGCCGATCGGGTGATCGCCGTCAACCTCAGCGACGGCCTGATGGGCCGGCGCATTCCGGCGCAGCCCGCCGATGCCAGCGCCCCACCGGGGGTGCTCGATGTGATCGCCACGGCGGTGAACGTCATGCAGGATCGCATCACCCGCAGCCGCATGGCTGGAGATCCGCCGGATCTGTTGATCGCCCCGCAGCTCGCCCACATCGATCTGCTGGAACTGCATCGTGCCGATGATGCGATCGCCGAGGGCGAGGCGGCGGTTGCGCGTCTGCAGCCCGCCATCGAGACCTTCCTGCGCGACTAGCCGCTCAGTGCAACAATGCGGTTGAGCACCGGCCAGGCCACCAGCATCTGCGCGAAGCGGACTGTGGATGGCTGCGTGGCGCCGTTGACCGGATCACCCGCTGGCGCGTCCAGTCCCACAAAGGCGGAGATCGCATATTCCAGGGTCTCAAGGGCCGTGGGCGCCATGTAGCCGTCGACATGCAGCACATTCACCGATTGGCCGCGGAACTGACTGGGCACGGTGGCCAGCATGAAGGGCATGGCGGTCTGGCGGGTCATGTTGCTCAGATCCACCGGCAGGAACAGCGACTGCTGATCATCGTCACGGGGCGTCACGATCAGTTCCAGGTGATAGCAGGTCTCGGGCATTTCGGCGCTCAGCTGGCCCACGGCCAGTTCGCTGAGCTCGCTGGGGTGGATGCGCAGGATGACATCGGCGACATCCTGCTGGCCGGCGATCCAGCGGTCGTACTGATGGGCCCGTCGCTCGATCTCGGCGGCCACATCGGATTCCGCATAGCCGCGTTCCCGCGTGTCACGGCGCTGCTTCCAGTCGCGCTTCACGGCGGCGGCCGTGTCCACATACACCGAGAAGTCGAGCAGCGGACGGAAAGCCGGATAAAGGGTGTGCAGGCCCTCGATGACCACCACCGGCGTCGGCGTATGCAGGCGCGGCGCGCGGAATGTGCCCGAGGCATGGTCGTACACTGGCACCTCGACCGCTTCGCCGGCGCGCAGGCGCTTGATGTGGCTGACCGCGCGATCGAGGTGGTTGGCCTCGGGATCCAGCGGGGTGCGTCCGGATACGCGGCGCGTCGCCCGATCCTCGGCATGATAGCCGTCAAGACTGATCTGGCTGACCCGCTCGGAGCCCAGCAGCCATTCGATGCCCTGGGTATAGGTGCTCTTGCCGCTGCCGCTGTCGCCGGCGACACCGATGATGATCGGCCGCTCCCGCGCCGCCAGTCGGGCAGGCAACTGATTGGCGCCGGGGCGCGGCGCCTTGTCGGGGGAAAAGCTGGCTGTCATCGCTCGACCTGCGCCGCCATCCGGCCACACGGGCCGCGTAGCGGTATTGTCCGCCGCCGCGGCGGCGTGTCAAACCAGACGGCCCGCGGAGTTGCTCACGGATCAGTGGCCGGTTAGCGTTGGGGCATCATCCAAGGAGTCCCGGAATGGCAATCAAGACAACCGATCTCTGCGACGACCATGCCGACGCGCTGCGTGTGCTGGCCCCGATCTTCGGTGACTACGGCGGCCGCCACGGCTTTGCCGGCGTGATTCAGACCGTGAAGACCTTCGAGGACAACAGCCGGGTGCGGGAGGTGCTCGATACCCCGGGCGAGGGTCGGGTGCTGGTGGTCGACGGCTCGGGATCGCTGCGCTGCGCACTGATGGGCGATCAGCTCGCGGCCAAGGCGCGGGACAATGGCTGGGCCGGGCTGCTGGTGTATGGCTGCGTGCGGGACGCGGCCGATCTGGCCGATCTGGACATCGGCATCAAGGCACTCAACACCCACCCCTGCCGCAGTCAGCCCGACGGCGCGGGCGAGGTGGGCGTCGTGGTGACCCTGGCCGGCGCCACCATGACCCCCGGTGAGTGGCTCTGTGCCGATCGCGACGGTATTGTCATCGCAGAACAGGCGCTGGTGTAAACGGCGCGGCGACTACCGGAGGAGAGTCTGATGCCCAATACCATGCGATCGCTGCTGCGCGAGGGAAACGGATCCCTGCAGGCACTGGGGCCGGAGAGCACGGCCGCCGACGCCGTTGCCCTCATGAACCGGCGCAACATCGGCGCCGTGCTCGTGATGACGCCCGACGAAACCCTGCTGGGGATCTTTACCGAGCGCGATGTGCTGCGGCGGGTTCTGGGTGAGCGGCTCGATCCCGCCACCACGGCCCTCGAGTCGGTGATGACCCGCGAGGTGTTCTGGATCGGGCCTTCGGGCACCACCGATCAGGCCCTTGCCCTGGTGGCCGAGCGCAATGTCCGGCATCTACCGGTCATGGATGAGCAGCACGTGCTGGGAATGGTGTCGGTGCGGGATCTGAGTGCCGCCGTCGTGCGCGAGCGCGACATGGAGGTGGCGGCGCTGACCAGCTACATGCACGGCAGTTACACGGGACACGCGGATGGCTGAATCGGTGCGCCTGGACCGCTGGCTGTGGGCGGCGCGTTTTTTCAAGACCCGGCGGCTGGCGGTGGATGCGATCAAGGGCGGCAAGGTGGAGGTCGACGGCGTGCGCGCCAAGCCGGCCCGGGCGGTCCGTGCCGGTAACCGGCTGCTGATCCGCAAGGGCCCGCAGACCTTCGAAGTGGATGTCGAGGGCCTCGCCGAACAGCGCGGCCCCGCCCCCCAGGCGCAGGCCCTTTACACCGAGACCGAAGCCAGTGTCCGCGCCCGCGAGCGCCAGCGCGACGAGCTGCGGGCGGCCGCCGCCGCCCAGCCGCGGCCTGATCATCGCCCCGACCGCCGCGACCGGCAGCGTCTGGCGGCTTTCAAGCGGGGCGGGCGGGACTGATCAGCGCCGGGCGCCCATGAACTCGCCGAGCAACCGGCCGGTGTGGGACGTGGTGTTGCGGCAGACCTGCTCAGGCGTGCCCTGAGCGACGATGCGCCCGCCGCCATCACCGCCTTCCGGGCCCAGATCGATCAGCCAGTCCGCCTCGGCGAGGATGTCGAGGTTGTGTTCGATGACGACCACGCTGTGGCCTGCCTCCACCAGCCGGTGGAGGACACCGATCAGGCGCTCGACGTCGGCGATGTGCAGGCCCACCGTGGGCTCATCGAGGATGTAGAGCGTCTTCGCCGCCCGTGCACCGCCGGATTCGGGGCGTGCCTTTGCCAGCTCGCTGACCAGCTTGATGCGCTGCGCCTCGCCGCCGGACAGGGTCGGGCTGGGCTGACCCAGGGTCAGATAGCCCAGCCCGGTGTCGCGGAGCAGTCCGAGCGTGTGATGGAGGCGGTGATGGGCGGCGAAGAAGTCCACCGCCCGATCGATCTCCATGTTCAGCACCTCGCCGATCGAGCAGCCGCGCCAGGTGACCGCGAGTGTTTCCGGCGTAAAGCGCTGCCCGTGGCAGCTCTCGCAGGGCACGGTGACATCCGGCAGAAAATTCATCTCCACCCGACGCATGCCCTGACCTTCGCATTCCGGACAGCGGCCGTCGCGGGTGTTGAACGAAAACCGCCCGGGCCCGTAGCCGCGGATACGCGCCTCCTCGGTCTGGGCGAACAGCCGCCGGATCTCGTCGTAGATGCCGACATAGGTCGCGGGGCAGGAGCGCGGCGTCTTGCCAATCGGGGTCTGATCCACCTCGAGGACACGATCCAGGGATTCCCAGCCACGGATGGATCGGCAGCCGCGGGTCGGGCGGTCGGGGTCGCCGCGCCGCCCCAGGCGACCGGCGAGGCTGCCATGCAGGACATCGCGGACCAGTGTGCTCTTGCCCGATCCGGATACTCCGCTGACGCCGATCAGGCGCGCCAGCGGGAGACGGGCGTTGACCCGGCGAAGGTTATGAGCGTGCACACCAGTGAGTTCGATGGCATCGGCGGCATGCGGGTCACGACGCTGACCGCGCAGGGGATGGGTCAGGGGATGCGCCAGCGCGCGCCCGGTCACTGAATCGGGGTTGTCGAGTAATTCCTCGAGGCGTCCCTCGGCGACGATGCGACCGCCTTCCACGCCCGCGCCGGGGCCCAGATCAATGACATGCTCCGCCCGACGGATGGTGTCCTCGTCATGCTCGACCACCACCAGCGTGTTGCCCTTGGCCTCCAGGGCCGAAAGGGTGTCCAGCAGCATGCGGTTGTCCCGGGCATGCAGGCCGATGGTGGGTTCGTCGAGGATGTAGCACACCCCCTGGAGGTTGGAACCGAGCTGGGCGGCCAGCCGGATGCGCTGCGCCTCGCCGCCCGACAGGGTGGGCGCGGCACGGTCGAGGGTCAGATAGCCCAGGCCCACGGCCTCAAGAAAGCCCAGGCGGCTCCTGAGCTCGGCGATGACATCATCGGCGATCAGGGCCTGGCGGGGCTCGAGGGCAACGTCGCGGAAGAACGCCGCCGCCTGCTCCACCGAGAATTCGCCATAATCGGCGATCCCGCGGTCCAGAAACCGCACCGACAGCGCCTCGGGCCGAAGCCGATGGCCATGGCAGGCCGGGCAGGGGCGGGCCGGGTCCTCGTCGGTCTGGCGCCATTGACGCTCCTCCCCGGTCTGGTCTTCATCAAAGCCCTGGATCAGCACGCCCGTGCCAAAGCAGCGCGGGCACCAGCCATGCCGGGTGTTGTAGGAAAACAGCCGCGGGTCGAGCGGGGCGAAACTGCGATTGCAGCCCGGACAGGCGCGTTGGGTGGAATACAGGGTTGACTGGCCGTCGGCGGTGGCGACCCGGACCTGGCCCTTGCCATAGCCGAGGGCATGCTCCAGGGCGCTGTCCAGTGCCTTCTCCCGGGCGGGGTCGGGGGTCAGCGTGACCACCGGCAGGTCGATGTCATGCTCCTGGTAGCGATCCAGCCGCGGCCAATTGTCGGTCGGTTGATCCGTGCCGTCGACATGCAGATGGGTGAACCCCTTGCCGGCCGCCCATTGGGCGAGATCGGTGTAGTAGCCCTTGCGCGCCACCACCAGGGGGGCGTACAGCGTAATGGCCTCGCCACGGTGGTCTTCCAGCAGCCGCGCGGCGATGGACGCCTGGCTCTGCTCCTGGATGGGGCGGTCGCATTGTGGGCAGTACTGCGTGCCCAGCTTGACGAACAACAGGCGCAGAAAATGATGCAGCTCGGTCATCGTCGCCACGGTGCTCTTGTGCCCGCCGCGACTGGTGCGCTGCTCGATGGCCACGGTGGGCGGGATGCCGAACACCGCATCAACATCCGGCCGTGCCGCCGGCTGCACGAACTGACGGGCATAGGCATTGAGCGATTCCAGATAACGCCGCTGCCCCTCGTTGAACAGGATGTCGAAGGCGACCGTGCTTTTGCCCGATCCCGACAGGCCGGTGATGACGGTGAGCTTTTCCTGGGGGATGCGCACATCGATGCCGCGCAGGTTGTGCTCGCGGGCATTGCGGATCTCGACCGCCTTCGGCGGCCGGGGCGTGGTAACGGGGCCGGCAGGCTCGGCCACCGCCACCGCGGTATCGCCTGGGGCGGCCTGCTCGGCCAGGTAGCGCTTGAGCGCGATGCCGGTGTGACTTGCCTCGACCTGCATGACCGTCGCGGGCGGGCCGGCCGCCAGCAGCTGTCCGCCACCGGTGCCGCCCTCCGGACCTAGATCCACCAACCAGTCGGCGGCGCTTATGACGTCAAGATTATGCTCGATGAGAATGACGGAGTGACCCACGGTGAGCAGCCGCTCGAGGGCAGTGAGCAGGACCCGGATGTCCTCGAAATGCAGGCCTGTGGTGGGCTCGTCGAACAGAAACAGCTTGTGGCCGCCGCCGCGCCGGCGGGCCTTGGCCAGGTGCCCGGCCAGCTTGAGACGCTGGGCCTCGCCGCCGGACAGGGTCGGCACCGGCTGACCCAGGGTCATGTACCCCAGGCCCACCGCGGCCAGCGGCTCGAGGCCGCGCAGCACATCCGGCTGATCGGCGAAAAAGCCCCGCGCCTCGTCCACGGTCATGTCCAGACACTCGGCGATGGAAGCCGGTGCGCGGTCGCATTCCGCCGCCGGGGCCAGACGCACCTCGAGCACGGCATCGCGGTAACGGCGCCCGTCGCAGGTCGGGCAGCGCAGATACACATCGGACAGGAACTGCATCTCGACATGCTCGAAGCCGTTGCCGCCGCAGGCCGGGCAGCGGCCGGCACCGGCATTGAAGCTGAACGTGCCGGCGGTATAACCGCGCTCGCGGGCCAGTGGCTCGCGGGCGAAGGCCTTGCGGATCGGGTCGAAGGCGCCGACATAACTGGCCGGGTTGGAGCGTGTGGTGCGGCCGATGGCGGACTGATCCACCAGCACCACCTCATCGATCGGCCGGTCATGCTCGATGGCGTCGTGCTCACCGGGCGGGTCCACCGCCTCGCCCAGCCGTTTGCGCAATCCCCGATAGAGGATCGATTCAAGCAGGGTGGATTTGCCCGAGCCCGAGACGCCGGTCAGGCACACCAGGCGGTTGAGGGGCAGGTCCACGTCGATGCCGGTCAGGTTGTGCTCGCGCGCGCCGCGGATTCTCAGCCACTGCTCCGGCGCCGGCCGCGCCGGCGGCTGGTCGCTGGCCGCCACCTGGCGGCGCCCCTGCAGATAGGCACCGGTCAGGGATCGGGTGTCCGCGGCCAGCGCCTGCGGCGTGCCATTGAACATGATCTGGCCCCCGGCGCGTCCCGGTCCGGGGCCGATATCGATCACCCGGTCGGCGGCGCGCATGATGTCGGGATCATGCTCGACCACCAGCAGCGTGTTGCCGGCATCGCGGAGTTGATGCATCACGCGGGTGATACGCCCGATATCGCGGGGATGCAGACCGATGCTCGGCTCATCGAGCACAAACAGCGTATTGACCAGCGAGGTGCCCAGGGCGGTAGTCAGGTTGATGCGCTGGACCTCTCCGCCGGACAGTGTCCGCGACTGGCGGTCAAGGGTCAGGTACCCCACCCCCACCTGAGCCAGAAAGCCCAGTCGGGTCTGGATGGCCTCGAGGAGCAGGGGCACCGCCTCGTCCATCGGCGGCGGCAATTGCAGGGCGGCAAAGAAGGCCTCGGCCTGACTGAGCGGCCGGGTCATCAGGTCGTGCATGTTCAGGCCCGGCAGGGCCTCAAACCGGGATGCCCCGAGGGTGAGCCCGCGCGGCCGGTGGCGCTCGGCGGGATCCATCGCTGCATTCGCCTCGGCATGATCGCCCAGGCGCCAGAGCAGTGCCTCGGGATTGAGTCGGGCGCCCTCGCAGTCAGGGCAAAGATCGTAGCTGCGATATTTCGACAGCAGCACCCGGACGTGCATCTTGTAGCTCTTCGACTCCAGCCAGTCGAAAAAACCGCGGACGCCATACCAGTCATTGCGGCCGCGACCGTCGCCCTCGAGCACCCACTCACGATCCGCCGCCGGCAGATCACGCCATGGGATATCCGTGGCAACCCCACGGCGGCGTGCATGGCGCATCAGATCCTTCTGGCATTCCGCCGATTTGCCGGACTGCCACGGGCGGATGGCGCCGCCGGCGAGGCTCCTGGACGGGTCGGGAATGACCAGGCCATCGTCAATGCCCATGATGCGACCAAACCCCCGACACGTCTCGCAGGCCCCCACCGGGGAGTTGAACGAGAAAAGGCTGGGGCTGGGATCGCGGTAATGGCGGTCGCAGTCGGCGCAGTGCAGGGCCTGGGAGAAGCGGTGCTCGGCGATCGGCTCGCGCGCATCATCGAGGACCTCCACCACCAGGTGGCCGCGGCCATGCCGGAAGGCGGCCTCGGCGGCCTCCACCAGCCGGTCGCGACGTCCCGCCTCGACCCGGACTCGATCCTGGGTGACACGCAGATGGTGGTCGTCGAGTTCGCGGATGCGGGTATAGCCCTGGCGCTCGAGGAGCGTACGCAGTTCTGCGGCGCTATATTGCTCGGGAATGGGGGTGTCAAAACCGATCACCACCCGTGAGGCGGGACAGCGCTGCTGGAGCTGGTGATAGACCCCCTCGGCGGTATCGCGGGTGACATGGCGGCCGCAGCCGGCGCAGAAAAGCCTTGCGCCCCGCGCGAACAGCAGCTTGAGGTGGTCATTGAGCTCGGTCATCGTGCCCACGGTGGAGCGCGAGGTGCGGACCGGATTGGTCTGGTCGATGGCAATGGCGGGTGGGATCCCCTCGACCCGGTCGGTGGCGGGCCGGTCCATGCGGTCGAGAAACTGCCGCGCGTAGGGCGAGAAGGTCTCCACATAGCGGCGCTGGCCTTCGGCATAGATGGTGTCGAAGGCGAGCGACGACTTGCCCGACCCGGAGACGCCGGTGATGACCGTGAACTCGCCCGTGGGCAGGTCCAGATCCAGGTTGCGAAGGTTGTTCTGGCGGGCACCGCGAATGCGGATGCTGGAATCACTCATCGTTGATCCTCGGGCTTTGGGCAATCAATTGGCGCAGTCGGGCGATCGCCGCCCGGCGTCCTGCCACGCCGCCGGCACGGGCCAGGGCGCCGGCCTGCTGGGGTGTCTCGACCGCGGCGGTGAGCAACGCCCGGTCGTGCGCGGAGCGGACAGCGCCGGCGGCGCTCGATGCCGCCCACCGGCAGAGTGCGCCATGGGTATCGAGCAGCGAGCGATGCCCCAGGGCGAAGGCGCGCAGGTCGGCGGTGTCGATGCGCCGCCGCGCAGACTCGTCCGGCGGGTCGCGCCAGAGCCGCTTGCGCAGCTCAGAAGACAGATCGCGGAGGCTGTGGTTCAGTTGGTCGGGCAGGTGCACCGCCAGGCGCAGGCCGGCCTCCCGACACAGCTGCCTGCCCACCGCATTCAGCCCTTGTAGAAGGATAACCGAGAATGTCCCGCTGCGGGCATCCTGGTGATTGCCCACGCGCACCGGCGTCAACCCGCAGGCCATCCAGAAATCCAGCAACCCGGCCGTCATCCCGAAACTGGTGCCGAGCCAGTCCTCGCCGGCCGCCTGTGCATCCTGCCGGGCCGCTGCGATCAGCCGTCGACCGATTCCCTGGCGCCGGGAGTCGCCACGCACGGCAATGCGCTGGATGCGCCGTCCGTGGTGTCGCGCGGCCCCCGCCACGCCGGCATGAAAGGTGAGCGACTGGGCGATCAGATGCCCGGCGGGGCGGCGTCGGCCCCGGTGGATCTCGTGGCATAGGTCGGCATCCAGACCGCCTTCGATGCGGGCCGCCAGAATGCCGACAATCCGGCCCTGACTGCGGGCGGTGTACAGGCGGATGGCCGGATCGTCGAGCAGCTGGCGCAGATCCCGGGGACGTGTCTGGTAGTGGCCGGCCACGAGCAGGCCGAAGGCATCGCGCAGGTCCGATTCGTCGGCGGCCAGATCCCCGGCGCTGATGGCCGTGACCGTGACCGGACCCGCGGGCGCGGGCCCATCGGGCTCGGCACTCAACAGCAGGAGGCGGTCGATGAGCGCCTCGAGGGGGTCATCCGCCGCCCAGCGGACCGGCTGGTGCATGATCAGATGCTCGAGTGGACGCTGGCTGAGCGCCTCGGCCAGTCGCAGGATCAGGCCCCGACCACTGCCTTCGTAGCCGTGCACCGTGCCCGTCAGCACGCAGCGCGGGTTGTCATTGACCTGTCGAACGATCAGCGGCAGCGGCAGGGCGGCCGCCTCGTCGATGAGTAGCAGTGAGTCGTCCGGCGTGACGTCCTCGGGGGCAATGAACCGCGGGGCCGCGTCCCCGGCGCGGCTGATCGCGGTCGCGGCGGCCGCCCGGGACGGAGCGGTGAGACGGGTGGGACGATGGGGCTCCAGCGCCTGCAGCGCCATGCCGAGGGCGGCGGATTTGCCCCGGCCACGGTCAGCGGTCACCAGTAATGTGCCTCCGCCGGGCCGCTCGGCAAGGGTCGTGATGGCCCGGATGATCCGGCGCTGATCGGTGGTCGGCTGATCATCGGGTGACGTCGCGGACAGGGCGGCGGGCCGCGGACAGGGTATGACCCGAGTGGGGCGGTGCACGGCCGGGTCATGGGCGAGGCAGTCGGCCAGGCGGCGGATGAACACCGAGTCCCCAGCGTCGGCCTGGAGTGGCCAGTCCTCCGCCGGGGGCGTCAGCAACACGGCCATGCCGTTACCGTCGATGGTGCCCACAAGGGCGCCCAGGTCATCCGGATCAAGGCCCACATGGGCATCAATCACCCCCGCCGCGAGGGTCTGGCCAAGCAGCGCTCGCCCATGGCCGGGTCGCAGCGGTTGCAGCCGCGGGGCGAGTGGGCCGGGCCATCCCGTCAGCGGGGCCCCGATCCAGCCGATCCTCGACGCCGGCCACTGCGCGAGCAGTGTCAGCGCCTGATGCCGACAGGTCCCGGCGTCACCCTCGATCCAGATCAGTGATCGCCGGCCGCCCGGCATCACTGATAGCCCGCCGCCTGCAGCCGGAACAACCGGGCGTAGTGGCCGTCGGCGGCCAGCAGCGACTCGTGATCGCCGCGCTCGATGATGTGGCCGGCGTCGACCACGAGGATTTCGTCGGCCATCCGCACGGTGGAAAAGCGGTGTGAAATGAGGATCGCCATACGGTCTTCGGTCAGCGTGCGGAAGTGCTCGAAGATCTCCGCCTCGGCGGCGGCATCCATCGCCGCGGTCGGCTCGTCCAGCACCAGCACATCGGCGCCCTCACGCATGAAGGCGCGGGCGACCGCGATCTTCTGCCACTGACCGCCCGAGAGCTCGCGGCCGTCGCGGAACCAACGACCCAGCTGGGCATGGTAGCCGCCGGGAATCTCCTCGATGAAGGTCTCCGCCAGTCCCTTTTGGGCAGCGCGCTGCCAGCGCTCCTCGTCCTGGAAATGCGCCACGTCGCCGGCTCCGATGTTCTCGCCGACCGGCAGTTGGTAGCGCATGAAATCCTGGAAAATGATGCCGATCCGCTCGCGCAGGGCGGCGCTGTCCCAGTCACGCAGATCGGTGCCATCGAGCAGGATGCGCCCGGCGGTGGGTGCATACAGTCCGGCCAGCAGCTTGATCATCGTGGTCTTGCCCGAGCCGTTGCTGCCCACCAGCGCAATGCTGCGCCCGGGTGTCAGATGCAGCGACACATCGCTGAGCGCGTCACTGTCACTGCCGGGATAGCGAAAGCTCACCGACTCGAAGCGCAGACCATCACCGGGGATGTCGCCGGCGGTGGCCTCGCCCTGACCCACACTCACCGGCTGTTCGAGATACTCGTACAGGTTGGACAGGTAGAGGTTGTCCTCGTACATCCCGCTGATGGCGGTCAGGCTTGCGCTGACCGCGCTCTGGCCCTGTCGGAAAACGCTCAGGTACATGGTCATCTGACCCAGCGTGATGCGCCCGGCGACGGTGGTCACCACGATCCACGCATAGGTGCCATAGAATGCCAGCGTGGCGATCAGCCCCAGGGCAAAGCCCCACAGATCGCGCCGCAGTGTCAGGCGACGGTCCTCGCGATAGAGCCGTTTGAAGATGTCGCGATAGCGCTGCAGCAGCAACGGACCCAGCTGGAAGAGCTTGACCTCCTTGGCGCTGTCCTCGCGGGCCAGAACGGTCTCCAGATACATCTGCCGGCGGGTATCGGGGCTGCGCCAGCGGAACAGCCGAAACGCATCGCCCGAGAACTTCGCCTCGGAGAAAAACTGCGGCAGTCCCGCCAGCACCAGAATCAGCACCGCCCAGGGCGAGAAGCCGAGCAGCAGGCCGGCAAAGCTGGCCAGCGAGATGCCGTTCTGGATCAGGCCGAAGGTGCGGTTGACCAGGCTGAGCGGCCGGCTCGAGGCCTCGCGCCGGGCACGAGTCAACTTGTCGTAGAATTCCGAGTCTTCGAAATCGGCGAGCTGCAGCGACTGGGCCTTTTCCAGAATCATGACGTTGACCCGCTGCCCGAGCTGGGCGCGCAGCAGCGACTGGGCGATCTGGATGGCGCGCTGGGCCCCGGCGATGCCCATCATGATCGCCCCCTCGAGGGCGACCAGCCAGAGCAGTTCGGTGGGAATGCCCTGACTGGCATCAATGGCCGCGACCACCCCATCGACGATCAGCTGTCCGACCCAGGCGGCGGCGGCCGGCAGCAGACCGGCGACGAGCGTGCCGGTGGCCAGCACCAGGGTCAGCAGGCGACTGGTCTGCCAGACCAGTTCGATGGCGCGGCGGCTGTAGCGAAAGACGCCCAGGTACTGTGAGACTGCCATCCACCCAGTCTAACGCGTCAGCGACTGGCGGGGTCGGGCAGCGTGGCCAGGGTCTCCAGAAAGGCTTCGCCGTAGCGCTCGAGCTTGCGGGCGCCGACGCCAGGCAGTGCCGCGAATTCTTCAAGACTGCGCGGATGCTGCTCGACCATCGCGAGCAGCGTGGCATCGTGAAAGATGACGTAGGGCGGAACCCCCTCGGTTTCCGCCAGTCGGCGGCGTTGGGCGCGCAGCGCCGCCCAGGTGTCCGGCGCCATGGCCACATCCGATGCGGCGACCCGGGCCCGGGACTGAGGCCGCTGGGCGGGCAGATCCTCGCGCAGCTCGAGTCCCTGTTCCCCCCGCAGCAGGGGCCGACACGCGTCATTCAGGCGCAGACCGCCATGGCCCTCTGGGTCGGGTTCGAGGTAGCCATGCGCCAGCAGCTGGCGGATCACTGACTGCCAGGTGCTGCGTGACAGGTCGGTGCCGATGGCGAAGGTGCTCAGCTGGTCGTGGCCGCGCTGCCGGATGCGGTCGTTGTCCTGGCCCAGCAGCACGTCGATGACGTGGGCCGCGCCGAACCGCTGCCCGGTACGATAGACGCAGGACAGCAGCCGGCGGGCCGGGTCCGCCGCGTCCCAGGTGCGCGGAGGGGACTGGCAGTTGTCGCAGTACTCGCAGCGTCCGGCATAGTGCTCGCCAAAATGCCCCAGCAGGGTGGGGCGTCGGCACTCGTGGGTTTCGCAAAAACCCAGCAGGGCCTCCAGACGCTGTTTTTCGCGGCGCTTGTGCCCCTCGCCGGCGCTGGATTCGGCCCCCATCTGGCGGATGCGGTAAATGTCCTGCAGGCCATACACCAGCCAGGCATCCGCGGGCAGGCCGTCGCGGCCGGCCCGGCCCGTCTCCTGGTAGTAGGCCTCGAGGGTCTTGGGCAGGTCGAGGTGGGCGACAAAGCGGACATCGGGTTTATCGATGCCCATGCCGAAGGCCACCGTGGCCACCATCACCAGCCCTTCCTCGCGCAGAAACCGGGCCTGGTGGTGGGCGCGCAGGGTCTGCTCAAGCCCGGCATGATAGGCCAGTGCAGGGACGCCACGGGTATTCAGCCAATCGGCGATCTGCTCGGTGGCGCGCCGCGACATGCAGTAGACGATCCCCGACTCACCGGCATGACGGCTGCGGATGAACGCCAGCAGCTGCTCCCGGGGCCGTTCCTTGAGGCCCACTTCGTAGCGGATGTTGGGCCGGTCAAAGCTCGAGACGAACGAGGCGGCGTCATCAGGCAGCAGTCCGCTGCGGATTTCCTCGCGGGTGCGCTGATCCGCCGTGGCGGTGAGGGCAAGCCGCGGGACATGGGGGAAGCGCTCGCCGATGGCGCCGAGCTGCTGGTACTCGGGCCGGAAATCATGCCCCCACTGTGATACGCAGTGCGCCTCGTCGATGGCGAACAGGGCCACGTCGATGGCGCTCAGCCGATGCATCAGATCGCTGTTCAGCAGCCGCTCCGGGGCCACGTACAGCAGATCGATCGTACCGGCCTGCAGGGCGCGCTCGGTCTCGGCGCGGGTCTCGGCGGGCAGGCTCGAATTGAGCGCCGCCGCCCGTACCCCCTGCTGTCGCAGGGCGCTGACCTGGTCGGTCATCAGGGCGATCAGCGGCGAAATGACCACCGCGACCCCGGGGCGCACCAGCGCCGGGATCTGGTAGCACAGGGATTTGCCGCCCCCCGTGGGCATCAGCACCAGGGCGTCACCGCCATTGATGACATGCTCGATGATTTCGGCCTGGCGGCCACGGAACTGCGAATAGCCAAAGACCGATTCCAGGATCTGGCCGGCTTCGGTGACCGCCGGGGGGCTCGACATCGCGTTGTGCATGGGCTGGATCAATGGGCGTCCGGTTGACTGAATGCCCCTATCCTATCGCCACCGGGTGCGTGCCGTCAGTGGAAATCCCGTGATCGGGTCTGCAGTTCGCCCAGAAGGTGGCTGTGATCCTCGAGTCGTCCGGCAATCAGGTGGCAGACATCGTCGCGCTGCTCCCAGATACCGATGACGCCGAGCAGACGCGCGCCGATCACCTGCGGGCGCTGGCGCTCGGCAAGGTCCTTCCAGACCACCACGTTGACGCTGCCGGTTTCGTCTTCGAGGGTCAGAAAAACCACGCCACCCGCCGCGCCCGGGCGCTGGCGATTGATGACCAGGCCCGCTGCCCGGGCAATGCGGCGATGACCGTGATCGGCCAGTTCCGTGGCCGGTCGAAACCCCTGTTCACGGAGTCGTGGCCGAAGCAGCGCCAGCGGATGGCGGCCCAGGCTGAGCCCCAGGCCGCGATAGTCGCCCAGCAGATCCTCGGCCTCGGAAGGTGCGGGCAGGTCCGGCGTGGATTCCCGGGCCGGCGTTGATGCAAGCAGCGGGCCGCGCGCCTCGATGCCCAGCACCTGCCACCAGGCCCGGCGGCGATGCCCGCCGATGCCGGCCAGGGCCCCGGCGTCGGCCAGTGCCCGCAGGCTGCCCCGGTCGAGACGGGCGCGCCGGGCAAGATCGGCGACATCGCGAAACGGCCCGTCCTGCTCGCGGGTCTGGCACAGGCGCCGCGCGGCCTGTGTGCTCAGTCCGCGGACCAGGCGCATGCCCAGTCGCAGACTGGGTGCCGCCGTCGAGTCGCGATCGCGCTCGAGGGTGGAGTCCCAGTCGCTGAAACGCACATCAACGCCGGTCACCTCGACGCCATGGGCACGGGCGTCGCGAACCAGCTGCGCGGGGGCGTAAAAGCCCATGGGCTGGCTGTTGAGCAGTGCACAGGTGAAGACCGCCGGGTAGTGGCACTTGA
The DNA here is from genome assembly GCF_002813635.1 of Spiribacter roseus. NCBI lineage: Bacteria > Pseudomonadati > Pseudomonadota > Gammaproteobacteria > Chromatiales > Ectothiorhodospiraceae > Spiribacter > Spiribacter roseus. The sequence goes on along the minus strand of NZ_CP016382.1, from coordinate 1,228,430 downwards.
GCCAGGCCGAGACATAGACGAGCAGGGCAAAACTGGCGGCATGGGATTCGGGGAAGCCGTAATCGCCGAACCCGCAGATCTGCTCGAACAATCGCTCCGCGAACTCGGGTGCATAGCCACGCTCGCGCATGCCCTCGAGTAAACGCTCCCTGAATGGCCCCAGCCCGCCACGCTTTTTCCAGGCGGCCATGGCGCGACGCAGTGAATCGGCTTCGCCCGGGCTGAAGCCCGCCGCGACAATGGCGAGCTGCATGACCTGCTCCTGGAAAATCGGTACGCCCAGGGTGCGCTCGAGGACGCCGCGAACGGCGTCGCTGGGATAATCCACGGCTTCCTGCCCGGCCCGGCGTCGCAGATACGGGTGCACCATGTCGCCCTGAATCGGTCCCGGACGAACGATGGAAATCTCGATGACCAGATCATAGAAGCAGCGTGGCCGAAGCCGCGGCAGCATGGCCATCTGCGCCCGCGACTCCACCTGAAAGACCCCCACGGTATCGGCACGACCCAGCATGTCGTAAACCGCCGGGTCCTCGGCCGGGATATCCGCCAGCGCCAGCGGGCGTCCGTAATGCCGCTCGATCAGTGCCAGGCTGCGCCGGATGGCGCTGAGCATGCCCAGGGCCAGGCAGTCGACCTTGAGCAGTCCCAGTGTCTCGAGGTCGTCCTTGTCCCACTGGATGATGCTGCGTCCGGCCATGGCCGCATTCTCGGTGGGCACCAGCTCGCTGAGCGGGCCCTGACTGATCACGAAACCGCCGACGTGCTGGGAGAGGTGACGCGGGAATCCCACCAGTTCATGGACCAGTGTCAGGAGGCGATGGATCATGGGATTGTCCGGGTCGAATCCCGCCTCGATGAGTCGCTCGGGCTCGATGGACTGTCCATCCCACCACTGCAGGGTGCCGGTGAGGCGTTCGATCTGATCGCCATCCAGTCCCAGCGCCTTGCCGACGTCGCGCACTGCGCTTCGGGGGCGGTAGCAGATCACCGTGGCGGCCAGGGCCGCCCGATGCCGGCCGTATTTGCGGTAGATGTACTGAATGACCTCCTCGCGCCGGTCGTGCTCGAAGTCGACATCAATGTCCGGCGGTTCATTGCGCTCGCGCGAGATGAACCGCTCGAACAGCAGACTCGACCGGGCCGGATCCACCGCGGTGATCCCCAGGCAATAGCAGACGGTGGAGTTGGCCGCCGAGCCGCGCCCCTGGCAGAGGATGCCCTGGCGGCGGGCGAATTCGACCATGTCGTGAACGGTCAGAAAGAACGGTTCATAGGCCAGCTCGCGGATCAGGGCGAGCTCGTGCTCGATGGCCGCGTGGACCGATGCCGGGGCGCCGTCGGGCCAGCGTGCCCGGGCCCCGGCCTCCACCCGGTCGCGCAGCCAGCTGGCGGGGGTATGCTCGGCGGGGACCAGCTCTTCGGGGTATTCATAGCGCAGTTCGTCGAGACTGAAATGGCAGCGCTCGGCGATCCGCAGGGTTTCGCTGATCATGGCCCGCGGATAATCGCGGGCGATGTGCCGTCCCGGGCGCAGATGACGTTCGCCATTGGCCATCGCGGCCGCGCCCAGCTCGCTGAGCCGTCGGCCGTGGCGGATGGCGGTGAGGGTGTCCTGCAATGCCCTTCGCCCGCGGCGATGCATCACGATGCCACCGCTCGCCACGGCCGGCAGGTCATGACGATGGGCAAGGTCCTGGCAATGCCGGATTCTTTCGGCGTCGCGGCCATCGCGCTGGATGGCGGTGCTAAGCCAGGCCCGATCGGGGAATGTGCGCCGGATCCAGGCAGCGTCTTCCGCGGGGCTGTCCGGCTGGGTGACCAGCAGTGCCAGACAGCCGGGGACACCATCCTGAAGATCGCTGCGCTCGAGCCGATAGTGACCCTTGTCGGCCTGGCTGCGGCCCAGTGCGATCAGCGCTGACAGCCGGGCATAGGCCGACCGGTCCGGAGCCAGCAGTACCAGGTGCAGGCCGTCCGCCAGCCGGAATTCACTGCCGATGATGAGCGACAGGTCGCCATCGCGGGCGGCGGCATGGGCCCGGACCACACCGGCGAGGGAGCATTCATCGGTCAGCGCGAGTGCCCGGTAGCCAAGGGCCGCCGCCCGGCGCACCAGCTCTTCGGGATGTGAGGCCCCGCGCAGAAAGCTGAAGTTGCTGATGCAGTGAAGCTCGGCATAGGCCGCGTCGACGTTTGCCATGATGGGTCAGCCGAGCAGTCGTCGAGCGAAACCCGGTACGGTGAGGCCCATGACCGCCACGGTCAGCATGATGGCGCCGAGTAGTCCGAACGGGCCGAGGGCCTCGCCCAGCAGGGCCCAGGCCAGTAGCGCCGCACCCAGTGGCTCCAGCAACACGAGGATGCTCGAAATGGTGGCTGTGGTGTGGCGCAGCCCACTGAAAAAGCAGACATATCCGAGCGTAGTGGGGATCAGCGCCAGATAGGCGAGGGCCGGTACCGTCAGGGCCGCGGTCTCGATCAGCGGTGCCAGACCCTCCATGGATAATGCCGGCACCATCACCAGTGCACCCACTCCGAACCCCAGCGCGGCGCTCTGCATGGGGTGGACGTGATCGGCGGCATAGCGACTGATCAGGGTGAAGGCGGCATACACGCCGGCCGCGAACAGTCCGTAGCCGACGCCGGCCCAGAGGCCTTCACCAATGTTCATGGCCTGGGGGGAGATCACCAGCAGGGCGGTGCCGGCAATCGCGAGGGCCAGGGCCGTGAGGACGCGGCGGGTCAGTGCTTCGCCCAGCAGCAGCGTGCCCAGCAGGGCAACAAGAACCGGCGCCAGGCAGAGAGTGATCAACGTGGCCAGACCGGCACCGATCTTTTCCACCGAGCTCAGATATCCCACCTGGAAACCCGCCTGGGCCAGCCCGAGCAGCAGTAGCCAGCGGCCGGTGGCGGGTGGCAGGCGCAGGAAGCCGCGCCCCTGGTGGAGAAGGCCGATTGCCGTGAACAACGGCGCGGCCACGGCTAGCCGGATGAACGCCACCATCAATGGCGAGATCTCGGTCTGCTCGAACAGCACCCGCGAGACGACCCCGGTGGTGCTCCAGAGCAGGGCCGCCACTGCCACGAGCGCCATGCCCCGGCCCGGCGTGAACCTGAAGTGACCCGCGGGCATATCAGGCGAATATCCCGTGCAGATACCAGTCGCGCGGTCCGCGCCGATTACGGAATATCCAGACGCGGCGTCCCTCGGCGGTGCATGCGTGGTAGTAGTCGCGGGTGACATCGAGCCCGTCCCACCAGCCGGTCTCGATGCGCTCGGGCCCCGTCTCGAGCACCAGCGGGGCGTTGTGGTACTGCGGGCGTCCCTGGCAGCTGCGCAGTGGCAGCGGACGTTCGAGCAACCAGGCGGGTCGCGCGCCGGTGCAGGGCGAGGGCGCTGACGGGTCGACCCTAGCAGGCCGTCGATAGGCCCAGGCCCGCTCGGGTCGATGTTCGGCCATGGGGGTGATCATGCAGACGCGTTCCTCGCCGAGTCGGCTGTCGAAGGTTTCGATGAGTGCTTCCCAGTTCGCGTCCCGCGCCGGCCGGTCATCGCGGTCGAGCAGGTCGAATGCCCCGCTTGTCGCCTGCATGGCATGGAAGCGGCCAGCGCGCAGAGTAACTGCGGTGACGTCGGCCGTCAGCTCGAGACGCTCGAAACGTCGCTCGACCAGCCATTTCAGGTGACTGGCATCGCGGGTTGGCGACATGACCCCCACGGGCAGGCAGGTTGGATCGCGGTCGCGGTGCCAGAGCATGAACCACAGCCGCATGATGGCAGTATCGCGCTCGCGCAGATGGCTGCAGAGCGTATCCAGCAGCTGCTGGATCAAGGGATGGAGGCCGGCCACGTCCGCAACCGCCTCGGGGCAGTCGATGAGTTGCTCGAACTGACCGGGCGGCTGCCAGTTCTGGCGTGGATCGGGGCGCTCTCCATGGGCCCGCTGGAGTGTTTCGAGCAGCGGGCGGCCCAGTCGCCGGGTGGCGCCATCGCTGGGCAGCGACCGGACGGCATCCACGCATTCGCAACCCAGACCTTCCAGGGCGTCGCGAACCCGTTTTTCCAGCGGCAGTGCGTGGACTGGCAGGGGCGCGAGCCGATCGGCCAGTGCCGCGCGGGTCGTGACCGGCGTGCTGTCGCCCGCCCGGGCCAGCATCCACGCCGCAGTGGGTGTCGGGGCGATGCCGGTTCCGGCCCGATGCCCGCGTTGCTCAAGGCCCGCCGAGATCCGCTGACGCAGTGACTCGAGCCCCTGGAAGTAGTGCAGGCTTCCGGCCACCTCCAGAAGCAGCCCCTCGGGCGGCTGGAGGCTTACCCGCGGCGTGAACTGCAGGGCCCAGGTCGCCAGGTGCTCCAGCGTGCGGCGTTCGCGCTGGGGATCGCGGATGCGGTGAAGCCCCGCTTCGCTGATTGCCCGGGCAGCTGTCGGCAGCATGCCGGGGCGGATCCCCAGGCGTCGCGCCGGCCGGTTGGCACCGATGACACGGCCCGCCTCGGAGACAAACAGCGGTTGGGCGTTGTCCTCGCCGCTGCTGAAGCACTCCACCGGCAATTCGCGGAAATGCAGGCACAACCAGAGCATTGCCGTTCATTCACCCATGAGGGAATGGCCCCTCAGTCCTCCAGCGGCAGGGGCTGTTGTGTGCGCACGGGCGCCGTCGACCAGCTGTCGAGTGCCACCGACCCGGGCGGTGTGCCCCGGCACTTGAGTACCCGGAGGTTGAGCTGCTGAGCGCTGCTCTCCCCGAGTGCCAGCCGGAGTGCCGCTGGTGAGCGCTCCTGCGCGGCGGCGGCGTCACGGAACAGCAGGGCGAGACTGTCCCCGGATTCGGCTGCCAGCTGAAGACGCCGCAGGCTGCGATCGTCACAGCGGCTGGGCCAGGCCAGCACGGCCGCGCAGGTCCCGCTTCTGAGGGCCTGTTCGATGGACCACAGCGCCTGGGGCTGATCCCCTGGGTGGACGATCAGCAGCCGCGACAGGTCGATCCCCTGGGCGGCGAGTGCCGGTGCATAGGGCACGAAGGGGGGAGCGATCATGGCGATCCATCGACCGCTGCGCGACAGCCGTGCGAGGGCCGGCATGACCAGCCGCAGCTCGCCGACGCCATGGCCCTCGTGGAGGATCTCGGTGAGGGCGCTGCCGGGAAAACCGCCACCGGGCAATACCCGATCCAGTGCCGCGAAGCCGCTGGGTATATGGTCGAGGGCGGCGTCCGAACCCCCGCGCTGCGGATCGTTGGCGCGCCAGATGCCGGGCTGGTCAAGCAGCTCGTGAATGGCTTCCTTCATGATGAACCTCCTGTCGATTCAGCGTTAGAGCCCGGAACGGATGACACCGACACCGATTCCCTCAATGACGAGTTCCTCGTGTCGCAGGTCGAGTTCAATGGGCGCGAATTCGGGGTTTTCCGGGAGCAACCGGACCCGATGGCCGGTGCGGGAGAAACGTTTGACGGTGACCTCGTCCTGAATGCGGGCGACGACGATCTGGCCGTCGCGGACGTCGGTGGTGGAATGCACGGCGAGCAGGTCGCCGTCGAGGATGCCGGCGTCGCGCATGCTCATGCCGCGGACCCGCAGCAGATAATCCGCATCCGGCGAGAACAGACCGTCGCTGACCCGGTAGTGGTGGTCGATATGTGCTTCCGCCAGTAGGGGGCTGCCCGCCGCCACACGGCCGACCACCGGCAGTCCGTCCGCCTCGGCGGCGTCGACATCGTCGCTGGCGACGACCCCCCGGTCGCAGAGGCGGATGCCGCGTGATGCGCCGGGTTGAAGGGTGATGAAACCCTTGCGCGCGATGGCCCGCAGGTGCTGCTCGGCGGCGTTGGCCGATCGGAATCCGAGCTCCGCCGCGATTTCGCTGCGTGTGGGCGGGTAGCCGGTACGCGCCAGAAAGCGCTGGATAAGCTGGAGGATCTGATCCTGACGAGGTGTCAGCGTGTTCATGGTTGGCGACCGATATGGCTTCGATGTAACTGTTAATCTATACAGTACTGTATGGATATTCAATACCCATAGGCGCTAGAATCTGAAACATGGTGAAAGTGAGCGACAATCCGGTCGTCGATCGGCCCGGTGATCAGTCCGCGGCGGAGTGGATCGCCGCCATGCCCCGGTCGCCGGGGGCGGAAGAGCGCGCCCGGCTGACCGCGGCCTGGAAGTACGCCGCCGCTCATTATGGTGATGATCGGCGTGCGGCCGGGGACCGCCGCTTCGATCATGCCGTCGCGGTGGCGGACATCCTGAGCAGCCTCGAGCTTGACGCCGATACCGTGATTGCGGGGCTTCTGCACGACCTGCCGGACGCGGGCGGGCCGGACCTCGCCGCCATTGCCGGGCAGGCCGGCGCCACGGTCGCCAGCCTCGTGGAGGGTGGTCTGCGGATGGGGCAGGTCAGTCGTCTGCATGCGGGGTCGGGTAGCGCGCAGGAGGGCACGCGTGCCGAGGCGCTGCGCAAGATGCTGCTGGCGATGGCGCGGGATATTCGGGTGGTGTTTCTGGTGCTGGCCGAGCGCCTGCATGATCTGCGCCTTCTGGGCGCCCTGCCCGAGGCCGAACGCCAGCAGGTGGCCCGTGAAACCCTCGACCTGCACGCGCCGCTGGCGAACCGGCTGGGCATCTGGCAGATCAAGTGGGAGCTCGAGGATCTGTCGTTCCGCTATCTCGACCCCGACAGTTACAAGCGCATCGCCCGGCTGCTGGCCGAACGCCGGGTCGATCGCGAGCGTTTCATCGAGGCCATGAAAGCGCGTCTGGGCACGCATCTGGCCGAGGCGGGCCTGAACGCCGAGATCAGCGGCCGGCCCAAGCACATCTACAGCATCTGGCGGAAGATGCAGCGCAAGGGACTGGGTTTTGACGAGCTCTTCGACCTGCGCGCGGTGCGTGTGCTGGTGGACACCGTGCCGGCCTGCTACACCGCGCTGGGGATCATTCACAGCCTCTGGCAGCCGATTCCCCGCGAATTCGACGACTATATCGCCAGCCCCAAGGAGAACGACTACCGCTCGCTGCATACCGCCGTGATGGGCGAGGGTGGACGCCCCGTCGAGGTCCAGATCCGCACCCGCGAGATGCATGACCAGGCCGAACTGGGCATCGCCGCCCACTGGCGCTACAAGGAGGGTCGCAGTGCCGATCCCGACTTCGATGCGCGGGTTGCCTGGCTGCGTCAGCTACTCGAATCGACACCGGACAGTGAAACCGATGGCGATCTCATCGACCGTTTCCGTGCCGAAATCTTTGAGGACCGCGTCTATGTGATTACGCCCGGGGGCGATGTGGTCGACCTGCCCAGGGGCACCACGCCGCTGGATTTCGCCTACACCATTCACAGCGAGATCGGGCATCACTGCCGGGGCGCGCGGGTCAACGGGCGAATGGTCCCCCTGACTCACTCCCTGCAGAACGGCGACCAGGTCGAGATCCTCACCGCCCGCCATGCCCGGCCCAGTCGCGACTGGCTCAACCCGGCACTGGGCTATCTCAACTCGCCCCGCTCGCGGGCCAAAGTGCGCGCCTGGTTCCGTCAGCAGGATCAGGACAAGACCATTCAGCTGGGCCGCGAGCTGCTCGAGCGCGAACTCCATCGGCTGGGGCTTGCCGACGTCAATCTGGAGTCACTGGCCGCGCGGTCACGCTACGCCCGGCTGCCCGATTTTCTGGCTGCCCTGGGGCGGGGCGATGTGACCGGCGGGCAGATCGCCCATCTGCTGCGTGACCGGCTGCTGCCCGCCGAGCCCGAAAGCCGCGAGCAGCTTCTGCGCCGCCGCAGTGGCAGTGCCTCGACCCCCACGGATCCCGAGGACGACATCAGCGTCTATGGCGTTGGCAACCTGATGACGCGGATGGCGCGCTGCTGTCAGCCCACGCCGGGTGACGCCATCCTCGGCTTCATCACCCGCAATGAGGGGGTCACGGTCCATCGCAGCGACTGTGCGAACATCCGGCGGTTGCAGGAGACGACGCCGGAGCGCCTCATCGAGGTCAGCTGGAGTCGTGGGTCGGGGCGTGCCTATCCCGTGGATATCGTGGTCGAGGCCTATGATCGCCCGGGTCTGATCCGCGACATCTCGTCGCTGCTCAATAACGAGGGCATCAATGTGACGGCGGTCAACACCCGCACCGATCCTGATGATCAGGTGGCGCGCATGGTCATGACCGTTGAGGTGGCGGACGTCGATCAGCTGAGCGGAGTCATGCAGCGGATGGTGGGTCTGCGCAATATCCGCGATGTCCACCGGGCGGTCTGAGGCATGACAACGTCGGGTGACCGCAGGCGCTGGTGGCTGGGTGCCGGGTTGATCGGTCTGGTTCTGGCGCTGTCCAGCGCCGGCGTTCAGGCCCGTCCGGCATGCGGGGCAACGGGGGCGACTCCGCTCACGGCAATCCTCGGTCTGAAGGGTGAGGCCCTGCCGGCCGGCCGGGAGGTTGAGGTCCAGGCCCTGGTCAGCGGGCGTTTCCCCGGCGACTCCGGACTGAACGGGTTCTATCTGGTCTCCGAGTCATCGCCGGCCGGGATTTTCGTCTATGCCCCCGATCTGGCAACCGCCGAAACCCCGGATCGCCAGACGCGCCTGCGGATCCGCGCCCATACCGGGCGTTACCGCGGACGGATCCAGCTCGAACGGGTCGTGGCCATGTCTCGCTGCGGGGTGGGTACGGTCGACCCCGTCCGGCTGGAGCCGGGGGATCCGACGACCTACGCACGTCTGCGCGACCGCCCGGTGCGCATCGACGAGTCGCTCAGCATTGCCGAAGTCTACAATCTGGGGCGCTATGGCAGTCTGCGCCTCGCCCGGGGCGGGCGGCCGTTTCATCCCAACAACGGGGTTGAGGGCGGCGAGCGGCTGGACCTGCTCCTCGATGACGGCAGCTATCGGCGCGACCCGCGGCCGGTTCCGCACACCCGGGATGGCATCCGACGGGCCGGCGACCGGGTCGAGCGGGTGACCGGGATCCTCACCCGCGCCTTCGGGCGCTGGCGCATTCATCCCACCGAGCCGCCGTCCTTCCAGGCCCGCAATCCGCGCCCGGCGGCGCCACCCCGCGGGCCGGGCCTGCGCCTGGTGCAGCTCAACCTCCAGAACTACTTCACCGACCGCCGTGGCCGCGGTGCACCAACCGAGCGCGCCTTCGAGCGCCAGCGCGAGCGCCTGCGGGACCTTGTGCAGGCCCTCGATCCGGATCTGCTGGTTCTTCACGAGGTCGAGAACAATGCCGCTACCGTCGACAATCTGGTCAACCTGCTGAACGCCTCGACGCCGCCGGGGGATGATTATCGGGCGGCCGTGGATGGCCGGGGTGACGCAGTCATTCGCAGCGTCGTGCTGTATCGCCCCGATCGCCTGAGCCGGCGGACGGCTGACCACCAGGCGCACCCCGTCCATCCGCGGCAGCCCATTGTCGCCCGGTTCCGGACGCCGGCGGGGGCTGAATTCCGCGTGGCGGCCGCGCATTTCAAGTCCCGGGGTGGCTGCCCGCAGCGCGGCGATGTCGATCGCGGCGAAGGGTGCTGGGCGGATCGGCGCCAGGCCCAGAGCCGGGCGATGATCGACTGGCTGGCGGGCCGTCCCGCGTCGGACACGCCATTGCTGGTGCTGGCCGACCTCAATGCCTATCCAGCCGAGCGGGCGGTTGGCGCATGGACCACCGCCGGGTATCACGACCTGCTGGCGCGTCATGTGACGCCCCTCGACCGGTATACCTACAACTACCGCGGTCGTGCCGGCTACCTCGATCACGCACTGGCCAACCGCGGCATGCTCGCGCGCATCGCCGCGGTCCGCGTCTGGCCGATCAATGCCGATGAGTCCGCGCACCTGGCGCGCGAGGGGCATGGCGTCTGGCGGCTGTCGGATCACGATCCGATCATCATCGACCTGCACCCGCCGACGTCGTGAGCGCATTGGGCGACATCGCCATGTTGCGCTGCTAATGTAGTCATCGCATTGTCATATCGCCGGGGAATCCCATGGACGAGACCGCGATCGAGCTGCGCGGGATTTACAAGCGTTTTGGTGATCTGGAAGTCATCAAGGGCATCGACCTGACCGCCCGGCGCGGGGAGGTGGTGGCGCTGATCGGGACCAGTGGCTCGGGCAAGAGCACCCTGCTGCGCTGCGTCAACCTGCTTGAGCGCCCGGATGCCGGCGAGATCCTGTTCAACGGTGAGTCCATTGATCTGCGCGCCGGCCGCGACGGTACGCTGCGCCCCGCCCACCACGAGCAGATCACCCGGGTGCGCGCGGGCATCGGGTTCGTGTTCCAGAACTTCAATCTCTGGCCTCACATGAGCGTGCTTGAGAACGTCATTGAGGCGCCGATCCATGTCTCCGGCCTTTCCCGCCGTCAGGCCGTTGCCGAGGCCGAGCATCTGCTCGAGAAAGTCGGGCTCGGCGATAAGAAGGACGCCTATCCGGCGTTCCTGTCGGGCGGCCAGCAGCAGCGCGCGGCCATTGCCCGGACGCTGGCGATGAAGCCCGCCGTCATCCTCTTCGACGAGCCCACCTCCGCCCTTGACCCCGAGCTGGTGGGCGAGGTGCTGGGCGTGATCCGGCAGCTCGCCGAAGAGGGCCGGACCATGCTGATCGTGACCCACGAGATGCGCTTTGCCCGCGATGTCGCCCATCGCGTCGTATTCCTCGACGCCGGACGCATCGAAGAGCAGGGGCCGCCCTCCGAGGTCTTCGGTCAGCCCCGATCAGAGCGCTGTCGCGCATTTCTCGCAACCCATCTATCGGAAGCCAAAGGAGTGACACTGTCATGATCCGTTCCCTGTTCGCCCTGCTGCTCGGCAGCCTCATCGCCCTGCCCGTATCGGCCCAGGACACACTGCGAATCGCGACTGAGGGCGCCTATCCGCCCTTCAACTTCATCGACGCCTCGGGCGAGGTCAAAGGATTTGATGTCGACATCGCCGAGGCCCTGTGCGCCGAAATGGGCGCTGACTGCGAGCTGGTCACCCAGTCCTGGGATGGCATCATCCCCGGCCTGATTGCGGGTCGCTACGACGCCATCATCGCCTCGATGTCCATCACCCCCGAGCGTCAGGAGGCCGTGAGCTTCAGCGAGCCCTACTATTCCAACAAGCTGCAGTTCATTGCCCCCAACGAGAGCGATTTCGGCCCGTCTGATGCGTCCGATGCCGTGATCGGCGCCCAGCGCGCGACCATTGCCGCCCAGTGGTTGCAGGACAATGTCCCCGAGGCCGACATCCGGGTCTACGACACCCAGGAGAACGCCTATCTGGACCTTGAAAGCGGTCGCCTGGATGCCGTGCTCGCCGACGTCTACGTGAGCTACGAGTGGCTCGAGAGCGACGAAGGCGCCGCTTACGAGTTCAAGGGCGACCCGGTCTACGACGATGACAAGATCGCCATCGCCGTGCGCAAGGGGGACGAGGCCCTGGCCGCGCGTTTCAGTGAGGCCATTGAGGCGATCCGCGCCGACGGGACGTATCAGGCGATCAACGCCGAGTACTTCCCCTTCGATATCTACTGATCCGCCGGGCGACTGCGCATGGATCTTCAGGGGTTTGGCGCGCAGCTCGCCGCTGGCACCTGGGTGACGGTACAGCTTGCCATCGTCAGCATGGCCTGTGCCGTCATTCTGGGTCTGCTGGGTGCCAGTGCGAAGACCGCCGGGCCGGCGCCTGTGCGGGCGCTGGGCACGCTCTATACCGGCACGGTCAGGGGGCTGCCCGAGCTGCTGGTGATCCTGCTGGTGTATTTCGGCGCGGCCAACGCGATCAACGCGGTCGCCTCGATGCTGGGCTACACCGGGTATATCGCGCTGTCGCCGTTCATGGCCGGCGTGATCGCGCTGGCGTTCAACTACGGCGCCTACATGACCGAAGTCTTCCGTGGGGCCCTGGCGACGATACCGGCGGGGCATCGCGAAGCGGGGCTGGCGCTGGGGATGGGGCGGGCCCGGATCTTCCGGCGCATTGTCCTGCCACAGGTCTGGCGGGTCGCCCTGCCGGCCAGCGGCAATATCTTTCTCTCGCTCATCAAGGACACGGCACTGGTCTCGGTCATCGGCCTTGAGGATCTGATGCGCGAGACCTCCGTGGCGGTGGGCTACAGCAAAGAGCCATTCACCTTCTATGTGGCGGCGGCTTTCATTTATCTGGGGCTGACGGCGCTCACCACGCTCGCGATCCATTGGCTTGAACGGCGGACCACGCATGGCATGAGGACGCTGGCCGGATGAACTGGCAGGTAATGATCGAGAGCCTGCCGGCGCTCGCCGAGGGGGCCCTGCTGACCCTTGAGCTGGTCGCCGTTTCGGGGGTCCTGGGGTTGGTGCTGGCGGTGCCCATGGCAATGGCGCGTGTCTCGCCACGCGGGTGGGTGAAGGCCTTGCCCATGGCGCATATCTATTTCTTTCGGGGCACGCCGCTGCTGGTGCAGATCTATCTGGTCTACTACGGCAGCGGGCAGTTCGAGGCGATCCGAACGTCGTTTCTCTGGCCCTATCTGAGTGAGGCGTACTGGTGCGCCATCATCGCCTTTACCCTGAATACGTCGGCGTATACCGCCGAGATCCTGCGTGGGGCCCTTCAGTCGGTGCCACGCGGTGAGGTCGAGGCGGCCGAGGCGGTGGGCATGACCCCGGCGCTGATCTGGCGTCGCATCCGCCTGCCCCGGGCGTTCCGGATCGCGCTGCCGGCGTACAGCAACGAGGTGATCCTCATGCTCAAGGGCAGCGCGCTCGCGAGCACCATTACGTTGATGGATCTGACCGGGGTGGCGCGGACCATCATTGCCCGAACCTACACGCCCATGGAGCTGTTTCTGGCCGCCGGACTGCTCTATGTGCTGCTCACGTTCATGATCCTGGGCGGGTTTCGGCTGCTCGAGAAGCGGTTGAACCGGCATCTGCAGCCGCGTTGAAGGCCCGCACTGCCTGGGCGCCCGTCCACGGCAGATCGACCTGATCGCCGGCATCGGCCCCCAGTAGCCCACGACGCCGTGGGTCGATCACCCACTCCAGGCGCGTGGCGAAGGGCCGAAACCCGGCGCGCTGGTAAAAACCCAGTGCCGCCACCGAGTCTTCGCTGCAGGTATGCAGCCAGATCCGGCGGGCCCCCAGCGCCTGCGCACCGGCGAGCGCGCTGCCCATCAGCCGCTGGCCCAGGCCCTGGCCACGGGCGCCGGGCACGAGTCCGCAGTGAAGGATTTCCGCCTGACCATCGCGACGCAGGATCAGTTCGCAGAACCCCGCGAGCCCGCCCCCCTGGTCGAGGCGCCAGCAGCGATGATCGGGATTGTCCAGGTCACGGGCGATGGCGGCCCGCCCCTGAGCCAGCCGATCGGACCAGAGCCACGGATTGCCGACCCGGTGATACGCCTGAAGATAATCCTCCACACCGGGGAACCAGCGCCGGGCCTTTTCAGCCCAAGCAGTCGTCGAGTCAACGGGCTGCTCAAGAAACACCACCCGTGAGCTGTAGCCGAATTGATCGGGCCGGCAGTAACGCTGGAAGGGGTCAAGCGGATCGTTCATGGTGGAATGCACTCGTGGTTGGTTGATATCGCGCAGCGATTGTTGACACGACAGCGCAACAGGCTGGTACTTTGCTGGCTTATATTCGAACAGAACAGACTGGATGGAGTCACCAATGTCGCATTTACCCATTTGTCACTGGACGCGGCGCGCCGTCTTCACGCTTGCGATCGCCGCAGTCGCTGCGACGGGGCTCGCCCAGGCCCAGAGCTCGGACGGAGGATCGTCGAGCCGCCAGGAGCTGCAGTCCCTGCAGCAGTCGCTGGCCTCAATCCGCGAGGAGGCGATTAACGAGAACCCCGGTCTGGCGGACCGTCAGCAGTCGCTGGAAGACCGCATGATGTCGCGGATGCGCGACGAGGGCGTCAGCCCCCGGGAGGACGTCAAGCGCCTCCAGGATATCGCCCGTGAGCTGCGTGGCGGCGAAGTGGCCGAGGAAGACCGCGCGGCGATGATGGAAGAGTATCAGAGCACGCGTCAGGCGCTGTTACAGGCGCGTCGCACTGCCATGCAGGACAGCGGCATTCAGGACGACCAGATGCAGCTGCAGGAAGACATCGTCGACGCCATGTCCGATATCGATGACAGCGTCCCGGAGATGATCGACCGCTTTGAGACCCTCCGCGGCAATGTCCAGTCGCAGCGCCAGTCGGGTAGCGGCGCGCAGTAAGCGTCCGTCAGGGGGAGCAGGGCATGGATCTGACGCTGGGAACGCCGTCATTGCTGTTTCCAGCGGTGTCCCTGCTGCTGCTGGCCTATACCAACCGGTTCCTCGCGCTGGCCTCGCTGATCCGGGATCTGCAGGCCCGCTACTCCAGCACCCAGCGGCGCAGCCTGCTGGCGCAGATTGATAATCTACGTCGGCGCGTGAAGTTGATTCAGTACATGCAGGCCGCCGGCGTTGGCAGCCTGATGGCCTGTGTCGCCAGCATGTTCCTGTTGTTCGGCGGGTTTGTCCTGGTGGCCCGGTGGCTGTTCGGCCTCAGCCTGATTCTGATGATGGTCTCGCTGGCCCTGTCGGTGCGCGAGATCTGGATATCGGTGAACGCCATCAATATCCAGCTGGCCGATATGGAGTCGGAGCGATGAATGCCCTGCCAGGGGTGATCCTGCCCGGTAATGACCCGCGGCAGTCGCTCCGGGTGCGACGCTTCCTGCTGGCGGCCACCGTCTACGGCCTTGCCATCGCCCTGATGGGCCTTTATGTCCGTCAGGGGCTGCTGGCGATCCCCGAGTGGCAATTTCTGAGCCTGGTGATCGTGCTGGTCAATGCGGGGCTCTACGCGCTTCTCCGCAGCGGCCGCAACGAGCGTTTCGTTGACCCCAGCCTGACCGGGCTCCAGATGTTCATGGTCTGTCTGCTGATGGGGCTGACCATGTACCTGCTGGACGGCGGCCGGGGCGGTCTTCTGCTGCTGTTTCTGGTGTTGCTGATGTTTGGGGTGCTGCGCCTCAATGCCCGACAGTTCACCGCGCTGGGCGGTTTCGCGTTGCTCTGCTATGCCGTGGCGGTGGGGGCCGTCTGGCAGCAGCGGCCGGAGGCGTTCAACGCCCAGGTGGAGCTGCTGCATCTGGTGGCGCTCAGCACGCTGGTGCCCTGTGGCGGCTTTTTCGCCAGTCATGTC
The DNA here is from genome assembly GCF_002813635.1 of Spiribacter roseus. Classification (NCBI taxonomy): domain Bacteria; kingdom Pseudomonadati; phylum Pseudomonadota; class Gammaproteobacteria; order Chromatiales; family Ectothiorhodospiraceae; genus Spiribacter; species Spiribacter roseus. The sequence continues at coordinate 1,213,289 of NZ_CP016382.1, read as the reverse complement.
AGCCGGCTGCGACGCCTGCTGCGGGACCGTCAGATCGAACTGCAGCGGGCCCGCGAGGAGGCCCATGACCTGCGGGTGCTTGACCCACTGACCGGCATCAGCAACCGCAGCGCCATCATCGCGTTCATCGACCAGGAGTGGCAGCGCGCCGAGCGCCTTGACCAGCCGCTGGCGGTGATCTTTGTCGACCTGGTGCACTTCAAGCGGATCAATCGCGAATACAGCCATGCCACCGGCGACGACGTCCTGCGTGAGGTCGCGCGGCGGCTGCGGGGCTGCGTCCGCGACATTGATGGGCTGGGCCGGTACGGCGGCGAGGAGTTCCTGGTGGCATTGCCCGACGCCGACGCCGATGAGGCGGCCCGTGTGGCGGAAAGACTCCGCAGCTGCATCGAAGGCCAGCGCTTTGCCGCCCTGCCGGTCCGCGAGCGTGTGCGCTGTGCGCTGGGTACCAGCATGTTCCATTCATCCGACCCGGACATCTGGCAGGCCATTGAGCGCGCCCGGATTGATTCCGAGTCGGGCTAGACGAACGGGAGTCAGAACCGATGGCCGTCGATGCAGCGCCCACCCATGACCCGGTCAACGAGGCCGATGAAATTGCGGCGGTCGATCTCGGCTCCAACAGTTTTCATATGATCATCGCGCGGCCCGATGAGTCGGGGCTGCGCACCCACGACCGGCTGCGTGAGTCGGTCCGACTGGCAGCCGGGCTGGATGCCGAGAAGCGGCTGTCCGCCGATGCCCGGGCCCGGGCGCTTGCCTGTCTTGAGCGCTTCGGTCAGCGCGTCCGCGAGCTCCCCGAAGGTGCCGTGCGGGCGGTGGGCACCAACACACTGCGGCAGTCGCGTGACAGCCGGGCGTTTCTGCGCGAGGCCGAACAGGCGCTCGGCCACCCGATCCAGATCGTCTCCGGCTACGAAGAGGCGCGACTGATCTATCTGGGGGTCGCGCACAGCATCGCCGATGATGAGGATCGCCGCCTGGTGATGGACATCGGCGGTGGCAGCACCGAATTCATTATTGGTGAGCACTTCGTCCCGCGCGAAATGGAAAGCCTGCACATGGGGTGTGTGAGCACCACGCAGCGGTTCTTCAGTGACGGGGTGATCACCGACAAACGCCTGCGGCAGGCCGAGATCGCCGCGCGTCGGGAGCTTGAGCCAATCGCCGATCGCTACCGGCGATTGGGATGGGAGCGGGCCATCGGTGCCTCCGGGACCATTCGCGCCATTGAGCGGTGCCTGCGCGAAAATGGCTGGACCGCCGGTGGGATTGATCCGAAGGGGCTGCAGAAGCTGCGCCGGGCGCTGGTCAAGGCGGGCGATATCAAGCGCCTGAAGTTGGATGGCGTCAATGCCTCGCGGGCTGAAGTGTTGCCCGGTGGGCTGGCGGTGCTCCTGGGTGCTTTCCAGCAACTCGGTCTCGAGCAGATGGAGGCCGCGGATGGGGCGCTGCGCGAGGGGCTGTTATTTGATCTGATCGGGCGGATCCGGCATGCCGACGTGCGCACGGCGAGCGTTCGGGCGATGGCCGAGCGCTACCACGTCGATCAGGATCAGGCGCGTCGCGTGGCAACGCTGGCCGATTCCCTGCGCGGCGAGGTGGCGACCGACTGGGGGCTGGTCACACCGGCCGCTCGGGATACCTTGCAGTGGGCCGCCTGGGTGCACGAGATCGGCCTGGACATTTCCCACAGCCAGTACCACAAACACGGCGAGTACATCGTGCGGCACAGCGACCTGGCCGGCTTCGCCCGCGAGGAGCAGCAGTTGCTGGCCACGCTGATCCGGGCCCATCGACGCAAGTTCCCGCGTAATGCCTTCCGTGAGCTGCCCGAGGACTGGCAGACCGCCTCGGTCCGACTGGCGGTACTGCTGCGTCTTGCGGTGACCCTGCAGCGCGCGCGCAGCGACGAACCCCTGCCGGCACTCACTCTCAAGGCTGCCGGGCGCAAGCTCACCGTGCGCTTTCCCGCCGGCTGGCTGGATGACAACCCGCTGGTTGAAGCCGACCTGAGCGAGGAGGCCGGCTTTCTCGAGGCAGCGGGTTTTCGCCTGCGGATCAATCGCGACTGATCAGCCGTCCTCGCCGTAGCCCTGGAGCAGCGCGGTCTGGGCGCTCACGCCGGTCTCATCGGCCCCGGGGGTGAGGCGGCGGTACTCACCATCGGCATCCAGCACCCAGGCCTGCGTGTTATCCGCAAGATAGGTCTGCAGATCGGCGAGCACCCGGTCGCGGAGCTCGGCATCGAGGAGCGGGAAGGCCGCCTCGACGCGCCGGAAGAAGTTGCGCTCCATCCAGTCCGCCGAGCTGCAGTAGAGCTCCGGGTCGCCGTTGTTGGCGAAGTAGAACACCCGCGTGTGCTCGAGGAACCGCCCGATGACCGAGCGCACCCGGATGGTGTCACTGACCCCCTCGACGCCGGGACGCAGGCAGCACATGCCACGCACGATCAGGTCGATCCCGACACCCGCCTGGGATGCCGCGTACAGCGCCCGGATGACCTTGGGTTCGACCAGCGAGTTGACCTTGATGATGATCCGGGCCGGTCGGCCGGCCTCGGCGTGGCGCTGCTCGCGGGCGATCTTCTCGAGAATGCCGGGATGCAGGGTGAACGGTGACTCGAGCAGATGACTGAGCGCCGAGACCTTGCCGAGGCTGGTGAGCTGGAGGAACACGCGATGGACGTCCTCGCCAATGGCCGGGCGGGTCGTCATCAGGCCATAGTCGGTGTAGAGCCGGGCCGTGCGTGAGTGGTAGTTGCCGGTCCCAAGGTGGACGTAATGGCGCAGCCGACCGCTTTCCCGGCGTACGATCAGCATCAGTTTGGCGTGGGTCTTGTGACCCACCACCCCATAGACCACATGCGCACCGGCCTCCTGCAGCCGGTTGGCAAGCCCGATGTTGGCCGCCTCGTCAAATCGGGCGCGCAACTCCACCACCACGGTCACCTCTTTGCCGCTGCGCGCGGCGGTGACCAGATGATCGACCACCGCCGAGTCGGGGCCGGTCCGGTACAGGGTCTGCTTGATCGCCAGCACGTCGGGATCCTGGGCTGACTGGCGCAGCAGCTCGATGACCGGGGCGAACGACTCGAAGGGGTGATGCAGCAGGATGTCGCGCCGCCGCATGACCTTGAAAATATCGCCGGTGTGGCTGAGTTCCGCCGGCAACCCGGGCTTGAAGGCCGGGTACTTGAGGTCGGGCCGGTCGACCAGGTCACAGACCGCGAACAGCCGGTTGAGATTGACCGGTCCGTTGACCTGATAGAGGGCCTCGGGCTCGAGTTCGAACTCCTCGAGCAGGAAATGCGCCATGTGCTCGGGGCAGTTGGCGGCCACCTCGAGGCGCACGGCATCGCCATAGCGCCGTGATGGCAGCTCGCCCTCCATGGCCCGGAGCAGGTCATCCACTTCCTCCTCGTCGACATACAGGTCCGAGTTGCGCGTCACCCGGAACTGATAGCAGCCGGTGGTCTTCATGCCCGGGAACAGGTCGGTGACATGGGCGTGGATGACCGAGGACAGGAACACGAAGTCGTAGGTACCGCCGCCATCGAGCTCCGGTGGCAGCTGGATGATGCGGGGCAGGGCCCGTGGCGCCTGGACCACCGCCATGCCGCTGCTGCGCCCGAAGGCGTCCTTGCCTTCCAGCGAGATGATGAAGTTGAGGCTTTTATTGAGGACCTGCGGGAACGGATGCGCCGGATCCAGCCCCAGCGGGCTGAGGATGGGCAGGAGCTCGGTCTCGAAATAGCTGCGGATCCAGTCCTGCTGCGCCTGCGTCCATTCGTTGCGGCGCAGAAAGCGGATATCCGCCGCGGCCAGCGCCGGGGTGACCTCATCATTGAGCAGCCGGTACTGCTCGTCCACGAGGGCATGGGCGCGTTCGCTGATCTCGCGCAGCACCTGCTGGGGCGTCCGGTTGTCCGGCCCGCTCTGGCCCACGCCAAGTTCCCGGGCCTGGCGCAGACCCGCCACCCGGATCTCGAAGAATTCGTCCAGGTTCGAGCTTGCGATGCAGAGGAACTTGAGCCGCTCGAGCAGCGGATTGGAGTCGTCGGCCGCCTGCGCGAGGACCCGCTCATTGAAGGCCAGGAGGCTCAACTGACGGTTCAGGTAGAGCCCGGGGTGGTGGAGGTTGTCCGATTGCATTGCGTCGCTGTCCTTTAAAGTCGCCGCCCAGCATAAACCGGTTCGGTTGCGATGAGGTTACGTGCGCGCTCTGCCTCGGTTCAGGCGACCCGGTTATAGCCGTTGAGGGCGGCGACGCGATAGCCCTCGGCCATGGTCGGATAATTGAATGTGGTGTTCATGAAGTAGCGCAGGGTGTTGTTGGGGGCCGGCTGCGCCATGATCGCCTGGCCGATGTGGACGATCTCGGCGGCCTGGTCGCCAAAGCAGTGGATGCCGAGGAGCTCCAGCGTATCGGCGTGGAAGAGCAGCTTGAGCATGCCCACCGTCTGTCCCGAGATCTGTGCCCGCGCCAGATCCTTGAAAAAGGCGTGGCCGATCTCATAAGGGATCTGGGCATCGGTGAGTTCGCCCTCGGTGCGGCCGACGGAGCTGATCTCGGGGATGGTGTAGATGCCGGTGGGTACGTCATGCGCCAGCCGATACTCGCAGTGTCCCTCGAGCATATGGGTCGCCGCGTAGCGCCCCTGGTCGTAGGCGGCGCTGGCCAGACTCGGATACCCCACCACATCGCCGATGGCATAGATCGATGGCTGCGCGGTCTGGAAGTCGTCGTTGACCTCCACCTGACCCCGACCGTTGGGCTGGATGCCGATATGCTCCAGCCCCATGCCATCGGTGTTGCCGCTGCGCCCGTTGGCCCACAGCAGCAGGTCCCCGCGCACCCGCTTGCCCGACTGCAGGTAGAGGGTCACGCCGTCGTCGTCGGCCTCGATGGACTGGTACTGCTCGCGGTGACGGATGACAACGCCGTGCTCACGCAGATGATAGGAGATGGCATCGGAGATTTCGTCGTCAAGAAACGCCAGCATGCGCTCACGCGTGTTGATCAGGTCGACCTTGACGCCGAGGCCGCGGAAGATCGAGGCGTATTCACTGCCGATGACGCCGGCACCATAGATGATCAGGCTGCGGGGCGTATGTTCCAGGGACAGGATCTGGTCGCTGTCGCAGATGCGTGGATGAGTGAAATCAACATCCGCCGGGCGATAGGGCCGTGAACCGGTGGCGATCAGGAAATGCCGGGCCGTCAGGCGCTCGGTGCGGCCGTCCGCACCGGTCAGCGCGAGGGTGTGCTCGTCCTCGAAGCGCCCCTCGCCGGTAAGCACCGGGACGTTGTTGCGCAGATAGAACCCACTGCGCAGGCCGACCTGCTGATCGATGACCGACCGGGCGTGACGCAGCATGGTCTGGAATGACACATGCCGGGGCTCGCCGGCCTCGCGGAACAGGGCGGAGCTGTTGTACTCCATGAGCCGGCGGACATTGTGGCGCAGCGCCTTGGAAGGAATCGTGCCCCAGTGCGTGCAGCCGCCGCCCACCTCGCTCAGCCGCTCGATCATGGCGACACGCTGACCGCCCTTGGCAAGCTTCATCGCCGCGCCTTCGCCGGCCGGCCCGCTGCCGAGGACGAGCGTGTCGTAATGCTGATCACTCATGGGGTTCATCCTCCTCGCGTTGTGTTTTATTTTAGCTGGACGCCATTAGAGAACAAAATTCACACCAACGGTGACGGGGAAGAGTCAATGACTGAGCGTGTCGAGCGGGCGGGATTACAGGTAGCGAGACCCCTGGACGATTTGATCGGCCAGGCGGCGATCGTCGGCACGGGCGTTGACGAGACCCGGTTCTGGGAAGGCCTTGCGGAACTGGTCGACGAGCTCGGCCCCCGCAACCATGCCCTCCTCGCGCATCGCGATACCCTGCAGCGACAGATCGATGAGTGGCATCGCGCCCACCCCGGCGAGCATTCAAGCGCCGCGTATCGGCGGTTCCTCGAAGAAATCGGCTACCTGCAGCCGCCCACCGGAGCGGTCGAGGTCAGCACTGAGAACGTGGACGACGAGATCGCCCGCATCGCCGGTCCGCAGCTGGTGGTGCCGCTCAACAACGCCCGCTACGCCCTGAATGCCGCCAATGCCCGTTGGGGCAGTCTCTATGATGCGCTCTACGGCACCGATGCCATTCCCGACAGCGAGGGGCTTGAGCGCGGTACGGCCTTCAACCCGGACCGTGCCCGCCACGTCGTGGCCTGGGCGACCGCCTTCCTGGACGCCAATTTTCCGCTCGCGGCGGGCAGTCACGCGGATGTGACGGCCTACCGGGTGGCGGCCGGCGAGGGCGACCAGACACTGCGCGTGACCCTGACCGGAGGCGGCGAGACCGGCCTCGCGGACCCCGACCAGTGGGTGGGTTACGCCGGGACGGCATCGGCCCCCGAAGCCGTCCTGCTGCGGCGTCATGGCCTGCATGTCGAGATCAGCATCGATGCCGATGATCCCATTGGCCGGACTCACCCCGCCGGCGTGCGCGATCTGGTCATGGAATCGGCGGTCACCTCGATCCAGGACTGTGAGGATTCGGTGGCCGCGGTGGACGGCGAGGACAAGGCACAGGTCTATGCCAACTGGCTGGGGCTGATGCGGGGCGACCTCGAGGAGCGCTTCTACAAGCAGGGCCGCGAGGTCGTGCGAACCCTCAATCCCGATCGTGCCTACACCGGGGCCGACGGGCAGCCGCTGAATCTACCCGGACGCAGCCTGATGCTGGTCCGCAACGTCGGGCATCTGATGACGACGCCGGCGGTCCTCGACGCCCGGGGCAACGAGATCCCGGAGGGGATCCTCGACGCCCTGTGCACCGCGATGATCGCCATGCATGACCTGCAGCGCGACGGCGGCAACAGCCGCACTGGCAGCGTCTATATCGTCAAGCCGAAAATGCATGGACCCGACGAGGTGGCGCTGACCGTGGCGCTGTTCGCCCGCGTCGAGCAGATCCTCGGGCTGGCCGACAACACGCTCAAGATCGGCGTGATGGACGAGGAGCGGCGCACCACCCTTAACCTGCAGCGCTGCATTGAGGCGGCCCGCGAGCGGCTGATTTTCATCAACACCGGCTTCCTCGATCGCACCGGCGACGAGATCCACACCAGCATGGAGGCCGGGCCGATGATCCGGAAGGCGGCCATGAAGCAGTCGCGCTGGCTGAATGCCTATGAGGACTGGAATGTGGATACCGGGCTGGCCTGCGGGCTGCCGGATCATGCCCAGATTGGCAAGGGGATGTGGCCGATGCCGGATCGCATGGCCGATATGCTCGAAGCCAAGATCGGCCATCCACGGGCCGGCGCCAACTGCGCCTGGGTGCCGTCACCCACGGCCGCCACCCTGCATGCCACTCACTACCACCAGGTGGACGTTCGGGCCCGGCAGGCCGAGCTGGCGGGCCAGTCGCGGGCGACCATCGACGATCTGCTGACAATTCCCGTCGCCACCGACACGCAGTGGAGCGATGAGGAGATCGGCGCCGAGCTCGACAACAACTGTCAGGGCATTCTCGGCTACGTGGTGCGCTGGATCGATCAGGGGATCGGCTGTTCCAAGGTCCCGGACATCAATGACATCGGACTGATGGAGGATCGCGCGACCCTGCGTATCTCAAGTCAGCACATCGCCAACTGGCTCCATCACGGCATCGTCAGCGAGGATCAGGTGATGGCCGCCATGAAGCGGATGGCCGCGGTGGTGGATCGGCAGAACGCCGATGATCCGACCTATACGCCAATGGGCCCCGGCTTTGGGGGCGCAGCCTTCCAGGCCGCCTGTGATCTGGTCTTCAAGGGCCGCGAGCAGCCCAGTGGCTATACCGAGCCGTTGCTGCATGCCCACCGTCTGGCGCTCAAGGGCGGCGCTTAAGGCTCCCGCATCGGGCATAAAAAAACCCGGCCACATGGCCGGGTTTTCCGTCTCCGCCGGATGGCGGTGGGTCAGGCGGCCTGGTGGCTGCGCTGAGCCAGATCCCGCAGCACGTAGTGCAGGATCCCGCCGTTGCGGAAATAGCCCCACTCGGTGGGTGTGTCGATGCGCACCCGTGCCTCGAAGCTCTTCACCTCGCCATCCGGCGTCACTGCCCGGACGGTGACCGAATCCGGCTCTGAATCGAGACTGCCGACGCTGAACGTCTCCTCGCCGGTCAGGCCAAGGCTTTCGGCATTCTCACCCTCGGCGAACTGCAGCGGAACCACGCCGAAGCCAACCAGGTTGGATCGGTGGATGCGCTCGTAGCTCTCGGCGATGACGAAGCGGACGCCCAGCAGCGCAGTGCCCTTGGCCGCCCAGTCACGACTCGAGCCGGTGCCGTACTCCTTGCCGGCCAGCACGACGAGCGGGGTGCCCTGCTCTTTGTAGCGCATCGCGGCATCGAAGATCGAGGTCTGCTCGCCGGTGGGGAAGAACGTGGTCCAGCTGCCCTGCGTGCCGGGTGCCAGCTGGTTTTTCAGCCGCACGTTGGCGAAGGTGCCGCGCATCATGACCTCGTGGTTGCCCCGCCGGGAGCCGTAGCTGTTGAAGTCCTGCGGCAGGATACCCAGCGAGCGCAGATATTCACCGGCGGGGCTGTCCGCCTTGATGGCGCCGGCCGGGGAGATGTGGTCGGTGGTGATTGAATCGCCCACCTTTACCAGGCAGCGTGCCTGCTTGATCTCCGAGATATCGCCCGGCTCCATGTCCATGCCCTCGAAGTAGGGGGGGTTGCGGACATAGCTCGAATCCGGCCACTCGTAGGTCTGGCCTTCCGGCGCCGGCAGCTCGCGCCAGGTCTTTGACCCTTCGAACACGTTGGCGTACTGCTCGCGGTACATCTTGTAGTTGATGTACTCCTCGATGATGTCCGAGATCTCTTTCTGGCTGGGCCAGATATCCTTGAGATACACCGGATTGCCATCGGCGTCGTACTCGAGGGGATCGTGGGCGATGTCCTTGGCGACGCTGCCGGCGAGGGCATAGGCCACCACCAGCGGCGGCGAGGCCAGATAGTTGGCCGGCACGTCCGGATGGATGCGGCCCTCAAAGTTCCGGTTGCCCGACAGCACGCCGGCGACATTCAGATCGCCCTCGCGGATGGCCTCACTGATCGGCTCGGGCAGAGGCCCGGAGTTGCCGATGCAGGTGGTGCAGCCAAATCCGACCACGTCAAAGCCGAGTGCCTGGAGCGGCTCCATCAGCCCGGCCTCGCCGAGATAGGCCGGCACCACCTGCGAGCCGGGCGCGAACGAGGTCTTCACCCACGGCTTGCTGGTCAGGCCGCGCTCGCGGGCCTTCTTGGCGACCAGCCCCGCGGCTACCAGCACGGCCGGGTTGGAGGTGTTGGTGCAGGAGGTGATCGCGGCGATGACGACATCGCCGTGCTTGAGCATGAACTCCTCCCCCTCGTTGTTGACCTTGATGGCGCCCTTCTCATGCCAGAGCGCCTGACCCGGGGCCGTGGAGCCGCCCTCGCCCTCGAAGCGGGCTTCTTCGGCATCGGGCATGGTGCCGCGAGCGGTGAGCTCCTCTTCGAGGTACTCGAGGAAGGCCGACTTGGCATTCGTCAGCGGGATCCGGTCCTGCGGCCGGCGCGGACCGGCGATGCTGGGTACGACGTCGCCCAGATCGAGCTCGACCACGTCGGTATATTCCGCCTCGCGCGAGCCGGTCTCGCGCCACATGCCCTGCTCGCGGGCATAGGCCTCGACCAGGTCGATGGTTTCCTGGTCACGCCCTGAGACGCGGAGATACTCGATGGTCTCCTTGTCGATCGGGAAAATGCCACAGGTCGCGCCGTACTCCGGCGCCATGTTGCCGATGGTCGCGCGGTCGGCGAGGGGCAGATTGTCGAGGCCGTCGCCGAAGAACTCGACGAACTTGCCGACGACGCCCTTCTTGCGGAGCTGCTCGGTCACGGTCAGGACCAGATCGGTGGCGGTCGCGCCTTCCCGCAGCTCGCCGCTGAGACGGAACCCGATCACTTCGGGGACCAGCATGGTGATGGGCTGGCCGAGCATGGCGGCCTCGGCCTCAATGCCGCCCACGCCCCAGCCCAGCACGCCAAGCCCGTTCACCATCGTGGTGTGCGAGTCGGTGCCGACCAGCGTGTCGGGGTAGGCCTGGGTGCCGTTTTCGGTTTCCTTGGTGAATACGCCCTTGGACAGGTACTCGAGGTTGACCTGATGCACGATGCCGGTACCGGGCGGAACCACGCGGAAGTTGGAGAAGGCCTTCTGACCCCAGCGCAGGAACTTGTAGCGCTCTTCGTTGCGCTTGAACTCGATCTTGCTGTTGAGATCGAGCGCATTGGACGTGCCGAAGTGATCCACCATGACCGAGTGGTCGATGACCAGATCCGCCGGCTCAAGGGGGTTGATCAGGTCGGGATTGCCGCCCAGGCGTTTCATCGCATCGCGCATCGCCGCCAGGTCCACGACGGCCGGCACACCGGTAAAGTCCTGGAGCACGACTCGCGCCGGCATGAATGACACCTGGTTGCCGGGCCCGCCATGCGGATCCCACTCAGCGATGGCCTTGATCTGCTCGGGACCGATGTTCTTGCCGTCCTCCTTGCGCAGCTGATTCTCGAGCAGCACCTTCAGCGAGAATGGCAGCCGGTCGATGTCGTACTGGTCCTTGAGCGCGTCGAGGCGGTAGATCTCGTACTGCTTGCCCTTGACGTCCAGTGTCCCGCGGGCATTGTAGCTATTGCTCATGACTTCCTCCCGGAATCGGCGTGCGCATCGTGCACGTCCTTTGTGTGGGGTCCGTCGACCCGTGTGAATCCATTATTTTACATGACCCGGCCGCCATGAGCATGCACTTTCAGCGACGCACGCCGGGGGTCACGCCGCGGCCTTCAGGGTCCGGGCCGTCTCGATGAGGGCACGACGCCCGAGCACCAGGCGCAGTCGGCCGCCGCCGTTCATCTGCCAGAGTCCCGCCGCCCGGATGGCCGCCAGCAGCAGGGCCCGGATCAGTGCCGCGTTGCGGCTGTCCTGCAGGTGGTGGGCATGTCCCTGAACCATGATCCGGGGCCTCAGCGGGCTGATGTGCTCGCTGTACAGGTCGCCCAGATGGTGGATGACGCTGTCATGGTCAATCTGGCCGAAATAATCCGCCTGGTGGCGCGTGCGCTCAAGTCCGGCGGCGAGGGCGGTCAGGCGGGCGCGGTCGCGACGCAGCCGCCGTTCCAGCTGCAGGACGGCGACCAGATAGCGCGTCAGGTGCATGGACTGCGGTTGGGCGAGATGGCTGATCAGCAGATCCAGCCCCCGCCGCAGCGAGGCATCGCCGCCGTAAAGGCCGGTCACGGAGCCGCTGTAATCGCCCAGCAGTCCGCGCAGGCAGGTGCGGGTGGCTTCGGCATCGTGCTGACCGCGATCGGCGATGTCGCGCACCCCGTCCAGCGCCTGAAAAACCGCTGCCATCGCCGCGGCACGGGCTTGCTCAGGCGACGCCAAGGATCGGGCTCCCCGCAGCCGGCAGCCGCGTCTGGATGATGCCGCCGCCCAGGCACAGCGATCCGTCATAGACCACCACCGACTGACCCGGGGCCACCGCCCGCTGGGGTTGATCAAAGTCGAGCTGCCGGCGACCGTCGTCCAGCGGTGTCAGCCAGCCCGGCTGATCCACCTGACGATGTCGCAGCCGGGCAGTGCAGCGGATCGGCTCCATCGGGCCGCGACCATCCACCCACTGCCACTGGTCGGCGATCAGCCCGTCGTTCTGCAGCGCCGGGTGGTCATGGCCCTGCACCACGATCAGCCGGTTGCCGGCCATGTCCTTGTCGGCGACGTACCAGGGCAGCCCGGGGTGCGCGGCACTGCCGCCCAGATTCAGGCCACGGCGCTGCCCCAGCGTGTAGAAGGCGAGGCCGTTGTGCTCGCCCAGGGTTTCGCCGTCCAGTGACACGATCGGCCCGGGGCGGCGATCGATGTAGCGCCCGAGGAATCCCTGGAAGTCGCGCTCGCCGATAAAGCAGATGCCCGTGCTGTCGGGTTTGTTGAAATTCTCGAAGCCGGCCTCGTCGGCGAGCCGCCGCACCTCGGGCTTGGTGCGCCCGGCGAGCGGAAACAGTGCGGCCTCGAGCTGGGTCTGCCCCAGTGTATACAGAAAGTACGTCTGATCCTTATCGGCATCGGCGGCGCGCTCGAGCGTGCGTGCGCCCGGCTCGCCCCCCACCCGGGCGTAGTGGCCGGTAGCCACCGCATCGGCACCCAGACGCCGGGCATGGTCAAGAAACGCCCGGAACTTGATACGCTGGTTGCACAGAATGTCGGGGTTCGGGGTTCGGCCGGCCTGGAACTCGCGCAGACAGTGGTCGAACACCTCGGTACGGTACTCGGCGGCAAAGTTCGCCCGATGCAGCGGGATACCGAGCGTATCCGCCACCTGGCGGGCATCGGCGAAATCGGCCTCGGCGGTGCAGTGGGTGTCGGTATCGTCGTCTTCCCAGTTCTTCATGAACAGGCCCTCGACCCGGTAGCCCTGTGCCTTCAACAGCCAGGCACTGACCGCGGAGTCGACACCGCCCGACAGACCGACAATGACGTGTGATGTGTGCTGCATGCTGAAATAATAACACTGGCGATGCGGCATGGACCTTTTACTCGCGGGTCAGTGTCCTCATATCCGTATAGGTAGCCTTGGGATGATCGGTTGATGACTGAAGAGAACGATCCGAAACGCGACGACGATTTATCGGTCGAAGAAGCTGAGCCGACCGTCAAGCAACCGCCGCTCTACCGCGTCGTGTTGCTCAACGATGACTACACGCCCATGGAGTTCGTGGTGGAAGTGCTCCAGACGTTTTTCCGCATGGACCGTGAGCAGGCCACGCAGGTGATGCTCCACGTCCATACCCGGGGCAAGGGCGTCTGCGGGGAGTTCAGCCGCGACGTGGCCGAAACCAAGGTGGATCAGGTCAATGACTATGCACGCGAAAATGACCACCCATTGATGTGCACGCTCGAGCCGGCCTGAGGGGCCGACCGGACCTGGGGTGACCGGGTTTTCCCAACAAGATTGTAAGTGAGATAGCGATGCTGAGCAAAGAGCTGGAATTCACGTTGAACCTCGCCTTCAAGGAAGCGCGTGACAAGCGTCATGAGTTCCTTACCGTGGAGCATCTTCTGCTCGCGCTGACCGATAACCCGGCGGCGCTCGAGGTGCTGCGTGCCTGCGAGGCCGATCTCGAGAGCCTGCGACAGGATCTTGAGGCGTTCCTCGACGAAACGACGCCGCTGCTGCCGGCCAACGACAACCGCGAGACACAGCCGACGCT